>DATMKA010000152.1:0-5559 GCA_035553595.1 Thermoplasmatota archaeon | reverse complement strand
CCCCGCGGTGTTCTCGGGAAACCTCACCCTTGAGGTTGCTCCCTCCGGGGACGCGGACGCGATGCAAGGGAAACGGGCAAGCCGCCTCCAGATTGAGCCCGCCTCCTCCGGCCAGGGGGTGGAACAGATCACGATGCGGGGGCATTCCCTCGGGGGGATTGTCGCCATCGATCTCGTCCAGGGACGCCTCCAGGTGGGGCCGGGGGGCGTCGCGCACCTGATGGGGGAAGCGGTCCAGGCGATCTCGGCCGACCGCGCCTTGCTCGGGTGCCGCCTCCAAGTCCTCGACCCTCCTGTTTCGGTGGAGGCCCGCGCGGGAGAACGTGCCCACCTGGTGTTGCAGGTTGTTGTCTCGGGAGAGGGATCGGCCGTGAACCCAACGGTTCGTGTCCTTGAGCTAACGACCCCGGTAGGCCTCCTTCCGGGGCCTGCGATGGCCACGCCACCTACCAACGTTACCGATACCCGCCGCGGCGATGGGGGCCTTGAGGGATGGGTGCCCGGGACGACCGTCTGGTTCCCGTTGACCCTCCAAGCGCCTGCCCGCGCGATCCCCGCCGGGGCCATGACCCTGGTGGTTGAGGCGGAGAATTGCAGGAGCGAGGCGGTGGTGATCGCGGTCGCGCCATCCTCGCCTTGACCTCCGGGCGTCCCCCGGCAAGCAAAGTCAGGAGTGCTTATCGACGTTTTTCGCTTCTCCGTCCTCGGTGTAACCTTGGGGGTCCGTAGGCAGAACCGTTCAGGCGCGGTGCCCGTGTCCGAGGCGGCGGATAACGCGCAGGCGATCCTTTCCTTTCTCGCGGATCGGAGGCCTGCCACCGCGACGGAGATTGCGCGCGACCTCGGCGTTCACGTGACCACCGTGATTTACCATCTCCGCCGCTTGGCGGCGGCCCAGGCGGTCGTTCGCGATGGCCGGTTGTGGACGACACCGGAGGCAAAGGCCCACCGCCAGGGGCTTCTGGAGGATCTCCACGGCCACACGCGGGAGCTGTTGGCGCTCGTGCGGGCCCAACCCCTCGGGATGGATCACACCCAAGCGGCGCGCTCCCTGGGCCTCAGCAACGCCGCCGTGACCCGGATCGTGAGGAAACTTTCGGCGCAGGGGCTCGTATCGGTGACCCGGGCCGGCCGTTCCAAGAAAATCCATCCGACCCGCCTTCCCGCCCCGCCCGTGCATCCAGCAACGTCCGACGGGAACGGGGGGCCGCACGTCCCAGGGGTCGGGGACCTCCAGCTCCGGTTGAGTGCCGCGATGCAGCGGATCCTCCGATCGGTTCCCGAACCCCCAGGAAAGCTTGCCCCGGCCGCGACAGCTGGAATGGAGGGGATCCCCGCTAGTCCTGTGCATCACCTTCCTGCCAGGGAAGCCGGGCGCCTGCTGAGTGAGGAGTGAGGTGAAGCTTGGGCGACCCTCCACGGGAGGAACCGCCGCCGGTCTCGTGCGTGCCACCCGCGCCGGACCGCCCTCTCGGAAAGGGGGAGGCCCGATCCGCCCAGATTCTTGCCTTGCTTCACGAGGAGGGCCCGTTGCGGGCCCAGGCCGTCGCCTCCGCGCTCGCAGTCCACCTCACCACCGCGATCTACCATCTCGAACGGCTCGCCGAGAAAGGGACGGTGGTCCGTCAGGGCCGGTTTTGGGTTCTCGCTGATGCCGATCCCGCGCGGGCGAACGAGCAGACCCTCCCGGCCGGGGTGCTAGCGCTGTTGGATCTTGTGCGCGCGCAGGGACCGCTGGACCACACGACAGCGGCCCGCCTGCTGGGGGTGTCGGCAAGCACCGTCACGGAGCGGGCGGCCCTCCTGCTCGGCCGCGGGATCGTGGTTTCGCGAAGGGAGGGCCGGCGCCGCATCCTTGAGGCTCCGGGCGCGGCCCCCGGGACTCAAAAGGCGGGGGCGATGTCAGGCTCCGGCGTTCAGGCCCCACCCGACACACTTCGTAAAAATTAGGAATCCGGCGACGGGGGTCCGCAGCGAGGCCCCCGGCAAGGAAGGTCAAAACTCCATTAATAAATCGCCCTCGATGAAACCTGCGCATGACCCCCCTCTTCGTCGCCCTGATGCTCTGCGCGACGGCTGGAACCGTTCTTGCCGCCGACACCGAGGATTCCGCTCCCCTTTGCCTCGATGGAGCCTTCCTCGACTGCTCCCGTTCCGCCCTCGCCTACCAGGACTGCGACCTCTCGGCATCGTTGGAAAAGAGCCCTGCCCAGATGGTCCGTGAATGCATCCCTTGACGCATCACAAACACTAATACCCCCATGCGCCATCGTTCTGACCTGCTTGGGCGGGCGGGACGATCGTGAGCAACCTCCAATACCCCCGGGTTCTTGGCGCGAGCCTTCTGCTTCTTTTCCTTCTTTCTGCCAGTGGCGTGGCCGTTGCGGACAGCTCGGCGGACCTTTGGGTGATCACGGTGGAAGTCGAGGATTCCCATGCCGAGGACTGCCACCTGGAGGCCCCGCCCGCTTGCCCCGCGAGCCTGGAGGGACAAGCAACCAATCCCGGGAACGCCACCCTGGACGCCTACCAAGGGATCGAGTACGTCGGGGTGGCCGTCGATCTGACCGTCCTCGCCCCGGGCCTCCCCCGGGAGGAGCGGACGTTGCGAGGCCGCGACCTTGCAGTGGACAACCCCTTCCTTCCCGCGGTCACGGAGACCTGGAACCAGACCGGGCTCAACCACGGGCTTCTCGGCTATGGGCTGAGGCTCACGGCCAACGGCACGACGGTGGCGTATCCGGGAGTTTCCGTGTGGGAGCCCGAACGCGGGTTCGCCACCCAGCGCCTCGTCCTCCGCTACGGGAACGGCCACGGCATCCAGTACGACCGGGTGGGTCCCTTCAACACCCCCAAGGGCAACTCGACGGACAACGCATGGAAGGACACGACGAGGGTCGGGTGTGACCTCACCCCCGCGGAGGCGTGCTCCCGCTTCGGAGAAGCGGCCTCTGAGCACTGGTACCGTGCCACACCCGACTTGCGCTATGGGCTCGAGTTCCACGAGGTGGAGGCAGCTACCGACGCTGACCTTCTCCGCAGCGCCACACCTGACGACACGCCTCCAGGTCCCATGCCTCTCCCCGAGGAACCCAGGTCGACGGAAGCGTCCCCGCCGGTTCACCTCGCACCCTCCCCAGGGTGGTCGCCGGAAGGGGTTGCCGCGACCTTCCCCAAGCCCCCGCCCCAAGAGGGTCATCCTGCGCCCCCGGAGCGGGCCCCACCGCAGAGGCTCCCTGTTTCCCGACCTTCCTCCGCTAGCGTGTTCACTCAGGGTCCCCCGGAACCCGTGCCGCCAAGGCTCGACCTGGGACTCCTCGCGGCGACGAGCCTCATGGTGATGTGGGCGCTCAGTGGCCTCTACACGCGCTTCGAGACGGCCAGGGAGGCGATGCGGTCGGAGCAGCGCCAGCGGCTCCTCCATCTCCTCAGCGTGCGCCCGGGGGTGGCTTGGATGGATGCGGCGCGGGCCCTCGGCATCTCCCGCAACGCCTTGGGGCACCACGTATCGATCCTTCAGCGCACGAAGTCGGTGGTGGTGGTTCGTGTCAACCGGGGCCGGTTCCTGTACCTGCCTTCCCATCCCCCCTCGGATCGTACCGCCGTCTGGAACGTCCACACCGCCTCCCACGTGCAGCGCCGCATCCTCCTGGCGCTTCAGGGGGCTCCCGAAGGTCTCACGAGGGCGGACCTCTACGCGCGCCTCAGCGATGTGCCCTCCCGGACGCGCCGCCACGCGCTTGGGCGGCTGCTGAAGGAGGGCGTGCTCCAGTGTGATGCTCCGCGCGGGGGAGGCGTCTCGATGGCCCGGGTCTCGGTTTCGTCGGCCTCCAGCATCCCCCGGGGCTTTGCCACCATGGCCCTCGAGCGGTCGAACTCGACGAGCTAGGGAAGGGGCGGGGCGGCGCCCCACCCGTCGACCTAACCGATCTCTACGAAGGTGGCGACGCTCGGCACGGGGCCGTCGGGCGTGGCCTTGTTCACGAAGAGCATGTAGTGGCCCGGGGGCGCGACGTTGCCGTTGGGCGGCGCCGTGAGCGTGAGCACGGTGGCGCCGTCGCCCCGCGTCTCGGCAGTCCACTCGAGGCGGATCACGCGCTGCTCGGCGTCGTAAGCGTGGGTGGTGGCGCCGGGCTTCACGAGCACCACGGAGTCGATCTCCTGGGGAGCCACGTCGGTGACGGCCGTGAAGGCGGCGCCGTAGTGGGCTGCGGCTGCGGCACCCAGGATCTCGGGGCGGTCGCCGCGGTGGAGGTAGGGCGGCTCGTAGATTTCGAGGCGGGTCTCACGGATCTGCTGCTCGAAGGCCACGTTGTCGCGGACCGTCTTGAACGGGATGGGGAGCGGGACGTGGCCGCCGAGGAGGACGCGCCCGTCAGGGAGGAGGAGGGCGGTGCTGTGGTACATGCGGGGCACCTGCATCGGGGGCACCGCGGTCCACTTGTCCGCTTCGGGGTCGTAGAGCTCGGCCGTCATCACGGGCTCGTTGGGTTGGCCGTGCACGACGACGTTGTCGTAGCGGCCGCCGCCCACCGCGAGCACCTTGCCGTCGGGGAGGAGGACGCCGTTGAGGTGCCAGCGGCCCTCGGTGAGGGGCGCCGCGGGCTTGTTCGTGGGCGGGGTGGTGCTGAGGTCGGCGCGCTCGGCGAAGGGCACGGCGAGGATGCTGCGCTGGAGGGTACCGCCGAAGGTGAGCACCTCGGCCTTGTACCCGTCGCGAGGGTCGAGGGGGAGGAGGAGGCTCACGCCGTGCTGGCGCGCGCCCAGCAGGGAGGGCCCGAGGAAGGTCCACTCCTTCGTTTCGGGGTCGTACACCTGCTGGAGGCTCCACTGGGCCTCCAGGGGGTGCTCGCCGAAGGGCCCCCACAGGGTGCCCACGGTGGTGTAGAACACCTTGCCCTCGAGGGGCCCGGAGGGGACGACGATGAGGCGGGGGTAGAGGGGAAGGAGGCGGTCGCCCGCGTCTTCCCACGCGCCCACGGCCTGGTCGAGGCGTTCGATAGGGGTGGCTTGGGTCGTGGGGTTCGTGAGGGTGCTTACACCGGAGGCCGTGAGGGTGTCCCCGTCCGCGAGGGTGAGGACGCTGGGGTACCAGCGGCCCGTCTGCATGTCGGGGCCGCGCACCCACTCGTTCGTCTCGGGAAGGAAGAAGCGCACGTCGGCGGTACCGTACAGGATGTCCCAGCCGCCCGCTTCGGGGATGGTGGTGTAGGCGGTGCCGCCCGCGGCCACCACGCGCCCATCGGGGAGGATGGTGTGGCCCGCGCAGAAGAGGTCGCTGCCCGAGCTCGTGGAGTTCGCGGGCGTGATCACGAGGGGGATGGGGCCGCGGAGGTCGAGGACGCGGCTGTCGGCCTCGTGGGGGTGGCTGAGGAAGAAAGTCATGTCCTCGTCGTGCTCGTGAGCAGCCTCGACGCCGCTCCAGTACAGGACCCGGCCATCATGCAGGAGGGCCATGCTCACCGCGGGCACCTCGCCGTCGATGAGGACGGGGTTCCACCGTCCCACCGCCGCCGGGTCCGGGGCCGGGGGCGCAAGCGGGGGCAGCGCGATGGCGGG
>DATMKA010000151.1:0-2002 GCA_035553595.1 Thermoplasmatota archaeon | reverse complement strand
CCTCCCCGTCCTCCCACTGACCCCGAAGCCTTGGGTTACGCCCTCGCGACGCGTTGGGCCCGCCAAGGGGAGTGGGGCGGCTCCACCCTGTCCCGGGACCTCACCTTCGCGGGGATCCAGCAACGCGTCCCCGACTGGTGCGGGGTCACTGAGGGCTTCGAAGGCTTCCTCCACTGCGGCGAGACCACCCACATCGCGGAGGGCCAGTTTCCTCGGTTTGCCGCAGCCTACCGGGCCCGCCTCGACCGGGAGGCCGTCCCCCTGGCGGCCTTCTGCGAGCGCTTCGACGGGCTCCTCGCGGAGGTCCGGCTCCTGCTGCGGGACCTGGCGCTCCCCCCGCAGGACGAGGCCCTCCTCCACCGTTACGTGAGCCTGCACCGGGAGATGCAGCCCTACAGCTACGTCTTCGGGTACGGGGAGGAGCTCGTCGTGCGCAGCCTCGTCCGCGACCGCCTCGCAAGCGCGGGGCTCTCGGGGGCAGAGGCGGAACGCGCCGAGTGGGCGGCCTTCGCGCCGCCCGGGGACGACACGGCCACGGCACGCCTCACCGCCCTTCCCTCACGAGGCGTGCCCGCCACGACGGTCTCCTTGCTGCGGCTGACGCGGCGCCAAGCGGAGGTCCGCACCCTCCGGCGCGAGCTGTGGAACCGCGTCGAGGCCGCCGTCCTCCCCCACCTGCTCGCGGCAGGTGAGCGCCTCCAGGTGCCTGGCAGGCTCGTGCACGAGCTTACGGCGGAGGAGCTGCTCTCCGGTCTACCGCCGCCGGTCGAGGAGCTTCGCGCCCGCGCCTCGGGCGCGACCTTCATTGCTTACCAAGGACGAGCGCACGTTTTCACCGGCGAGGATCACGCGCGGGTCGCGGCGCGTCTCCAAATCGCTTCCGAAGCCATCCCCCAGGGAGACCTCACGGGCTTCACGGGCAACCCTGGCCGGGCCGTGGGCATCGTCCGGGTCGTCACCACCGTGGAGGCCTCCGAGCGCTTCCGCCGCGGCGAGGTGCTCGTGAGCGACATGACCTCGCCCGAGCTGTTGGCGGCCTGCGCGAAGGCGGCGGCCATCGTCACGGACCGTGGCGGCGTGCTCTGCCACGCGGCCATCGTGAGCCGCGAGTTCGGCATCCCGTGCGTGCTCGGCACCGAGTACGCGACGCGGACCCTGCGGGACGGCGACCTCGTGGAGGTCGATGCCACGGAGGGAAAGGTCCGGGTCCTGAAAAGAGGGTAGCCTGAAGCGCCATCGTGATGGGGGAGAAGTGCGCCTCAGGCGTGGGGCCAGTCCTTGGTGAGGCGGCGCCATTCGGCTTCGAGGGCGCGGCGTTCGAGGTCGACCTTCTCCTTGATGCGGAGCACCTCGGCGGGCGGGAGCGTCTTCAGGAACTGGGGGAGCGTCATGCCTTCGGCTTCAGCCTGTTCGAGAAGGGTCCCGTAAATGTCGAGCACAACCGCGAGGACTCGCGGTGGGTCTTTCCCGGTTGTGGTGCGCCCGTTCTCCACTACCCGTGGCCGCCATGGCCCCCGTGGCCGCCGTGGCCCGCGTGGGGGTCGCTCCCGGCGTTCGAGGCGTAGCCGCGGAGCTCGTTATATCGCGCGATCTGGTGGGGCGTGAGGAGGGGCTTCGTCTCGAGGTGGGCCTTGAGGTGGACGAGGCGGAGCTCCGCCGTCGCGTTGTGGAGCGCAGCCACGAGCTCCTCCAAGGTGTCGGGGGTGACGGTCTCCGCCCGGAAGGCGCTCTCAAGGTCGAGGTGGGCCTGCAGGACGCGGGCGCCTTCGCGCTTCGCCTCCTCGTTCATGCGCCAGTAGATGCTGTCGATGCGGCGCACCTGGTCCTCCGAGAGCCCGAGCTCCGCCTTCATGTCCAGCACGTGGCGGGGTCCAGGGTAGCCGTTGATCTCGGCGGGGATGGCGAAGCCCGCGCCGGCGCCGGTCTCGAGGTCGCGGATTTCCTTCTCCGTGAGCCCCCGGATGCGGCTGTGCGACTGGTTGAGGTAGGGGGAGGTGTGGCT
>DATMKA010000150.1:0-3575 GCA_035553595.1 Thermoplasmatota archaeon | reverse complement strand
CGCGGAGAACGCCCGCGTGGTGGCCGCCGCCCTTCCCTGCCCCCTCCTGTTGGAGAACGTGCCCCATCTCGTGCCGCTCCCGGGCGACCTCGACCCGCCCGCCTTCCTCGCCCGGGTGGCAGAGCGGAGCGGCTGCCGCCTCCTCCTCGACCTTGCCGACATCTATGTGGACGCGCGGAACGGGGGCGAAGACCCCCGTGCCTACCTGGAGCGCTTTCCGCTCCATCGTGTGGCCGCGCTCCGCGTGGCCGGCGTGCACGAGGAGGGAGGCATCGCCGTCCCGCGCGCCCTCTCCGCGGTTCCCGAAGGGGTGTGGCGCCTCGCCGTTGATGTGCTCGCGAAGGTTCCTGTGCAGGCGCTCCTTGTCGACCAAGACTACTCGCTCGAACGCGAGGTGGTTACGCGGGAGCTCCTGCATGCGCGCCGCCTCTGGGAGGCCCTACGCCCCACCCGCGGCCAAGAGGAGGCGGCGGCATGACGCTCCTTGAGGTGCAGCAGGCTTATGCGCGGCTGCTTGCGGACCCCTCAGCGCGCCGCCGTTTCGCGGAGAACCCTGGGTTTTTCCTCGAAGCCCTCGGGTTTCTCACGGCTGCGGAGGTGGCGGCCCTCAGTCAGCTTCCCCTCGCTCGTCTTGAGGCTGCGGGGAAGCGGTTGGAGGAATCGCGGCTGCGCACCCTGGCCGCTCACGCGCCCTGGACCATGGAGGCTCTTGGTACCGAGGGCGCGCGCCGAGCGGTAAGCCACTTTGCGGAGGCTTTTCCCAGCCGGGAGGAGACTACGTTGCGGGAGGCGGCGCGTTTTCTGCGGTGGATCGGTCCCCGGGTTCGGAAGGTGGGGCCGGGCACTGCCCCCTGGCTCTCGGATGCCGCCGCCTACGAGCGGGCCGTGGTGCGGCTCCAGCTGGCGCCGGAGCGTGATCCCGACGCCTACCCGGGGCTGGGACTTCCCCGTCTGGATCCCTCTGCGGTCACGCTCGTCCTCAAGCACGACCTTTCGTCCCGCGCCAAAGGGGCGTTGGGCGCACCTCCTCGGGTCCTGTCGGGTTTTGTCTTCCACCGTCCTGCACGCACGCGTGGGGTCCGCGTCTACCGCGTGGAGCCCTGGTTCGCGGAGGCGTTGGGCCTTGCCGACGGCACGCGACCCCTCGGAGAGGTCCTTTCGGGCCTGCAGGGCCGGGCTCCCTCCAAGGACGCGGTGCTCGCGGCTCTGCGGGAGGCGGAGCGCTTGGGAGTCCTCTGGGGGAGCGGTGCGCCCGCCCCCACTTCCTGAATCGTTTTCGTCCATGGCGGTTGAAGGGTATCGTATCTGTCTTTAGATACGGTCTGTATACTCTGCAAAATGACTGTTCCTGTCTATTCGTTTGTGAGAATCGTTTGTGTTGAAACAAACATTTATCTCGCCCTAATCCCCTCTCTGCTTCGCTTGATTCCGCAGGCACCGAGGCTCGCTGTGATCCCGGGTCGCATGCGCTCAAGGAAGTGACCCCATGGGCATCTTTGACAAGATCTTCGGCTCCAAGAAGAAGACCGAAACCGAGACCACCAAGTCCTGCTCCACCACCCAGAAGTCTTGCTCCACGGCGCAGAAGTCCTGCAGCGCTGCCCAGAAGAGCTGCAGCACGGCGCAGAAGTCGTGTAGCACCGCTCCCAAGACAGTGACGCCCGCCCAGAAGTCCTGCAGCACCTCCGAGCCCCAGAAGTCTTGCTCCACCGCCCAGAAGTCCTGCTCCACGGTGGCCCCCCAGAAGAGCTGCAGCACCTCCGCCCCCGTGACCGCGCAGAAGAGCTGCGCCACCGCCCCGCCCCAGAAGAGCTGCAGCACGGCGCAGAAGTCCTGCTCGACGAGCGCTCCCCAGAAGAGCTGCTCCACGGCAGCGCCCCAGAAGTCCTGCTCGACCGCCCAGAAGTCCTGCAGCACCTCGGCTCCCAAGAAGCCCGAGCAGAAGAAGTGAGCCCCATGACCAGGGACCCCCGGAAGCTGCCTTTCCTCGGAGCAGGGCTCGGCTACCGCTTCGAGATCCACGACTTCATCGCGGAGCAGAAGGATCACCTGGGGTTCCTGGAGGTCATGCCCGAGCACGTGCTCGACTCGCCGCCTGAGGCGCGGCGGCTCATCGAGGCCATGGCCAAGCAGTATCCCATGGTCACGCATGCGGTCTCCGTGTCGATTGGTTCCGCCGAGGGCCCGGACGAAACGTTTCTCCGGAAGATGCGGGACGTGTCGGAGGCCGTGAGCGCCCCTTGGGCCTCGGACCACCTGTGCTTCACGAAGACCAAAGGGCGGAACCTGGGCCAGCTCGTGCCCGTTCCCTACACGGACGAGACCCTCGACGTCCTCGTGCGGAACGTGAAAACCGCCCAGCGCCTCCTCGGTATCCCCTTCGCTCTCGAGAACGTCACGCGCTACTTCACCTACAAGGAGGAGCAGTACAGCGAACCCGAGTTCTTCAGGAGGCTCACCGAAGAGGCGGGATGCTTCATCCTGCTCGACGTCACGAACGTCTGGAACAACGCGCGCAACGTCGGCGTCCCCGTGGAGCGCTACCTCCGCGACTTCCCCCTGGATCGCGTGATCCACCTGCATCTTGCCGGCGTCCACGAGGATGGGGAACGCGTCCTCGACACCCACGCGGCACCCATCCCCGAAGCCGTGTGGGAGATGACCGAGGAGGTGCTGCGGCAGGCGCCGGTCAAGGCGCTCGTCATCGAGCGGGATGACGACTTCGGCGACCTCGGTCAGCTTGCGGGAGAGGTGCGGCGCGCTTCCCGCCTGATGGAGGCCCTCTCTTGACCCTCCACCGGTTGCAGGAAGCGATCGCTGCGCTCCTCTACGAACCGGCCACCCGGGAGGCTTTTGCCAGGGACCCGAGGCGTTGGGCCACCCTCCAAGGGCTCGCTGCCGAAGAGGCCAAGGTGCTGGCCTCCGTGCCCCTCGACCAGGTGGACTACTTCCGGGAGCTGCAGGCCCGCGACCGCGCCTACTTCGTGGAGGCCCTGTTCCCCCTCACTCTCCGCCTCGCTGAAGACCCTGACCTGGTGGCCGGGTTCCTTGCCGCCTCTCCTTACGGTGAGGAGGAGAACCCGAAGGAGGCCGCGAGCTTCCGGGAGTTCGTCCACGCGAGCCACCGCGGGAGCGCGCCGCGGGAGCGCGCGCTTCGCGACCTGGCCGCCTACGAGGCTGCCCTCGCCGAGCTCCGGGTAACGCCTGTTCCCGAGCCCACCCTTCCCCTCCTCGCGCGCCTGCAGCCCACGGAGCACCTCGGCCTCGCGCCGGGCCTCCTCGTTCTCCGTCACGAGAGCAACCTTCCCGAGCTCGTGACCGCCCTCGAGGAAGGCGCGACCGCGTTCCCGCGCCGCGCCCCGGGCGTGGTCGTGCTCCGCCGCGCCGACGTGCCGGGAGGCGTCGAGAGCGCCGCCCTCGATCCGCTCGATGGGGAAATCCTGTCCCGCCTCGCCACGGGCGCCACCGTCTCCGGCCTGGTGGCCCTCTTTGGTAGCGCCCCCGCGGTCCGCCGCCGTCTCCCAGAGCTTCTCGAAGAGGGAGTGATTGTTCGTGTTCCCCTTCCGCCGCAATCC
>DATMKA010000149.1:0-2189 GCA_035553595.1 Thermoplasmatota archaeon | reverse complement strand
GGCAAGGACCCCACGGGGCGGGAAGCCCTCCGCGTGTCGGAGGAGATCCTCCGCGGCGCAGGCCTCCAGGTGGAGGTGCGGGAGGACGCGGGCGTCCTCCTCGCGCGGACCCACCCCGAGGCGACGCTCCTCCTCAGCGGCCACGTCGACGTGGTGCCCGAGGGGAGCGGTTGGGAGCGGGACCCCCACGGGGGCGAGGTAGCCGAGAACCGGCTGTGGGGCCGCGGCGCCTGCGACATGCTGGGGAGCGTCGCCTGCTTCCTCCGGCTTGCCCAGGCGCGGCCCGACCTTCCCTTCGGGATCGCCCTCACCACGGACGAGGAGACCGGCATGAAGGGAGCGGAAGCCCTTGTCCAGCAGGGGATGCTCGCGTCCTTCCAAGCGGCCGTGGTGGGGGAACCCACCGACTTCGAGATCGGCGTCGCCGAAAAGGGGGTCCTGTGGCTCCGGCTCACGGCGGAGGGCCGCAGCGCCCACGCGAGCATGCCCGAGAAGGGGAAGAACGCCATCGCGGCCCTCGTGGCGGGGCTCGGTCGCCTCCACGGTGTGAGCCTCGGGCCGCGCCACGTCCTCTTGGGCGCGCCCACCATGAGCCTCGGCCGCCTCGTCGGTGGCACCGCCGTGAACATGGTGCCCGACCACGCGATGGCCGAGCTCGACATCCGCTACTGTCCCCCCGCCACCCGCGACGGCATCCTCGCCGCCATCGAGGAGGCCCTGCGGCAGAGCGGTGAAACCATCCGGATCGAGATCATCAGCGATCACGCGCCCTTCGAGGCCGCGCCCACTTCGCGCCTCGGCAAGGCCGCCGAGGGCGCGCTGCGCGCCGTGCGCGGCAACCCGCGCGCCGTGGGGCTCCCCTACGGGACGGAGGCGAGCAAGTTCGTCTCCCTCGGCATGGACCTCATCATCCTCGGCCCCGGCGAGCGCGGTCTTGCGCACACGAACCGGGAATCCATCGCGCTGCAGGACCTCGAGGACGGGTACCTCCTGTACGAGGCCCTCGTGGAGCGCTACGCGAAGGGCGGGCGGTAACCCTTGGCGCCGCGGGAGGCCCTCCGCCCCCTCCACGCCACGGCCCTCGTGGTGGCCCTCCTCGCGGTGAGCAGCGCCGCCACCCTGTTCAAGCTCAGCGAGGCGCCTCCCCTCGTGAAGGCCTTCTACCGGCTCCTGCTGAGTACGCTCCTGCTCGCGCCCTTCGCCCTCTTCCTAAAGTGGAGCGAGCTGCGGGGGCTCACGCGCCGCGACTGGCTCCTCCTCTCGGGCGTGGGCGCCGTCCTCGCCCTCCATTTCGCCACGTGGATCGCGAGCCTCGACTACACGAGCGTGGCCTCGAGCCTCCTGTTCGTCACCATCCACCCCGTCCTCATCGGTCTCGCCGCGCCCTTCCTGCTGAAGGAGCGCACGCCCGCCCTCACCTGGGTGGGCATCGTGCTCGCGCTCGGCGGGAGCGCCGTCATCGCCGTGGGCGACGCGGGCCTGGGGGAGATGACGCTCTTCGGCGACGCGCTTGCCTTCGCGGGCGCCGTGGCCTTCGCCGTGTACCTGCTGAGCGCGCGCTCCCTCCGGCAGCGCATGAGCCTCCTCCCCTACACCTTCGTGGTGTACGGCGCGGCCTCCCTCACGCTTCTCGTGCTCGCGCTCCTGTTCGGCGACCCCCTCTGGGGCTACCCCGCGGAGGAGTACGGCGTCTTCCTCGCCCTCGCCGTCATCCCCATGATCTTCGGGCACACCGTCATCAACTGGGTGGTGAAGTACGTCCCCGCCACCCTCGTGTCCGTAACGATTCTCGGGGAGCCCATCGTGGGTTCCGTCATCGCGTACCTCGTGTTCAGCGAGGCGCCCTCCACGGGGACGCTCGTTGGCGGCGCGCTTGTGCTCGCGGGGCTGCTGCTTGCCGTGAAGGGGTCTGAGCAGACGGCCTGACCCGCGGAGGGCGCGGAGGGCGCAGAGCCTGGGAATACGCGGAGCGGGTAGGGGGACGGAGAACGCGGAGCCTTTTTTTTTGGATTCCGCGGAGACGGCGGAGGTGCTCCGTGCGCTCCTCAGCGTCCTCCTCTCCGCGTTCTCTGCGCCTCCGTTCCCTCTGTGTTTTCACCCGGCAGGGAGGCTCCGCGCGCTCTCCACGCCTCAGCGGCTCCGGCGCCGCGCAAGCCCCACGGCGCCAAGCGCCACGAGCAGCGCAACGA
>DATMKA010000148.1:0-3143 GCA_035553595.1 Thermoplasmatota archaeon | reverse complement strand
CGGGGCGGGGGGTGGCAAAAGGGCGATTGTGCCCTCGGGCCACATGCGAAAGCCTTTATGCGGGCATCCCTCAAAGGCTGGTTGAGTGCGTTCCGGAGCGCGCTAGCCATGCCGTTGTCTACAACTGGTATCTCGGGACTTGACGCCCAACTGGGCGGTGGCGTCCCAAGGGGGTGTACCCTCCTCCTGTTGGGGGATCCAGGCAACGCCATCTCGGTTTTCAGCGAGCAGTTCGCAGCCGGCGGTGTGGAAAACGGCGAGAACGTCTTCTATTACGAGTTCGACCGGCCCGTCAACCGTGTCCGCGACCAGATCCTTGGTTACACGCGGGGCGTGCAGCCCCGTCCGGACCAGTTGAAGGTGTACGACGGGTACTCCACCCAGTTCGGGCGCGGCGCCTCCGCCTCGGCGCAGGCCGCCGGCGCCACTCCCCTTCCGCGGGCGGACGCCTTCGCCTCCATGCTGCGCGACCTCCAGTCCGTGGGCCGGGACCGGCCCTACCGCCTCGTGGTGGAGAGCCTCAGCGCCGTCACCACCCGCGAGAACCAGGCCCAGGTGGTGGAGCTCCTCCGCAACCTCACCTTCCTCTCCCATGAACTGGGGGGAATCCATCTCGTCTCCCTCGTCAAGGGGCTTCATGACCCCGTGTTCGAGACGCAGCTCAAGCACCTCGCAAGCGGTGTTCTCGAGATGGGGACCGAGCGGAAGGGCTTCGGCCTCTACAGCTATCTCATGGTGACGAAGCTCCTCAACGTCGCCGACCCCGTCCGCATCCTGCTGTTCAAGGAAACCGACAAAGGTTTATGGCTCGAGTCCACCAAACGGGTCTTCTGAGGGGTCCCCTCGGGTCGTCTTTTCTCCGAGGACCTGCTCGCCCACCGCCTCCTGGTGTGACTCGATGAGTCCGCCCAAGGTCCAAGACGGGAGTTATGGACCGAGGGCGGAAGAAGTGGTCTTTTATACGGCTTCTCTCAGGAAGGGGAATGACCATGCCGCCTACCAAGCCCCAGCGCGACGAAGGAGTAAGCCCCGTGATCGGGGCCATCTTCGTTATCGCTTTCTCCACGGTGAGCGTCCTCGTGACGCTCTACTGGGGGCTTCCCCTCATCGACGAGATGAAGGCGGTTTCCGAGTACAAGGGCGTGGGCAACCAGTTCACGGAGCTGCAGGCGCAGCTTCAGGACCTCTCGAGCGGCGCGGCCGTGAACACGGCGAAGCGCTGGGACCCCGCCCTCAGCCGGGGCACGGTGACCATCCGGGAGGGGACGCAGCGGTGGGCCATCCAGACCGATGAGCATCTCACCAACCGCGTCTACCTCAAGGACGCCATGGGCGACACGGGCACCTTCAAGCTCGGCTTCCGCGCTGGCATGACGAACTGGAACGTGACGCCGACCCAGGACTACCTGTACGTTGAGGCGGTCCGCGTCGCCGCCGGCCAGGAGTATCCCCTCACGGTCTACGACGAGACCCCTGCCGCCATGACGCGTCAGGGCATCGCGACGGCCACGGGCGTGTGGAAGAGCTTCAGCCTGAAGGACTCCCTCGGCAACGACTACAGCTTCAACGGCCAGCTCACGAAGCTCACGGTGAAGAAGCAGCGGAGCGCCCTCTGCCTCGTGGATGCCGACCTCTGCAGCTACGAGGATGTCGCCACCATCTGGCTCCTTGACATGGGCGAGGTGGAGTACAGCCTCGCCGCTGGCAAGGCCCCCCGGGAGGTCCACGCCCTCAATGGCGCCACCCTCAAGGGGACCACGAACGACCTCTACGTGGCGAACGCCCCCTCCGCCTTCACCGTGAACACGGGGGACGCGAGCGCGCCGCGCTTCTTCGCCCGCGCCACGGAAATCACGGGTGGCGGCAGCTACGCGGGCGAGACCCAGTTCCGCATCGTCCTCACCCTCCGTTCCACCTCCCTCCTCGCCTCCGACGAGCGCGCCTTCGGCGTGAAGGTCTACTTCGAGGAGACGGACGAGGGTGACGCCTGGATGGACTACCTCGTGGACGAGACCAACGGGTACGGCTTCGAGGACCACCGCCAGGGCATCGACGCCTACTTCCCCGCCATCGACCCCGCCGACAGTTTCGTCGAGCACTGGGTAGGCACCCCCTTCTCCTTCACCTTCGTCCACACGCGCGTCCAAGCGGGAGGGAGCTAACGTGATGCCCACCCTCCTCCGGGCCTTCGCCCGGCGCGACGAGGCCGTGAACGAGGTCATGGGCTACATCATGATGTTCCTCCTGAGCGCGGTGGTGCTCGTGATGAGCCTCCAGTCCTTTACCGCCTCCAAGGAGTCCAGCGAGGAGATCGTCGCCACCGCGGAGGCCCAGTCCCTCGCGAACCGCGTGGCGGGCCACCTGCTCGAGATGAGCAAGGCCGCCGACGAGTTCCCCAACGCCTCCTACTCCGTCACCTTCACCGTTCCCGAGCAGATTGCTGGGGAACCCTACTACGTGGAGGCCACGCCGGCCTCCGTGGCGGTGGAGACCGTGTCCGGAAGCCTCCGGGCCACCTCCTCCACCTACAAGCTCGACACGATTCCCGGGCTCACGCTCGGGGGCCGCACCCACTCCGGGGACGGCCGCATCGCGATCCACTACGAAAAGGACGCCCTCGGGCGAAAATGGCTCAATGTCACAGGGGGAAGCTGAATGGACTACCCGATTGAATTCCCGAAGTTTATCGAGGCCCTGCGCAGCCTCGGCGCCGAGCCCAACCCCTCGGAGATCCTGACAAATCCCCGCCAGGCGTGGCTCAGCCTCCCAGCCGACCACCGCCTTGCCCTGCTTGAGGCCCTTGGCGTGGGCAGCGTCGACCCCGACGCCGTGGAAGCCCGCCTCGGCAAGCGCCCTGACGCGCCCCGCACCCTTGACAACGTCCTCATCATTCTCCGCATCCCCGACGTGGCCCCCGAGCCCGAAACGGAGGCCGAGGCCCTGTCCCCCAGCCTCGAGGCCGCCCCCGAGCCCGAAGGCCCCGCCATCGAGGCTGTGCCCGAGCCCCTTCACGCTGCCCCCTCGCCCTTTGAGGCCAGCGCCCCTGAGCCTGTCCCGAGCTTCGCGCCTACCCTGGAGCCCCTTTCCGCCGCCGCGGCTGAAGCCGCCCCCGGCGAGGAGTCGCTCCTTCCCCTCGGCGACAT
>DATMKA010000147.1:0-7480 GCA_035553595.1 Thermoplasmatota archaeon | reverse complement strand
CACCCGATGAGCATTATTAAATAGGGGGAGGGAATTTAGGGGGCTACGCTCCCAGCACCCTTCCCGGGTGATTGGAGTCGCATTCGCGCAGATAGCCAAGCCTGGCCAACGGCGTTAGCTTGAGGGGCTAATCACGTAGGTGTTCTACGGTTCAAATCCGTATCTGCGCACTTCGCGCGCCCGGCTTCCCCGGAAGCCGCGCGTGTTCCCTTTTCTCCCACGCCCTGCTTCCGAGCCGAGGCCCTGCCCCGACACGGCCCAGGGACCCCGGCAATCGAGCGTCAAATATCTTGATATCTCCCTGAACGCAGTTCGAGTCGCCCCCACGGGGCGAGGCTTGAGACAATGACTCTGAAGCTTGGAACCCTTCTTCTGACCACCGCCCTCCTCCTCGGCGCCGTCGCCGCCGCTCCCCTCGCGGCCGCCGAGCTTGCCGAGGACGTGGAGACCCCGCTTGACGGAACCCTCGACGCCGCCTGGCAGGACTCGGGCGCGGCGGAGATTCTTGGGCCGGACCGGCCCGGGCCAGGTTGTCGCCCGTATTGTCTTGCTACGTCCGAGGACGGCTCGACGTACCTCGTGACGCTCCTCCTCGGCCCGGACCGGCCCGGGAAGCCCTGCCAGCCCTACTGCGAGCAGGCGTCCGCCCCCATGGATAATTTGGTCCTGACCATCCTTGGTCCGGACAAGCCGAACCCCGGCTGCCGCCCCGCCTGCCTTGCGGAGGACCCCTCCGGGAACGTGTGGTCCGTTGTCACCGTCCCCCCTGAGCTTGCCGCCCTTGAAACGGAGGGGAACGCCCTCCTCGATGCTGCCTGGACGGCCTCGGGCGCTGCGGGGATTCTCGGCCCGGACCGGCCTGGCCCCACATGCCGCCCCATGTGCTAACTCTGGGGCTGCGACCCCACCCTTTTTTTTCTGATTTAACTGCCTCGCGGAGGCCGCTAACCCCCCGCCGCACCGCAACCAACCCGCTGCCCTCGCCGCGGCTCTCTTTTCCCGTTTGTAGAACAATCCTCGAAACAAGCGCAATCAAGTAGCTTCCTACCCGAAACCGTTAAAGAGCACCCAACCATCCTCCCCCTTGCCCGGAAAAAGGGGGGTACAACTTCCTTCCGGGACACCGCAAACCTTGAGATAGGTTGGCACGTTCCCCCAAACGGGAAGGCGACTATGAGGCTAAAGACGATTATCCTGGTCCTGCTGATGCTCCACGCCACGGCCTTCACGGCCATGGCGATTGGCGAGTGGTCCCGCACGAACGACGCGGGCTCCGGCGCCGATGCCGGCAACACCCAAGGCACGGCCTACAAGCTGCCCGCCTTCGGCGTCTACCAGGGTACCTCCTGGCCCCCGCGCGATGTCGACTGGCTCCGCAGCCCCGACATGAGCTCCAACGTTGGCACCTGCATCGAGTACGCGGCAGCCTCCCGCAAGCCGATCAACGCCACCCTCGTCATCAACACGACGACCTCCGGCGAAATCCGCGCCAACGCGACCCCCACCCGCCTCTCCTACGTCGAGGACGGCAAGACCTACTGGTACTTCCGCAGCCACGGTGGCTTCGCCGGCTTCGACGCCAACGCCGCCTGGCTCGGCCTCATCCCCACGCCCCCCACCATCGACGACGACGACTCCTGGGGCTGGTGGAACTTCGACCTCCAGCAGCAGACCCAGAGCAGCCTCAACCCCGACGGCGGCACCGGCAGCGACGCAGGCAACAACTTCAGCGACCCCACCGCGATCAACCGCGGCTGCGTCGGCGGCCAACTGAAGCTCGCCCAGGGCGACACCCGCGACGTCTACTACTTCACCGTGGACTCCGCCCGCCGCATCGTCCTCTCCTTCGGCGCGAGCGGCGACAACGCCATGCTCCGCATCTACAACCCCGAGCGCCAGGCCATGACCGCCCTCGGCACCGGCGAAGCCCTCGAGGTCTACCTCCCGAGCGCCGGCACCTACTTCATCGAGGCCGGCCGCGCCGACCTCCCTGCCCTCTCCCCCACCGACGGCACCCCCGTGTTCACCTCCCCCTACGGGACGAGCCTGAACACCGCCGTGTCCGTGGACTACATCATTGGCATCATCAATGGGCCGGACAAGCCCCGCCCCACCTGTCGCCCTGCCTGTGACATGATTTCCTGAACGCGCCAGTCTCCAAGAATGGGTGACCTACCTTGAGCTACCTTGAGCTAATGCTATCCTCGACAACGTGGGCCGTCGCAAGCGGCCTCGGGGTCTTCATCCTCGGCGCTGCTGCAAGCGTTGGAGGGCGAGCGAAGGTTCGGGGGGCTGTGCCCTTCGGTCTCTTCGCGATGGCCTGGGGGATCAGCATCATCGCGGGCCACCTTGCGTTCCAGGTTGCCGACCGCACAACTGCGGTTTCGCTCGTTCTGACATACCTTGTTACACTGGTCATCCTGCCCCCCTTGCTCCTCCGCTTCGCAGCCGCTCAGCAGGCCCCTGGGCTTGGCAGGATTGCCTCCTCGGCCTCCTTCATGGGCGCCATGGCGATCGCGGGGGTCACCCTTCTCCTCCTCCTCGTCAGCCCGACGCAGATCATCCGGGGCGTCATCGCGGTCGACCTCGATGAGAACCCTGCGACGATGGAGGCCTTCGACGCCGACTGGGGCCCGCTCTACGCCCCACTCGTGATTCTACCTTACTTTGCCGGGCTCATCCTCGCCCTCGTTGCCCTCATGACGGCCAAGGCTGCCGCCCCTACACCGCGGACGGTCGTTCGTGCAGGGACCCTGGCTGCTGGCCTTGGCCTCTTCGTTGGATTCACCGCAGGGAACAACCTGGTGTTCTGGTTGTTCTACTCTGCGGACGACCTCGCCACGACCAATCTTCTGTTCCTCCTCGCATCCTTGGGACTGAGCGCTGCAGTTGTATGGATCATGGCGGACTCCGTCCTGCGCCTGCGGCGGGAGCGGACCCCCATGGGCTCACGCGCTGAGCGGGCAACCCTCGCTGCCATCGGGGTCTCGTTCGTCTGGGGCAGCGTCGAAGCCATCCTCAACTTCGGCCCATACCCCGAACTCAACACCGTCGGCCTCTGGCGCCTCGCCGGTGTCGCCATCATCGCCTACGGTTTCGCCCGCTGGCGCATCTTTGACCTTCCCCAGAAGACGGAGCGCGCGGCCGCCACCACGGCCGGTGTCGCCGGGTCCGTGGGCGCCGGTGCCGCGACCTATGGCGCCGTGAGCCTCCTCGCGGCTGGTCCCCTCTTCCCCGCCGTGGCGGGCGTGGCCGTCGTCGGCGCCACCCTCATTCCCGGCGTGAAGGTTGCGAAGCGCATCCTCTACACCATGAAGCGGCAGTCGCCCGAGCAGGTGGAGGAGGCCATCTACGGGCAGCGCATCGAAACATACCGTGCCGCCCTCGAGGCCTCCATCGCGCGCGGCACCCTCGAGCAGGACAAGGCCTTCCTCGAGGCCCTGCGCGAGCGCTTCGGCATCACCGAGGGCGAGGACCGCATTCTCCGCTACTACGCCCGCAGCGCGGTGCTCATCCCCCGCGAGGGCGACCTCAGCAGCCACTACGAGCGCCTCCGCCTTCTCGGCGAGGGCGGCGGCGGCCGCACCTGGCTTGCCCGCGACCGCGTCCACGACCGCCTCGTGGTCCTCAAGGAGGCCCTTGGCCGCTGGCAGAGCGAGCCCGCGCTCCGTGAGAGCATGCTCCGCGAGGCGCGCCTTGCGGCCCGCGTGCGCCACCCCAACGTGGTCTCCGTCGAGGAGGTCATCGACCACCAGGGTCAGCTCCTCATCGTGATGGAGTACCTGGAGGGCGGCAGCCTCAACGATCTCCTCCGCTCCCGCGGCAACATCCCCTGGCCCCAGGCCCAGAAGCTCGTGACCGAGGTGCTGAACGGCCTCGAGGCCGTGCACGCCCAGGGCATCGTCCACCGCGACATCAAGCCGAGCAACATCCTCCTCACAGGGGAGGGTGTGGCGAAGATCGCGGACTTCGGCATCGCCATCCCGGCCTCAAGCGCCGCGAACGGCAAGACGATGGTGGACCCCGGCGCCATGGGCACGACCCTCGCGGGCACCCTCGCCTACATGCCTCCCGAGACGCGCAGCGGCGCCTCGGTGGGCGACCGCCGCGCGGACGTCTACGCCTGCGCCGCGTTGCTCCATGAGTGTCTTTACGGCGCCCCGCCCGTTCCCGGCGCGGTGCTCATCACGCAGCCCGATGTCCCCGCGGCCCTCGTGCAGGCCATCCACCGTGGCCTCGCCCCCGACCCGGCCGCCCGCTATCCCACGGCTCGGGCCTTCGCCGAAGACCTGATGAAGGTGAGGAAGCCTTGACGGACCAGATGCTTGACGCGGACAAGACCTTGGAGGGCCTCGCGGAGGACCTGGACGCCCTCAGCAACCTCCAGCGCCTCCGCCTGCTCCACCTCCTGACACGCCCCCGGTACGGCGAAGAGATGGCTGAAGCGCTCGGCATGAGCCGCCAGTCGGCCATGAAGCACATCGAGAAGCTCGAGGAGCGCGGCTTCGTCCGCGCCGTTCAGGGCTGGCGCCCCACGGGCCCCGTCATCGAGTACCTCGTGGTTCCCCAGCGCCTCTTCGCGATGGGTGTGGCCATCGGGAACCTCGGCAAGCTCGAGCCCGAGGGCGGCCCCCAGGTGAAGCTGCAGGAGCGCACCATCGTTCTCAACGGCGACACCGCGCCCGAGTTCACGCGGCAGGAGAGCACGGGCCACAAGCCCCCGCAGCTCCTCGTCATGAACGGCCCGAACGCGGGCACCCGCTTCGAGCTTTCCGGCTCCGGTCCCCGCTGGACCCTCGGCCGCGACGACGACCGCCACCTCCGCATGAGCCACGACCCCTTCGTGTCGGGCCGCCACGCGGAGATCCAGGTGGACTTCAAGGGCTTCACCCTCGTGGATGCCTTCAGCGCGAACGGGACGTTCCTGAACTTCGCGCGCATCCCCCGCGGCGGCCGCGTGCCCCTCAAGGTGGGCGACGTCATCGGCGTGGGCCACAGCTTCCTCGTGTACCAGCAGGAGTGAGCCCCCGCGACGGAAGGGTGCAACCCGATGGTTGCTCCTTCCTCTCCCTTATAGTGCCCATGGACCATGTGAGGCCGGAGCAAGGGCATGTTGTGAGGTGGCTTCTCCCCAGCCAGCCAACCTCTTGAGGCCACCTCTTCGCCCATTGCCCTCCAACGGGGCGCCCGGCCACCTCCAGCCTCTGAGCCGGGCGCCGCCTCCCATTCACGCGCTTCCGCCACAACCAACCGGTTGCGGACGAGGCACGATTATTCTCTTCTGAACCAAGTCTTGGCGCCTTGCTCGGGATGCGCCCCCCAACCCACCGTCTCCTCCTCCTTCTCGCCGCCGCGCTCCTCCTCCCCACGGCCCTAGGCCCCCAGGCCCAAGCCGTGGAGGTTGACCCCCTGGAGGGCCTCCCCGAGGGGAGCTACCGGCTCGACGAGAACCACATCGCCGTCCCCCTGCGCGCCGACACGCCCGACGAGTACCCGCCGGAGGTCATCGCGGCCGCCATCGCGGCGGGCGAGCGCGGCCTCGCCTACAACGCCTCCACCCGAGAGGAGACTGCGCTTGGCGCGGGCTACCTGTTCATCCAGCCGGGGTCGTGGATGGTCTCGCCGAGCCTCTGCACCATCGGGTTCGTCTACGGCACCCCCGGTGCCTATTCGATCTCGAGCGCGGGCCACTGCACTCGCACGGGGCAACCCGTGGTGCTGGCCCTCGCGCCTTCCCTCCTCGTCTCGGTGGGTCGGACGGTGGCGCACCGCAACGGCGGCATCGGCGCCGACTGGTCCCTCACGCCGGTCGATGCGGCCTTCCAGCCCATGGTTCGCCCCGAGACGGCGTTCGTGTCCGGGCCCCAGGGCGGCATGTACACGGCCGAGATTCGCGCGGACAATCCCATCCCCATCAAGTTCACGGGCCACGGCCACGCCATCGGCACGCCGGGAACGCCGCGCGCTGGCCTCGCGTTCCACACTTCCGGGGGCGCCTTCTACTTCACCGCGCCCTCCATGGAGGGGGATTCGGGCGCGCCCGTGCTCACGGTCGGGGACGAGCGGCACCCGCAGGGCCAAGCGCTCGGGCTCCTCACCCACCTCGTGATTGACCTCAACCGCGTGCCCACCCACATGGCGGGCACGCGCCTCTCGGTGCTGCCGGGGACGCCCGCGATGGCCCCGTCCCCCGGCTACACGATGCCCGTTTAGGGCGCGAGGCGCGCGGCGAAGAGGTCCACGCGCTGGCTCGCCGTGGGCTCCGTGTGCCGGAGGTCCGGCCACACGAACACCACATTGCCGGCCGCGTCGGAGGTGAGGCCCACGTAGTCGCCGAGGAAGGCGGTGCCGCCCTCGGGGTTCGAGTCGGCATCGCTCACGCGGCGCGTCGTCCAGGTGAGGCCCCCGTCGAGGCTCGTGGCGATGGCGGCGCCGAAGCGCGTGTTCTCGGGGTCGGCGGAGCGGTCCATGTAGGCAACGTGGACTACGCCGCGGCCGTCCACCGTGACCCAGGGGAAGAACTGGTCCGTGCCGTCCGTCGCGTTGTGCACGGGAAGGCCCGGGGACCAGGTGGCGCCCCCGTCGCGGCTCACGGAGACGAGGACGTCCGAGTGGTTGCGCGCGTAATCCTGCCAGACGGAGTAGAGATACCCGCTCGTGGTGCCGTTGCTCCGGTCCGCGGCAAGCGCTGGAAGCGTGGGCGTGCGGAAATTTCCGTTGGGGAGCTTCGCGGGAACGGGCACGGTGGTGGCCACCACGACGGGCTCGGTCCAGGTGGCGCCAGCGTCATCGGAGCGCGCGAACACGAGGTTCGGGTTCTCGCCGCCGTCGGGGTACTCGATCCACTGGACGCCGATGGCGCCACCGGGGAGCACCACGGGGACGGAGCCCTGGTTGAACTCGGTGCGGCTGAGGAGGACGGGCCGCGTCCAGGTGCGGCCGCCGTCGGTGGAGCTCGTGAACTGGATGGGGCCGCGGGACTCGAGGACGGTGGGCACCTCCGCGGGCGGGAGGCTGAAGAGCGTCCACGTCATGTACAGGTTGCCCGAGTCGGGGTCCACCACGAGCCATTCCTTGTCGTTGAAGACGACGGTGGAGGCGCCGTAGTTGAGGATGGTGACGTCCTCCCAGGTGTCGCCGCCATCGGTGCTGCGGGCCACGAAGAGGGCCACGTTGTAGAGGGGCGGCGGGTGGAAGGCGATGCCCGCGTAGTACACGGTGGCGCCGTCGGGGGAGAAGGCGAGGACGGAGTCGCCGCAGTAGCCGAAGCCGTACAGGTTGTCCACGAGGGGGCGGCCCTCGGGCGGGCGGGTGTCGCCGGGGAAGCCGGGGAGGAGGTTTCGCGTCCAGGTGGCGCCGCCGTCCCGGGAGACGTAGGCGCCGCACCAGGGGCCCCCGAGGGGGTTGCCGTAGTCGGCCGCTCCGGCCACGATGTGGCTCGGGTCCACGGGGTTGATGGCCACGTGGGGCTCGGCGGCCT
>DATMKA010000146.1:0-9430 GCA_035553595.1 Thermoplasmatota archaeon | reverse complement strand
GGGGACGGCGAGCAGGAGAAGAGCAAGGATGAGGGTGCGGCGGGGAGCGACCGGCATGGCGACCAGTGGGCTCGACAGGGATGGGGGTCTTTAGGGTTTCTTGTCCCCGCCATGCTCACGAAGGTGGAGAAGGAATGCCCGGGGGCCCGATAGAGGGAGGGAGGTTGGGAGGCTACGAGGAGAGGGGAAGCCGTGGGTCCCCGGGCGAGTCGTTCTTGGCCCGAGGAGGGCTTCATCGCATCGCAAGGTCCGAAAGGGGGCGCGTTCCCCTCTGCCGCCTTTTACCCTGGGGCCCCTCCGGGGGCGAGGAAAGCGTTAAATAACCGACTGTCATTCTGGGGGGTGTGCCCTGGTTCGCAGGGACACAATTGCTCTGGTAGTGTAGCGGCCTATCATGGAACCCTGTCGAGGTTCCGACCCGGGTTCAAATCCCGGCCAGGGCGCTGTCGTCGCTTGCGTCCCCCTGAGGGGCGCGCGGCCTTTTTCCAGCCTCTTTTCCCTGAGCTCGAGCACCCCACCGTGCCGACGCCGCTTGCTGCCCTGGATGCCGCCGAAGCCCTTATCGGGGGTGCTTCCCCTAACCGGTTCCATGGCTGCGGCTCCCTCGGAGACGACTCAGTACGCAACGCCCAAAGAGGACGCCCCCTGGCGGACCTGGGTGGTCGCGGGGCTTCTCGCGCTTCTCGGGAGCGCGTTCTTCACGGGCGGCATCTTCCAGATCAAGCACCAGCTCATCGCCGGCATGCTGTTCCTCGTGCTCGGCGGCGCCTGCCTCGGCGGCGCGTTCTACGTCTACTCCCGCTCCCCGGTGGCCAAGGCTGCCGCTACGTCGGAGCAGGCGTAAGAAAAGGAGGGCGGGTCGCGCCGCGGGACCAGGGTGAGAGGCTGGGGCGGCGCGTCCGGTGGGGCCTTAGTGGCCGAAGATCTTCTTCATCCAGCTGAAGCGGTCCGTCGTGGGGCCCGAGGAGGGCGCCGGGGCGGTGTTCGCGTTCGGGTCCTTGTACAGGAGGGGCATCCCGGTGCGGTCGCTCACCTTCACGGCGTAGCCGCGAGGAAGGCTGCAGGGGGTTCCACTCTTCGGCTCGTTCTTCGCGAAGAAGTAGATGGTCTGCTGGCGTCCGGACTGGAGCTGCACATCCCGGGTGTAGAGGTTGTAGTCACCGAAACGGTAGGTCATGCTGCATCCCGTCATGTTAGACGGGAGCATGCCCGTATTAGGCGTTTCGAAGCGCTTCGAGACCAGCGGGATTTATGTCCCCGAAGGCGACCGTCAGGGCTTCGAGCTGCCGCGGGTGGAGGCCCCAATGGCGCGCTCCACGGCCTCGGCTAGGTCGGAGGGGCGGAAGGGCTTGGGGAGGAAGTCCTCCACCTCGAGGCGCCACCACCCATCGTCGATGCCGAAGCCGGCGGAGAACAGGATGATGGGCACGGCCCGCGTCGAGGGGTCGTCCCGCAGGAGTTTCACGAAGGCCCGGATCTCCATGCCGGGCATAACGACGTCGAGGAGAAGGAGGGAGGGTGACTCCGTCCGGATGAGCAGGGGGACTTTGCGGTGGTCGGCCGTGGTGACCACGGAATAGCCCATTTCACGCAGCAGGGCACCCGTGCTGTCGAGGACGCCAGTCTCGTCGTCCGCGATGAGCACTTTGACCGGGATTTCACGTGCCACAGGGGTTGCGCCGCCTGCATGAGATGAACCAGGAAGCGCAGTGGAAAGACTGCATGCCGTTCCACCGAGGCGCTCCAGGCTTTAATAGGTGCCGGGGGCGCACCCTGGACCCGGAGGGTACCCGATCGCGCCTGATACATAGGGCGAGGTTCGCGCGCGGACGCGCTCGCAAAGCGCTGCGGTTTGCTAAGGCCCAGCCCTTGGACACGCTCGCAAAGCGCTGCGGCGCTTTGCTCGGGTTCGGACGAATCCTGCCCTCGCCCCGTCGGCCCCTTCGGGGCCTCCTTGGCGAGCGGGGATTCGTACTCCCCACTTCTTTCCCTTCGCGTTGCGCTCGCTGTGCTCGCGCAACAGGCTTGTGAAAGAAGTGGGCCCGCCCGGATCGCGGAGGATGCGCCGCAGCGCAAGCGCGCCCGCAGGGCGCGCGGTCCTCCGCGAGAGGGCGGGCACACGGAGGCGCGTCGCTGAAAGCGACGCGGCGAAGTGGGCCCGCCCGGATTTGAACCGAAGTCAAAGGCTCCCAAAGCCCCTAGGATACCAAACTACCCCACGGGCCCACTGCTCCCCCTCGCGGGGCGCCCCAACTATCGCGTCCCCCTTCTTTAGGTTTCTCCCCGTTCAGATGGACACCAGGAAGATGAGGAGGAGGTCAAGGACGAAGAGGAGCACGATGAGGCTCTCGAGGAGGACGGCGCGGCGGTGCTCCACCTCGTGGGTGGCAAGCGCGTACAGCTTCTCCACGGCTTCGAGCTTGTCCTGCACCGTTTTCTCCCAGTCCTTGAGGTGGAAGCGCTCGCTCACGCCGAGGTAGAGTTTCGCGAGGTACCAGTCGCCGAAGATTTTTCCGATGTTGTCGATGGATTCCGTGACGCGCGTGAGGTCGATGCGGGCTTCGGCGAGGGCAATCTGCACGTCACGGGCGCTCTTGAAGATCCCTCCGCGGCTGAAGAAGTCCTCCAGGTCGTCGTAGGCCTTGTCGAGAACGGTGTCGAGGTAATGGTCGTAGACGCGAAGCTCAAGCAGCTGGAGGTTCGCGAGCTCGAAGATGGAGAGCACGTCCTCGTAGCGCCCTGTGGGCTCCACCACGAGCGCGTACTCCCAGTCCACCACCACGAGATCGTTCTCGAAATAGCGGTACCAGTAGCGGAGGTTGTCGTTCACCTCCTCGGGACCGAGCCGTTCCGGGGACCTTTCCCCGGAGAGGAGGGCCGCCATGGCGCGGGGGTCCTCCGCGAGCAGGAAATCCACGTCCGGGACGCCTTCCGTGATCACGTACACGGTGTACGTCTCCGGTTCCGCCACCACGTCGTAGGGCTCCACGAGGGCATCCCGCATGCCCGCGAGCATTTCCTCGAAATAACCCCGGCACAGGGTTTCGAGGCTCACGTCCCCACCAGGCTCCTTGAGGCGGAGGCGCCCCAGGGGAATGAGGTCGGCCACCTCGGCAACCTCGAACCGGGTGCGGAGGGTGAAGGCGACGGCGCCAATCTCGTAGATGCGTGCCGTCATCTCGAACTGGAGGGTTCCCAGGTTGGTCTCGGCGAGGATGGGGGCGAAGTTGAGGCGGAGGGGCTTCGGGAGGTTCACGTAGCGCGGCGTGAGCTTGTGGATGTCGAAGGGGGCGAAATCCGGGTGCTTGTTCAACAGCTCCCCCACCTGCTCCAGCTTCACCTCCGACCCCGTGTCGAACAGGAACAGGTAGACGACTTCGCCGCGCACGCTTCACCTGTCGCCGCCGGTCGCCTTAACCCTTCTGCGTAGCCCCCGGGCCCGGCCCCCTCGGGCAGGAGTGTCCTTTAAGACGGGTCGCCCCGTTTCTCAGCCGGTTCCCATGGCGGACTACGAGGGCACGCCGAAGGTGTTGCTGGAGAAGGCGGGCGCGGGCATCGGCGACGTGATCGCCGTCTCCTTGCCGGACGGGCGCAGCTTCCAGGGGACCCTCATGCCGCACCATGCGGCGAGCGCGAACCACATTCTCACGATCAAGCTCTCGAGCGGGTACAACGTGGGCGTCCACGTGGACGGGAGCGCCACGGTGCGCCGCGTGACGGCCGCGCCCCCTCGCTCGGCAACGGCCCGCACCTTCCCCGCCGCCGCGGGGAAGCCCCGCGTCGTCATCCTCGGCACGGGCGGCACCATCGCAAGCTACGTGGACTATCGCACGGGCGCCGTCCACCCGGCCACGACGCCGGAGGAGCTCGCCTTCGCCGCGCCCGAGATCTTCGAGGTCGCGGACGTGAAGACCCGCGTGGTCTTCCAGATGTTCAGCGAGGACCTGCAGCCCGAGCACTGGCAGGCCATGGCCCGCGAGGTGAAGAAGGAGTTCGACGCTGGCGCCCGCGGCGTCGTCATCCCCCACGGCACGGACACCCTGAGCTACACGAGCGCCGCCCTCGCCTTCTTCCTGCGCGACCTACCGGGCCCCGTGGTGCTCGTGGGGAGCCAGCGCAGCAGCGACCGCCCGAGCTCGGACGCCGCCATCAACCTGAAGGCCGCCGTGGACGTGGCCGCCACGAGCGACCTCGGGGAGGTCGTGGCCGTGATGCACGCCGCCACGGATGACGGCGCCTGCGCCATCCACCGCGGCACCCGCGTCCGCAAGATGCACACGAGCCGCCGCGACGCCTTCCAATCCATCAACGCGCTTCCCCTCGGTTTCGTGGAGAAGGGGCAGGTGCGCATGACGCAGCCCTACCGCAAGGCCGGCAAGGGCCCCGTGGTCCTCGACGAGAAGATCGACGAGGAGGTCTCCATGATCCAGAGCTACCCTGGCCTGTGGCCGGACCACCTGGAGAAGGTGGTGCTCCGCGGTGTGGTCATCGTGGGCACCGGGCTCGGCCACATCGCGCGGCGCAACCTCGACATGGTGCGCACCATCAGCACCGGGAAGCACCCCGACGGGTCGCCCCGCCTCCGCTACGATGGCAAGGTCGCGGGCCCGAGCTACGTCGTCATGGGAAGCCAGTGCCTCCACGGGCGCACGAACATGAACGTGTACTCCACGGGCCGCGACCTCCTCGACGCGGGCTGCATCGAAGCCCACGACATGCTTCCGGAGACGGCCTACATCAAACTGATGTGGGTCCTCGGCCACACCCAGGACCCCGCCGAGGTGCACCGCCTCATGCGCACGAACCTCGTGGGCGAGATGGACGAGCGCTCGCCGGTGGACGAGTACGCGACGGGGCACCGGCTTCCCGCGCCCCAGTAAGGACTCCGGCGGAGCGGTCGAGGGCGCCGTCGGCAGCGCCCCCGGGTGCCACCACGTGAAACCTTAAATCGGGCCAACGCGTCGACCCCGCGTGATGCAAGGGTTCGCGAGGGTTGTCCTCCTCGGGGTGCTCGTAGCCCTGGTCGCCTGGTCTCCCGTGGCCACCGCTCACGGTGTAGAGGAGGGCGATGCGGCCTTCATCGAGGGAAACGAGGGCGCCAACATCGGTGTGTTCCTCTACCTTGGCGCGAAGCACATGGTGACGGGCTACGACCACTTGCTGTTCCTCGTGGGTGTCATCTTCTTCCTCTACCGGATGAAGGACGTCCTGCTCTACGTCTCCATGTTCACCTTCGGGCACAGCATCACGCTCATTGCGGGGGTCCTCGGCGGCATCCACGCCAACGCTTACCTCATCGACGCCATCATCGGCCTCTCCGTCGTCTACAAGGGGTTCGACAACCTCGGCGGTTTCCAGCGCCTCCTCGGGTTCCAGCCCAACCCGAAGGCCGCGGTGTTCCTCTTCGGCCTCTTCCATGGGTTCGGTCTTGCCACGAAGCTCCAGGAGTTTCACCTCTCCCCCGACGGGCTCGTGGCGAACATCCTCAGCTTCAACATCGGCGTCGAGGTCGGGCAGTTCCTTGCCCTCGGTCTCATCCTTCTGTTCATGGCCTACTGGCGCACCACCAGGGGCTTCAACCGCTACGCGTTCCTCACGAACACCGCCCTCATGTGCGGCGGCTTCCTCCTCGTGGGCTACCAGTTGACAGGCTACTTCGTCGGAGGCTGACCCCTTGACAAACTCCGCTCCTCCCCCGGTTTCGTCCGCGCCCCAGCTCGTGAAGGCCACCCTTGCGGCCGCGCTCGTCGCCTCCGTCGTTCTCGTCGTGGCCGTCCTGCCCGCCGAGTACGGCGTGGACCCGACCGGCCTCGGCGGGGCCCTTGGCCTCACGCAACTGGGCGGCGGCGGTTCGGGGGGCGGTGAAGCATTAGTCTCGGCCCCCTCGGGGCGCCTCGACACCGAGACGTATTCCCTCGAGGCAAAGTGGGCGCTCCATGAGACGACCCTCTACGCGGGGTCGGCCTACGTCACGCAGGCACGGACGCAGCAGACCATCGAGATCCCAGTGAACCTCACGAATCTCACGCGCGTGAACGCCACCCTCACGTGGACGGACGACGAGCCCGGCACGCCGCCCGACCTCTTCGAGGTCTCCCTCCGCGCCCCCGACGGGCGGTCGAGCCAGCTCGTGAAGGGCGATAATCCACCTGGCGCCCCGGGGAGCCTCTCGACATTTCTCCAGTGGCGCGGCGTTCCCTATCCCGACACGGGGAACGGGACTCGCATCACTTTCGAGAACAGTCCCGCGGACACCTCCGCGCAGGGCACCTGGCGCGTCGTGGTCCGCCTCTACCGCACGGGAGGAACCCCGGATGCCCCCGACGACGGGAACCGCTTCACCTTGAAGGTCACCGCGGAAACGTACTCCATGAGCCTCAAGGCGAAGGAGTCGCGCGTCCTCGCCGACACGGTCACTCTGACGCTCGCGCCCAACGGCGAGGTGGAATACAAGTTCCACATCGAGGAAGGGGACGAGATGGAGTACAAGTGGACCGCGACGGGCCCGGTCTATTTCGACTTCCACGGCGACCCTATCCCGCCGAGGGGCGACGAGTTCACGTCCTACCGCATCGCCACCACGGCGGGGGACGAGGGCGTCCTGAAGGCGCCCTTCAACGGTCGTCACGGCTGGTTCTGGTGGAATCGCGGGACGGCACCCGTGACCATCACGCTCCAGACGACGGGCGACTACCAGGTCATCGGGGTAGTCTGACTAGGACGAAACCACGAGCCCGCGGAGCGGGGACGGGGGCCGCATCCTCCGGGCAACGCGCGCTGCCATCACCGTCACGCCCTTGGTTTTTCGGCTCGTTGTCCTCCCCTCAGGGCTCGGCATCGACCCGGCCGGCTTCGGCGCGTGAGCTGGGCGCGGCGGCCTCGGTCCCGCGATCGACCCCCTCGCCAGCGGGACTGGCCCCGCCCCCCGGAGCCGACGCCCACGACGAGCGGGCCTATCGTCCCTGCCGTCGCTGGCGCGGGGTCCCTTTGCCGCCCGGCGCCCGTCGACGAGTACGCGCCGGGGTACCCGGCCATGGTCCCTTGAGGCGGGAGGGTCCCGCGGTCGTGGGCGCTTCCGCCGGGATGAAAAGGGTTATCGCGGGGGATTCCGCTCGCGCTCCCGTGGCTCAGGGTCGGTGGAACGTGCTGACGGTGCTCACGCAGCGGTTCTCACCCCCGGTGCTGTGGCTTCTCGGCGTCCTCGTCCTGTTCCTGGGCGCGGCCATCGCGCACGTCGTCGCCTTCGTCGTCCTTGAGGGCGCCCCCCTGGGGGAGGCCTTGTGGGCCACGTGGCAGACCTTCAGCACGGTGGGGTACGAGGACCGGCCCGTCCCGGGCACCTTGACGCGCATCGTGGTCGCGGTGGTGTCCACGGCGGGCGTCATCGCCGTGGGCGCGCTCCTCACGGGGCTCATCGAGGTGCGCCAGGCGCAGGCGGAGCGGAGGCGGTTTGGTCAGATGGACAATCCGATGAAGGGCGGCTACGTGATCGTGAACTTCCCCGGTGAGCACCTGTTTGACACTTTCGTGGACGAGCTTCGGGTGGTGGAGCCGAAGGTGCCTCTCTGCATCGTGGATGGGAACCTTACGGAGCTGCCGCCGGCCTCGGCGGCGATCCCTGGCGTTCACTTCGTGCGGGGCCAACTCCTGGAGCGTGAGACCTACACCCGCGCGCGGCTCCAGGACGCGAAGGCCGTCATCGTGTTTCCCCAGCGCTGGGCGGACCCCGCCTCGGACGGCGCGACGCGCACCATCGTGGACCTCGTGGTCCGCCTCGCGGGGCCCTCAACGCGCGTGATGCACGTCCTCGTGAGCCCCAAGAACTACTGGCTCTTCGAAGGGCTGCGGTCCACGCCCGTTCTCGGCAGCTTCGAGATTCTTGCCCTCGTGCAGGAGTGCCAGGACCCGTACTCGGCCCCCATCGTTGAGGACCTTTTCCGCAACTCGGTGGGCCCCCGGCCGATCACGGTCCCCGTCGGGGCGGCAGCGGGCCTCACCTGGTCCCAGTTCCTCCACGGGTGCGTCGCCGCTGGCGCGGAGCTCGACGCCCACATGATGCCCTGGGCGCTCATCCGCGACGGCAAGCCCGACCTCACGCCTTCCGCGAGCACGGTCCTGCAGAAGGGCGACCTGCTGTCCTTCATCACCAACGATGGGGCCACCTGGGAGGCCTTTGAACCCCGGGCGGTTGCGCTCGCTCGCGCTCCCTGACCTCCCCGCTTCCGCTTGCGTGATCGGTCAGCGCGGGCGCCTCCGTCCTCCGCCTGGGGTCCGCGGGCAGTGGCACAAGCGTATTAAATGGCCAGGACATGCTAGAGGACAATCAGGGTATCATTGTGGTGCACGCGGGGGCTCTGGGGGAGGTGGGGCTGGTGGGCGTATCGCTCTCTGACCAGATCCTCCTCGCCATGCCCCAAGCGGCGCTCGTGACGGACCCGGAGGGGCGCGTGGTGCAGGTGAATGCCGCCGCGGAGCGCCTTTTTGGTTGGGGCACGCCCTCGCCCATCGGGCGACCCTTGGAAGAGGCCACGGGCATCCAGCTCGCGCTCCCAACCGCCGGGAGCGCTTCCCCGCAACCGCTACAGGAGGCGCAGGCGCGCCACGCCTCCGGCAGCCCCTTCACCGCCGCCATCTCCCTCGCGCCGCTCAGGGCCCCAGACGGCGGCCTCGCGGGCACCCTCCTCTTCGTGGAGGACCTCACGCGGCAAAAGGAGATTGAGGCGTTGCTCAGCTCCTCGCGGGCGGCCCTCGTTCGCGCGGAAAAGCTCGCCGTTGCTGGAAGCCTTGTGTCCGGGGTTGCGCACGAGGTGCGGACGCCCCTGGCGTACATGAGCAATCACCTGTACCTTCTCCGGATGCGCCTTTCCCAAGCGGCGCGCGACGGGCGCCTCGCGGCCGACCTCGAGCCACCGCTTCTTGCAGGCGTGGAGGCCTCTCTGGAGGGCGTGGAGCGCATCAACCGGCTCGTGCTTCAGCTTCGCCGCCTCGTCCGCGCCGAGAGCGCGGCACGGGTGCGGGCGCCCCTGGAGGGCGTCGTGGGGGAAGCGGTCGCGCTCTTCCAGGCAACCTTCGCGTTCCCCGTCCGGGTCGAGCTGGCCCTCGCGCCCACGGCGCCGGTGCTCATGGACCCCGCGCGCATCCAGCAGATCGTCCTGAACCTCCTGCAGAACGCGGCCGAGGCCTCGCGCTTCCAGGGGACGCCCGTCCGCATCAGAACGGGCCCGGCGCCTGACGGGTCGCGGGAGGTCGTCCTCTCGGTGGAGGATCAGGGAACAGGCATCCCGGAGGAGGTGCGGGAGCGCCTCTTCGAGCCGCTCGTGACCACCAAACAGGAGGGCACCGGGCTCGGCCTTGCGATTGTGCGCCGCGCCGTGGAGGACCACGGGGGGCGCATCCTCTGGGAATCCGAGCCCGGGAAGGGCACGCGATT
>DATMKA010000145.1:0-3445 GCA_035553595.1 Thermoplasmatota archaeon | reverse complement strand
GGGGACGGGAGGGCGATGCGCTTCTCGTCCACGTCGGCGCTCACGCCTTCGCCGGCGTCGGTGGCGGCGATCTCGGTGTAGTACCAGTGGCCCTTGTCGGCGCTCACCTGGACGCGGGTGTAGCCGGGGAGGACGTTGATGGTGAACTTGCCGGCGGCGTCGGTGTAGGCGCCGTTGTACCACTTGCCGTACTGGAGGTTGTACCAGTCGACGCGGGCGTTCGCGACGGGGAGGCCGGTCTCGGAGTCCTTCACGATGCCGGTGATGGTGACGGTGTCCTTGGGGACGGTCTTGAGGGTGAAGTCCTTCACGAGGGTTTCGCCGTCGTTGAGGGTGAGCTCGGTGTTCACGCCGACGAAGCCGCGGACGCGGGCGTTGAGGTAGTAGGCGCCGCCGTAGTGGAGGATTTTGTAGACTCCCTCAGCGTCGGTGGTGTCGGTCTTGTAGGACCAGGCGTAGTTGTAGCCGCAGCTCGTGTGGGGGTAGGGGAGGATGGCGGGCTTCGCGGCCGCGTCGCCCTCGGCGAGCATGGGGCGCTCGTAGTAGCGGTAGGAGGGGCTGAGGCTGACCTCGACGCCCTTGAGGGGGTTGCCGTTCGCGTCCGTGATGCGGCCGGTGAGGACGGCAGTGGGGTCGGGGTAGCCCTTGAGGACGAGGTCGAGGGTGGTGGGGTTGGCTTCGAGGGCGACGGCCTGCTCGATGCAGGTGAAGCCTTCGCGCTGGACGGTGAGCTGGCCCGTGCCGAGATAGGTGTCGATGGCGTAGCGGCCGTCGTCGGCCGTGTTGCCGTAGGACCAGCCCTGGGTGGCGTGAACGAAGGTGAGCTGGGCCTTGGGGACGGGGTTGCCGGCCTCGTCGGTGATGACGCCGATGAGGGTGGCCTTTTCGGCGGGGAGCTTGTCGGGAGCCTCGGAGTCGGAGCGGACGGCCTCGTCTTCGGCGGCCGCGAGGGCGGGCACCGCCAGGAGAACGAGGGCGAGTGTAAGGACGGCAGTCTTGGCCATGGGATGACCTCAATGCGAGTTAGGGCTCGATAACCCATAGGCTCTACAAAAACGGTCGGAAACCACCAAACGCTTCCCTCACCGGAGAGGGAGCCGAGCCCGTGGCCACTCATGCTTGAGTACGTTTGCGGGGGTCGGACCCGGCCAGGGCCAGGAGGGCCGTGTCGGGGTCGATAACGACCTCCTGGCGGAGGGTCCGGTCGGTCCGGGTCGTGCGCTCGAGAACCGCAATCTCGTTCACGCGCGCGGGATCGAACCCTTCCGGGGAGAGCGCCATGGCGGAGAGGACGGTGTCCTCGTCGAGGCGGAACCGGTTCTCCGTGACGGTCTTGATCTCAAGCACGAGGGTGATATTGGCGGCCTCCCGCGGCCCCACGGAGCCGGGGCTGCGGCCGCGGAGGGCGAGGGCGGAGAGCACGTTCCGCTCCTCCAGGTTCACACGCTGCTCGAAGCGGCAGGTGAGCGTTTCCACCTCCGTGGAGTCCTGAACGTCCGTGAGGTTCCCATGGACCCCCGGCACCCAGCCGAGGGCTTTCAGAAGGAGGGAGGTCGTCTCGTTGAGGTCCGCCTGCCGGTCGTGCGTCCGGTTCACTTCGAGGCTCCGCGAGAGGTCGGCAAGCTCGAGGGCGCCGGGCAGCTCCTCGTCGAGGGCGGCCAGGCAGCGCTCGCGCTCGCCCGGAGTGGGCGCGCGCGCAGAAACGGTTGCGGGCGCCTCGATGGGCGCAGGCGTGCCCTCGGGGCCTGCCCACGGGTTCTGCACCGGGGACGCTGGCACCACGAGGGCAAGCGCGAGCAGGAGGCACACGAGGGCGGGAGCCGCGGCGCGCCGTATTCCCTGGGGGAGGCGCAGCGGGTGCCCTCGACGCGGCAATCCTCGACGCACGTCCTAGGTTCTGTTGTGCGTTGAGCAAATACCCGACGGGGCACCCATGCAGGGGTCCGTGACCCTTAGTGGAGCTTGCGCCGGGCGAGGAGGCCGACGGCCACCGCCGCCCCCACGACCGCGAGCAGCCCGGGGCCGGGGGTCCGGCCATTGCCGCCCACGTTCTGGGCGCCTTCCTTGAAGGTCACCTCGATGTTCTCGTCGAACTCGGCCTTGCCGCTCACGGAGTCACCGGGGTTGGGGTCGTCGACGAAGCCTTCGGCGCTCTCGATGGTCCAGCCGGGGGGCGCGTGGATGGTGACGTTGCCCGTCTTCGCGTAGGGACCCACCCCGATCGTGGTGTTGAACTTGGGCGAGGTCGTGTTGGTGCTGTTCCACTCGATGCGCAGGTTGTGGGTGAGCGAGATCCGGCCCGTGCCGCTGGTGTTGCCGGCGAGACCTTCCTGGTCGATGGTGGCCTCGGTGATGTGGCCGTACTCGCCGTTCATCTGGAGCCGGGGGTGCCAGGCGCCCTGGAAGTCGGCCTTGGTGGCGCGCATGATGCGGTCCACCTCGGTTTCGTTGAGGTTCCCGTCGCGGTTGCCGAGCGAGTTGTCGAGGCTCTTGCGGAAGTCGGATGCCTCCTTGCCCTCCCACGTCTGCACGAGCCGGAGCTCGCCGTGGGTGAGGTCGGTGAAGCGCAGTTCGAAGCTGCTTGTGGTCTCGGCGGCGGCCGCGCCGGAGAAGACGAGGAGCGCCGCCACGAGGGCAGGGACAAAGAGGAGCTTGGAGGTCATATGATCCGCTCCCGCGTCCGGTGCAGACGCGCATGAAAAAGCGTTTCGACAACAGGTGAGGGTTCCGTCAAGGACGGGAGGGGGATAGGAGTTGGAGAAAAAAGAGAAGGTGAGGGCCCGGGGGCCGCTCACCTGGGGTGTGCGCCTAGGTTGCCTTGCTTAGGTGCCGAGCAGGTCAGCCTGCTTATTCACCACCGCCACGGCCGCCAAGACCGAGGGCGAGGGCGAGGAAGGTCTCGTCCTCGTCGATGTTGACGTCGCGGTCCACGCTCTGGCGGCGGGACTCGGTGCGGCTGATGTCAGCAACATCGCGCCAGTCGAGCTCGGAGTCGCCGGAGTTGGCGAGGGCGATGGCGAGGAGGGTGTCCTCGCGGTCGAGGTTGACGCGCTGGCTGATGGTCTGGCTCATGGTCTGGGTCGCGGTGCGGTCGGCGACGCAGGCGAGAGCGTCGAGCTCGGAGCCGCCGTCGGCGGTGATGCCGAGGGCGAGGGCGCTGAACACGTCGGCCTCGTCGAAGCCGGAGGTGGAGCGGATGGAGCTGGACTCGCTCACGGTCGCGTCCACGTCAGCGAGCTCGTTGAACTCGATGGCCTGGTCGTTGTTGGCGTTGATGGCGAGGGCGTTGAACACGTCGTCGCGGTCGATGTCGGCCACACGGCTCTGGGTGCGGGCAACGGTCGCGTCAGCGGAGGTGTCGGCCACCTGGTAGGCAGCGTTGTCGCCGTCCTCACCGTCGAGGCCGCAAACCGCGTAGGCTTCCATGTCGCCCGCGTCAACCTGC
>DATMKA010000144.1:0-5842 GCA_035553595.1 Thermoplasmatota archaeon | reverse complement strand
CCTCTCGGAGGCTAATGGGTTCAGGACCGCATTGCTGCGGAGCGGCGGGGTAGCGGAGGGCGACGGAGATCCCGTTCGAAGGGAACGGGAAAAACCGGATGAGGCCTCCAATCAGGACGAGCTCATGGATCCGGGCTTCCCTACACTGAGCGTTTCAGGCGTCCCTGCGGAAACCAACGAGATCTCCGGGAAGATCATCCACGCTGCCTTGGCGCTTCACCGCGAGATCGGTCCAGGGCTTCTCGAGAAGGTGTACCGGATCTGGCTTGCGGAGGATCTCCGCGAGGCCGGCCTCGAGGTCGCTGAGGAGGTGTATGCGCCCCTCGTCCGGAAGGGCCGCCGCATCGATGACGCCTACCGCCTCGATCTCCTGGTGGGTGGACGTGTCATCGTGGAGGTGAAGACTGTGCAGGAAGTCCTCCCCGTCCACCTCGCTCAACTCCGCACCTACCTGAAGCTGACAGGGTGCCAAGTGGGGCTCTTACTCAATTTCACTTCCCCTCGCCTGAAAGATGGGATCCACCGCCTCGTGTGGACGGCATCGTGATCTCTCCGCCGGCCTCTGCTGCTCCGCCGCTCCGCAGCGAGGCCTAACTCAGGTTGAATGTCGGTGAGGAGCCCAGTCAGAATACCTCATAAGGCCCCCCACGCTTCCGCCCCCATGACCCAGCAGGTCGCCCCACCCGGCGGAGGAGAGTACGGCCGCCGCTTCGGCCTCACCGCCATGCGCATGCTCGAGGACGGCAGCGTGGAGCTTGATTTCGACGTGAGGCCGGAGCACCTGCAGGAGTTCGGCGTGCTCCACGGCGGCGCCGTGATGACGCTCCTCGACATGGCCATGGGCGCTTCCGTGATGCGCACCCTCGCTCCCGAGGAGCTCACGGCCACGGAGAGCATGGTGACGGATTTCATGAAGGGCATCCGGGGAGGCCGCGTGACGGCCCGCGCCTGGATTGAGCGCCGCGGCCGCACCACCGCCTTCCCGCGCGGGGAGCTCCGTAACGAGAAGGGCGAGCTCGTGGGGCGCGCCACGGGCGTGTGGGCGATTCGGCCGAAGGGTTAGGCGCACACGACGGGGAACCAGGGGTCCTCCCGCGGGAACCCTTCGTCGGGCTGGCGGAAGGGCTCGGTGCCCGGCTGCCGGAACCACGCTTCGGCCTCCCCCGCGTAGGAGCAGGTGTGGTGGCCCATGCCGCGGGCGGAAACCGAGAGGGAGACCGCCAAGGGGGCCGGGGAGCCCGGTTGGAGGGTCGCGTTCTGGTCCGGGAACCGGGTCTGCGTGAAGGCACTCCCATCGGCCACGGTCCCGTAGAACTCATGGGCGGCCTCAAGCCGCACCCTCCCAGAGCCCGTCAGCTCCAACGCGCTGTCGTTGAGCCAGCGCAACCGGCCTTCGCCGGAGACGACACGGAGCGCGTCGCGAAGAGGCGCCAGGAGAGACTCTTTTTCAGGTACGGTGGTCACGAAGGGAAGAACCACCGTGAACACGCCCGGGGCTTCAGGTTGGATCTCGTAGGCGATCGTGAAGCGAGCGGGCTCAAACCCGGCGGTGCTCGTCAGGAGTGTTGGTGCCGTCAGCACGGTGGGGGCGCAGAGGAGTCCCAGGACGAGGAAGAAGCCCACAACGCTCCGCCATCCTTGGCGCTCCGCGAAACACGCGAGGGCCGCTGGGAAAAGAGCCGCAGCAGCAAGGGACGCAGCCCCCGCCACGACGAGCGAACCCGCCGCGCGCGCCTCCTCGGGGTGGAGGGTTCCGTCCGGTTGGACGGCGCTCATCCGCAGGGCCACGGCGACGGACAGGAGGAGAACGGGGATGCCTGCGAGGGCCCACCACCCCTTCCGCCAAGGGGAAACGACGGCGAGCGCGAGGCCTGCGGCCAGGAGCGGGAGGCCCGAAAGAGCAGCGAGGAGGGCCACGCTCCCGGAGGCGGGGCTTGCGAGAGTTACAAGCCCCCGGCCCACCACCACGACTCCCCAGGCGGTCAACAGGGTCGCCGGAATTAGGGCCAGCGCGAGCACGACGCGGCCACGAGGCTCCAAGCGGCGGGAAACCAGCCCCGCCGCCACGAGGAGTGCAAGAAAGGCCAACGCAAGGGGCAGGCCCACATTCACCATGGACCAAGGAGAGACAATGCGGCCGCTTCAGGATTTCCGTGCTCGTACCAGCGCCTTCCCATTCCCGCTCGCGCTCGCGCCGGTGCGCTCGATTGTAATTTCAGTGAAACCGACGGCCGCGAGCCCGTCGCGCCACTCCCGCTCCGAGAGCGCGCCGCCTTCGCAGTCGCAGGTGATGCGGCCGGGCGTGTCGGTGAGGCGGAGCATGTCGCTCACGACGAAGCGGCCACCGGGCTTCAGGATGCGGTAGGCTTCCGAGAGGACGGCGGCCTTGTCGGGGGACAGGTTGATCACGCAGTTGCTGATGATGGCGTCGGCCGTCTCGTCCGAGAGGGGAATCTTCTCGATTGGCGCGAGGTGGAAAGCCGCGTTCGCGATCCCGGCCTCCTTGGCGATGGCTTGCGCGCGAGCGATCATCTCGGGCGTGAGATCGATGCCGATGGCGCGGCCGGTAGGACCGACGTGGCGCGCGGCGAGGAACACGTCCACGCCCGCGCCGCTCCCTAGGTCGACGACGGTTTCGCCGGGCTTCAGGTCGGCGGGCCGGACGGGATTTCCGGTGCCGAGGTTCAGGTAGGCACCCTCGGGCAGCCCCGCCACTTCCTCGGGCGTGTAGCCGTCGCCGCAGCAGGCGGGGCGCTCCCGGCCCCGGCTCGCGTCCTTCGCGATGGCGCCGTAGGCTGCACGCACTTCCGCGTGGACGGCTTCGCGCGGGGAGTAGCGCATGGGGACGAAGCCGCGGGAGGCACACACACCCTCCGCCTTTTCCTTGAGCGCGTCGGGGGTCGCGTCGAGGGCGACGAACCCTTGCTTGGCGAAGAAGCCGGAGGCGAGGGCGAGGGCGTACACCTCCGCGTCGCCCGCCGCCGCCAGCAGCTCCTTCACGAGGGTGCGCCCGAGGCCGGTGGCGCGGAGGGCGGGAGCGACGGCGACGCTCGCGAGTTCGTAGGCGCCGCCCGGCAGGGGCTTGAGACGGCCGCAAGCAACGATGCGGCGCGCCTGCTCCGCCACGAGGAATTCTCCTGGCGCAAAGTCCGCTTCCAAGTCCTCGCTTTCGAGGAGGGCGAGGACGTCGCCGCGGTCGCCCTCGCGGGCGGGGCGGAGGGTGGGGGCGGCAGCCGGCGTGCAGCAGGTGCTGTCGCAGCAGGCAGTTGTCGTGTCGGTCGGGGCAGGGCTCACGCTGAGGGAGGGGTTCATGGGGTTCACCTGGGTCACGGCGAGGCGGCGCTCACGCTGCAGCAGAGGGCGTCGGAAGGCCAGTGAGAGGGATTAGGAAAGGTAGGTGGCGGCGTCGGGGGCGAGGCGGTAGTAGGTCCACTTGCCGCGCTTTTCGCTCACCACGAGGCCTGCAAGGCCGAGGCAGCCCATGTGGTGGCTGACGGTGGCGTGGGTAAGGTTCAGGGAGGCCTGAATTTCGCAGGCGCACATCTCGCCGTGCTTCTTGAGGAGAAGGGCCGCCGTGAGGCGCTTCTCGTCGCTAAGGGCCTTCGCGCGGAGGAGCGCGGCCTCGAAGGCGGGGCGGGCGCGAACGGTGGCGGCCTCGGCGCGCCAGTCGGCGGCGCAGCAGGCCGCGTCCTCGCCGGTGAGGGTTTCCAGGCGACGGGCGAGGGCAGGCTCCATGCGGGGCTCAGACATCATGTAGATGATTGTCTACATGAGTATATGAACTTTCTCATGTAGATGGTTATCGACATGACCTGGCATTGAGAGCGCGGCCAAAAGGGGGACGATGCCTGCCCTCCCGCGGGGTGGCGTGGCCTTCAATTACGCCCTGCCCTTCGACCGCCTCGACTTCCGCGACCACCCCGACCTCTACCGGGTGGGCCGCGGCGAGCAGGGCGTCCTCCTCGTGGAGCCCTACAAGTCCGAGCTCCTCCCCCTGTGGCGCTTCCGGACACCCGAGGTGGCGGCCGAGAGCGCCGGGAACCTGTACGGCCAGTACCTGCAGTACCGCGAGCGCGGCGACTTCGTGGGGATGGATATGGCCCGCAAGTTCCTCCAGATGGGGTACACCCGCGCGCGGCGCTACGCGAACCAAAAGGGAGGCCGCAAGTACGACGCCCAGGGCAACCCGCTCGCGAACCCGGAGCCGGGCGACCCCCTGAAGGCGGAGAGTGCCGAAGTGTTTCTCGCCGTTCTCGCCCTCGTGAAGGAGGACCCGGAATATCAGCGCCTGCGGGAGGCCCACCTCTCGGCGACCAGGCAGCCCCCACTTTCTGGGTAGGGATTGTTCAAGGGATCGCACACAAACCTTTTTCTCCCCATGGCCATCGGGCGATCGATGCAGCGCTCCGGAATCCTCCTGCTCAGTCTCCTCCTCGCGACGCCCGTCCTTGCGGGCTGCCTCGCCGGCGAGGAAACCATCGCCCCCGCGGGCGACGGGTCCACCCTCGACACGGCCGAGAACGTTCCCACCCTCGCCGTCCTCCATGCGGCGGGCGTCACCAACAACAGCACCACCGCCCCCGCTCTCCCTGCGGGCCTTCCCCTCCCCGTGGGCGCCGTCCGCTACTCGGGCTGGGACTCCTTCGAGCCCACCCTCGGCGTGGACAGCAAGGGCCGCGTCTTCCTCAGCAACTTCGACGTCCGCATCCCCGACTGGGGCCTCCTCGCCCGCAGCGACGACCAGGGCCTCACCTGGACCGACGTGACGCCCCGCGTGGGCGGCGTCACCATGCCGCCCCAGAGCAACGACCCCTACGTGTTCGTGGACCCTGACACCGACCGCATCTTCCTGAGCGACCTCCAGGTTCTCCAGTGCGCCACCCTCAGCTTCAGCGACAACGGCGGCGAGTCCTGGATCACAAACCCCATCGGTTGCGGTCTCCCCCCGAGCGCGCCCCCGCACGACCACCAGACGGTGTTCACCGCGAAGCCCCGCCTCCTCACCACCGTGGGCTACCCCAAGATCGTGTACTACTGCATCAACCGCGTCGTGGACAGCACCTGCGCCACCTCCCTCAACGGCGGCCTCAGCTTCGGCCCCCTGCGCCCCCTCGTGTTCAATGGCCTCGAGCCCTGCGACGGCTTCATCAGCGGCGGCCTCCACGCCCACGGCACGGCCGCCCCCGATGGCACCGTGTACATCGGCAAGGCCCACTGCGACGTCCCCATGATCGCGCGCACCCTCGACGACGGCCTCACCTGGCAGACCTTCGTGATCTCCGACAAGGTGAAGGTCGCGCCCCACAGCCACGAGGTCGCTACCGCCGCGGACGAGGCCGGCAACGTGTACGCCTTCTGGATCGGCGAGGACCGCCTCCCCTACCTCGCCGTGAGCACGGACCAGGGCGCCACCTGGACCGAGGCCGTGATGGTGGCCCCGCCCGGCGTCGGCACCACCGACTACCCCGCCATCGCCGCGGGCGCTGCGGGCCGCGTCGCCTTCGCCTACTACGGCACCGCCGCCGCCAAGGAGTACGGCGCCATGGAGGACGGCGACACCTGGAACGGCTACATCGGCGTCATCACGGACGCGCTCACGCCCGGCTTCACCGTGGCCACCGCCCCCGTGAACGACCCCGCGGACCCCCTCGCGCGCGGAGTGTGCGGCGCCACGCGCTGCGACGGCCCCGAGTCCAACGGCGTGGGCGACTTCATCGACATCGTGATCGGCCCCGACGGCCGCCCCTGGGCTGCCATGGTGGACGTCTGCGACGCCGGCTGCGCCGACGGTTCCCGCACCATCGGCATCGGCATCGTCGGCACCCTCGTCACGGGCCCCGCC
>DATMKA010000143.1:0-4587 GCA_035553595.1 Thermoplasmatota archaeon | reverse complement strand
TGACCGCGTCGTTAAATCTTAAGGCAGCCTTTCGGGGGGCGTGGCTCTCGTTGACGTCATTCCCTCCCTTGCCCGTGCGCCTGTCAAGTACCTGAAAGAGGTCGCGCCGGGAGTCCACGTTTTCGGGACCCTTCAACCCATGTCTCGGGTCCGGTCGTACCAGACCAACGTGCTGAACCCCATCGGGGGGAGGGGGAACCCGACGGAGGTCGTCCTCATCGGCCACCTCCACACGGACGCGGCGGGCAAGGTCACACGCGTCGAGGGCTTCCTGGGTTCCGGCATGGAGGGCAAGGCCTGGGCCGAGAGCGCTTACCGGACCCTCGAGGGGGCCGGGCTGCTTGCGGCCGGGGCCGAACTGAATTCGGAAACCCCCCTTCGCGGCTGTCCTCACGCCGGCCTCCGTTAGGTTGGTCAAGCGCCTCGCCAAAATCCTCTTAACGTCCCGGGGGAGTCCGCGGGTGCTGCGTGAGGCCATGATCCGTCCCGTTCGCGCCCTCGTCCTCGTTCTCGCCCTGTCGCTTCCCGCCCTCGCGGGCTGCATCACGCCCCCCGAGGACCCCGTGGGCACGGCGAACGCCACGGCCCGCAACCTCACCTCCATTCTCCCCTACATGGACCTCAGCGAGGCCCACAACCACTCCGACCCGGCGGACCACCGCTCGAGCTGGAACTTCGAGACCCTCGGCCACTCCTTCCTCGCCGACGACCCCACGAAGCTCGGCCGCTACAACCAGGTGGCCTACCGGGACGGGTACGCCTACGTGAGCGCCTACCGCGTCCCCCCGACCCAGCAGCCCGGCATGATCGTGGTGGACGTCAAGGACCCCGCCGCCCCCAAGGTCGTGGGCACCTACACCACGAGCTACACGACGCCCATCGATGTGGTCCTCAGCGAGGACGGCAAGTACGCCTTCCTCGCGGGCCACCGCAACTCCGCGAGCAACGTGATCCCCCAGGGCTGCACCGGGACGCAGCTCGGGAACGTGTGCCCGCCCTTCGTGCCCGCGGGCGTCATCGCCCTCGACATCACGGACCCCACGAACCCGCGCGAGGTCGCCACCTACAGCTCCGCTCCCGCGGGCGCCCACACCGTGAAGTACGCCACCATCGGCGGCGAAGGGTACGTGTTCATCGCCAGTTATGGCCTCATGCAGTTCCGCCGCATCGCCCCGAGCGTCGAGATTGCGCGCTTCGACGGCAAGAGCATGGAGTTCGTGAGCCGCTACTTCATCACGGACTACCTCGCCGACCCCAACAGCTTCGTCCACGACATGTGGGTGGAGCCCGAGCACGCGATCCTCGGCAAGCCCCTCATGTACGTGGCCCACTGGGACGCGGGCGTCCGCATCGTGGACCTCAGCGACATCAAGAACCCCCGCGAGATGGCTGCCTGGACCGAGTTCGATGCGGCCACCTATGGCAACATCCACTTCGTGCGCCCCGCCCCCACCCTGATTGGCGGCAAACACATCACGGTGGCCGCGCCCGAGTACGGCTCGGCGGAGCACGCGGGCATGATGTGGGTGCTCGACACCACGGACCCCACGAAGCCCGAGCTGCTCGGCACCTGGGTGATGCCCGGCGACCCCGTGAGCGAGGGCAACTACCGGTACAGCCCCCACAACTTCGAGATCCTCCCCGACGGCCGCCTCGTGTACGGCCACTACCACGGCGGCGTCTGGATCCTCGACATCGGCACCAATGAAACCCTCGCCGCGCCCAAGGTGCTCGGCTTCACCTTCCCCGTGCCCGCCGAGGGCGAGATCACGGACGCGATGACCTTCCACGAGGACGCCCCCAACGTGTGGAACGCCGTGTGGGCGAACCCCGACGAGGGCCTCATCGTGGCCTCCGACATCCAGACCGGCCTCTACACCCTCCGCTTCACCATGCCCGAGCCGGGCGCCGTGCCGCCCTACGAGGGGCTCCTCGAGGCGGAGGCGTAACCCGCCCTTTGCGCGAGCGGGAGGCTTAAGCCCCCCGCGCGGGTTGGGGGCGCGGTTCCCTTGAAGACCGCCTCCCTCCTCTCCGCGCTCGCCCTCGTGGCCTCCGCCGCCGCCCTCAGCGGCTGCATGGGCCCGGGCGGCGACACCGGCACCTTGTCCCTCTACCTCAGCGACGAGGAGAACGCCATCGGCGACTTCCGCCACCTCAACCTCACCGTGAGCGAGGTCAAGTACAAGGTGAAGGGCCAGGACAACCGCTCCGTCTCCTCCATCAACAAGGTGTTCGACCTCACCACGCTCCAGGGCGACAACATGAGCAAGATCATGGACGCCGAGGCCCCCGTGGGCGAGATCGAGCGCATCGACATCTTCATCACGAAGGCCGAGGGCGTCCTCCTCAACGGCACGACAGTGCAGGTGAATGTGCCGAGCGGCCGCCTCTTCCTGAAGGACACCGACCTCAAGGACAAGGGCGCCACCATCGAGAAGGGAGCGACCACTGAGTTCATCTTCGACGCCACCGTCGTGAAGGAAGGAAACGGGGGCTACAAGCTCAAGCCCAACGCCTCCGCGAGCGGCAAGCCCTCGGCCATGACGGGCGGCGACGAGAGCACCCACAGCCCCCACGCGGCCCACGGCGACAAGGGCAAGAAGTAACCTCTCCGCGCGGGGCCGGGCCCGGCCCCGTGCATCTCTCTTTTTCTCACGGCGTATCTTACCGCCGCGGTGCGCGTGTGAGCCCGGCTTTGCGTCTGTGGGTTCGCGGCCTCAAGATCATTGTAGGTGTCTCCGTTTGACTGTCAGGGTTTCGCACAGCGATCTTTGATTTGAAACGCCTGTTATGGTCGGGTGTGTTGACGTATTCGGCCCGTGGCGAAAAATGCGTGTGAAGCACCGGCAAGCGCGTCAACTTGCTGGTTGACGGGGCTTCAATAAGGCTGCGAGGTTCGTGGAGACCACTGCGGCGCGCCACGCGCCCAATGGAGACTGGACCCCGTGAAGAATGGAACGACAACCATCGCGATTCTCATCGCGCTCGTCACCGCGGCCGTCGCGCCCGCGATGGCGACCGCCAACCCCGCCTTCTGCGCCCCAGAAGCCTCCTACGTGCTTCCCGCGCAGGAGTCCCTCATCATCACCGAGGACTTTACCATCGAGTCCGAGTGCGACATCCTGATTCTCGGCGACATCCTCGCCACGCACGGCAGCGGCGCGAGCATCACCCTCGTGGCGGCCCGGGAAATCCAGATCCTCGGCGCCCTCATCGCGGGCAGCGGCGCCCACGGCGCGGACGCCCAGGTTCTCAACGGCGAGGCCCGCGCCGGCGACGGCCTCCCCGGTGGCAGCATCCTCCTCATCGCAGGCAAGGGCCGCGCGGACTGCACCGTCGAAACCCCCTGCTCCGACACCCTCCTCACCATCGGCCGCGACGCCTACCTCGCCGCCGGCCACGGCGGCGACGGCGGCCACGCCGTAAGCTACGGCATCAACGAGACCCCCGGCGAATGCAACTGCGCCACCGCCGGCAACGGCGCCCCCGGCGGCAGCCTCTTCCTCAAGAGCAACAGCCAGGTCAGCTTCCTCGGCGCGAACCTCTTCCCCGGCAACGGCGGCGACGGCGGCAAGGCCGTCGCGGGCGGCTCCCTCGCCGAGGCCGCAGGCGGCCACGGCGCGGCCCACGGCATCATCCTCGCTGATGGCCTCTCGGAACAGGAGATCTTCGCCTTCTCCGTCCGCGGCGTGCCCGGCAACGGCGGCAGCGGCCACGGCGGCCTCCCGCCCACCCAGCAGGGAGTCATGATCGGCGGCGGGACCACGCCCTGCGTCGAGCCCCAGATCCACGGTTGCAGCGGCATTCCCGCCTCCGCCAACTGTGACGGCAACTTCCAATCCTACTCCTCTGCCTACGGTGGCCACGGGGGCACCGGCATCCTCACCGGCGGACAGGGTGGCGACGCCAACGCCTACGGCTGCGACAACCCGAACACCGGGACCCCCGGCACCCCCGGAACCCCCGGCGGCTTCGAGGACTCCAACGGCAACCCCTGCATCCCCGACCCGGAGGTCCCCGGCTGCTTCGCCATTTACGCCACCCGTGGCGGCGATGGCGGCCAGGGCCCCCAGGGCGGCACCGCGAGCGCGACCGGCGGCCGGGGCGGCTACGGCCTCACCGCGGGCGGCAAGGGCGGCGCTGCCGCGGCCCAGGGCGGCACCGGTGGCACCGGCGGCCCCGGCGGCAAGGGCGGCGACGGCGTCCACATCTGCCTCGATGGCGCCCCCGGAGGCAACGGGGCGAAGGGTGGCCGCGGCGGCGGCTCCCACGCGTGGGGCGGAGCTGGTGGCGGCACCTCCAGCCTCGGCGTTCCCGGCGTGGGCGGCTCCGGCACCCCCACGAAGTCTGACGGCGGCCCCGGTGGCGCGCCTGGCGCGGGCGGAGCCCCCGGCATCCCCCTCAAGGTGGGCTACCGCGGGCTGACCGTCAGCGCCTGCAGCCCCAGCAAGGGGCCTGACGGCAGCGCCGGCGCCCTTGGCGACAAGGGATCCATCTCCGGTGGTCAGGGCCAGCCCGGCGGCAAGGATGGCCGCGGTCTCGCAGACATCACGGCCGCCATGCTTGGCGCCGTGCCCGTCCCTGGAG
>DATMKA010000142.1:0-4125 GCA_035553595.1 Thermoplasmatota archaeon | reverse complement strand
GCCCGCCGCGAGCGACAAGAAGCCCGCCGCCGGCAAGAAGTCCTAAATCTCCCCCGTTGCCGCTCCGCTCGGGGCGGCTTCCCTTCTTTTCATCCCTTCTGTTTCAGCGAACCGTGGGGACGTCGCGGGCCGGGAGGGGCGCGATGCGGCCGAAGCTCCCGAGCGTCACGAGGCACGGGGTCTCCTCCAGCTGCTGCGTGGCCCCCTCGGCCCACCGGATGGTGCCGCGGGTCTTGCCGCGGAGCACGAGGTCGACGCCCCAGCAGGTGAAGCGGCTGCCCCACACGGGCTTCCCCTGCCCCCCGTACGGGATGGCCTCGGGGAGCGCGTCCGGTTCCGCCGCGAGCGTCATGATGGCATCACGCACCGGGCCCTCGGTGGCGCGCAGGACGCCCGTCACGATCCGCCCGTCGTGGGACTCGGTGATCACGAGGTTCCCTTCGGGGACGCGGTGGGTGCGGCACTCGGGGTAGCGCTCACGCATGAACACCTCCCCCGCGCGGGAGGCCACGTACACGGTGACGGGCGCCCGGTCGATGAGGATGAAGGTGTCGAAGACCCCGTGGGTGGGGCTGCGGATGCGGCACCACTCGTAATGGCCCTCCACGTGGGCGAAGGGGCTGAAGAACTCGTACACGACGTCGGGGGTGTCCGGGGGCGCGAGGAACCGGGTCATGGCGCAACAACTCCTTTGACGGGAACCGTAGGGTAGAGGGGGTCGAGGCGGGCGTCGCGGAGGGCCCACACGCGGTCCCCGAGCCGGAAGGCCTCCTCCCGGTCATGGGTCACCCACAGCGCGGCCACGCCCTGCTCGGCGAGGAGGCGCTTCACGCGGGGGCCCAGGTCATCCCTCAGGTCGCGGTCGAGGGCGCTGAAGGGCTCATCGAGGAGCACGGCACGGGGGCGGGCCGCGAGGGTGCGCGCGAGGGCGACGCGTTGGCGCTCGCCGCCGCTCAACTCATCCACCCGCGCAAGCCCCCGGTCCGAGAGGCCCACCATCTGGAGCCACCGCGCGGCCTCCTCCCGCTCCGCCCGCCGCGGCACCGGGTCCACGGCGCGGTAGCGCATCCCGAAGGCCACGTTCTCCCAGACGCGAAGGTGGGGGAAGAGGGCGGGCTCCTGGAACAGCATGCCGATTCGGCGGGCGTGCGGCGGCAACGCATCGAGGGCTTCGCTCCCCCAGCGCACCGTCCCCTCGTAGCCCGTCTCGAGGCCGGCGATGCAGCGGAGCAGGGTGCTCTTCCCGGCGCCCGAGGGGCCCAGGAGGAACCCGGACTCGCCTGGCAAGAGTGTGAAGGAGGCGCCATCGAGGACGGGGGCGCGGCCGGGGTGGCTGAAGCGGAGGGCGTGGACGGCGAGGGTCAAGCGAGGGGGTCCTCCTTTCGGAAGGCTTCCGCCACCAGGTAGGCGGCGAGGGTGATGAGCATGAGGAGCGCGGCGAGGGCGGAGGCCTGCGCGCGGCGGAGCGGGTCGAAGCCGCCGTGGTGCCCGATCCAGAGGCTGAGGCTCATCGTATCGGACTGCATGAGGACGAGGCTTGCGCCGAAGTCGCCGAGACTAATGGCGGCCGCCATCCCCGCGGCCACCACGAGGGGCGCCCGGAAGAGGGGCCAGTGCACGCGGAAGACCACGTGGGAGGGCGGGGCTCCGAGCACCGCCGCCGCCTCGTCGAGCCGCCGGTCGTGCGCCGCAAGCGCGGGGAGCACGGCGCGCGCGGTGAAGGGGAAGGCGAGGAGCGTGTGGGCCGCCACCACGAGCGCGAGGCTCCCGCGGAGGTCGAGGAGCGCGCCCGCGCCGAAGGCGAGGGTGGCGCCGAAGCCCACGAGGAGGCTGCTCGTGCCAAGCGGCAGCGCCGCAGCACCTTCCACGAGGCGGCGGGGCCACTCGCCCAAGGAGCGGAGGCCGTACGCGAGGAGGGCCGCAAGAAGGAGGCTCAGGAGCACCGCGGCGCCCGCGTAAATGAGGCTGAGGCCCACGGCGTGAAGCACGTCGAAGCCGCCCACGTGGCTTGGGTGAGCGGGGTCGAGGACGGCGCGCACGGGCTCCAGCGTCCACGCGCCTCCCACGTGCACCGCGCCCACGAGAACGGCGAGCGCGGGCAGGAGCGGGACAGCGAGGCTCGCCCACGCGGCAGCCACGTGCCGTGGGCGGGCCGGCGCGGCCACGGGGACCGGGTCGCGTGGGATGCGTGCCTCGCGGCGGCGCAAGAGCCCGTACCCGGCGAGGAGGAGCAGATTGAGGCCAAGCTGCACGAGGCCGAGGACGGCGGCGCGGTCGAGCCGCGGGAAGGCGCCGCCCATGTTCTCGTACAGGAGCGTCTCCAGGGTGCTCACCTCACCTGCGCCGAGAAAGAGGACGACGCCGAAGCTCGTGAAGGAGAACAGGAAGGCGAGGAGGCACGCTGCGGCGATGGCGGGCGCAAGGAGCGGAAGGCTCACGCGCCGGAAGGCCTCGAACCGGGACGCGCCGAGGGTCCGCGCCGCCGCCTCCAGGCGGTGGGGGCGACGCTCCAAAGCGGCGTGCAGGAGGCGCGCGAGGAGGCCATAGTTGTAGTACGCGTTCGCGAGGGCCACCGCGCCGAGGGGCCCCACCACCGCGAGCACGTCCACTCCGAAGGCCGCCTCCGTCCACCCGCCCCGCCCCAAAGTGGCCTCCAAGCCGTACACCACCACGAACACTGGCAGCACGAAGGGGGCCGCGTGGAGCGCGAGGTGCCAGCGCGCGAAGGGAATGCGGCGGCGGTGATGCAGCAGCGCGAGGGGCACGGTGAGCGCGAGGGCGAAGGCGAGGCTCAGGAAGGCCTGCTCGAGCGCGATCACGAGGCGGGACCGGACGTAAGGGTGGGTGAAAGCCCACTCCCACGCACTCCCTGAGGCGGCCTCGCGGAACGTGATCAGGAGGGGGAAGGCGAAGAAGAGGGCGAGGAACGCGAGCGGGGCCCCTAACAGGAGGAGGCTTCCGAGGGGGACCCGCGCCCGCGGGGGCATGCTTTCGCTCAGGCCTCCGCACGGAGGCGCTCGTAGAGGTCGGTCCACTCGCGGACCCACCGCTCCACGCCCGCATCGAGCTCGGCCGCCGTGAAGGGCGCGGGCGAGAAGGTGCCGGGCTCGGGATCGTTCTCGCCGTACACCGCGTCGGTGCTCACGTTCCGCACCACGGGATAGATGGCTTCGCCGGGGGCCGCGAGGGCTTGCGCCTGGTCCGTGAGGGCGTACTCGATGAAGGCCTCGGCAGCGGCGCGGTTGGGCGTTCCCTTCGCGATGCCCACCGTCTGGATCTGGTGGAAGGTCGCGTTGGGGGCGGTGAGCACCTGGTTCAGCATGCCGTCCGGGTTGTAGTAGAGCTCGTAGGCGGGGCTCGTGGTGTAGCTCGTGACGATGGCTTTGTCGGCGCGGCCGTAGCTTGCACCGTAGCCGCCGCTGAAGTGGTTCTCGTAGGCCACAGTCCAGTCGGGGACCACGAGGGCGCCCCCACGGAGGAGGTCCGTCCAGTAGTCGAGGTAGTCGTAGCGGTCGGGGGAAGCTTCGCCGTAGGTGGCGACGGTGGCGATGAGGAACCCGAGGCCGGGAGTGCTGAGGCGGGGATCCTCGGTGACGAAGAGGCCCGCATGCTGTTTGAGCTCCTCCAGGGAGGCGAGGCTCGTGGAGCGCAGGGGGTCCACGTTTACGGCGATGTACCCGTGGGTCACGGGGGTCGCGATCCAGTCCTCCACGAAGCGGTACTCGGGCGCGATGCGCTCAGCGAGCACTGGCTGGTAGGCCTCGAAGGCGCCGCCGCGGCGGGCCTTCCCGAGGAGCACGTTGTCGACGCCGTACACCACGTCAAAGCTCGGGTTGCCGCGCTCCCGGATGGCGCGCTCCAGGGCCTTCCCCGAGTCCTCCGCCGTCACGAGGACAAGGGTGCCGTTCGTGAGGTTCTCGAACTGCTTGCGGTGGTCGTCGAACACGCTCGAGAAGCTCTTGTAGGCGAGGACGCGGACGGTGGCGCCGTGGAGGTCGGGCCAGTTGGTGCCGTTGAAGCCCTGCTCGGCGTAGGAGGGGCCGGGCTCCGTGGCGGGGCGCTCGCTCAGCGTGCAGCCGGCAAGCAGGGGGGCTGCGAGGAGGGCGGCGAGGAGAAGGGCGCGGG
>DATMKA010000141.1:0-24740 GCA_035553595.1 Thermoplasmatota archaeon | reverse complement strand
ATCGTGGGCGCCGTGATCTTGGGCCTCGGCCGCGCCCTTGGGGGAAACCGTGGCGGTGGCGCTCGTCATCGGCAACAACCCGCGCGTGAACACGGGGCTCCTCGAGACGGGGTCCACGATCCCCACGGCCCTGGTGAACTTCTTCGGCGAGGCCGACGACGCCTTCCGGCCCTTCCTCCTCGCCCTGGGCCTCCTCCTCCTCACCCTCACCCTGTTCGTGAACATCATCGCGCGAATCGTCCTCACGAACCCGGGCCTCCTGAAGGCTCCCTTCCGCGGGATCGGCGCCGCCTTCCGCCGCATCAGTCCCCGCAAGCAGGACGCCACCGCGGTGCCATGGCGCGAACGCGTCGCCGCCCGCGTCTCGGAGACCCTCCGGCCGGTGCGGCGGTTCGGTGCAAAAGCGAGCACCCGCCGCGCCCTCGACTGGGGCTTCACCGCCGTGGGCCTCCTCGCTGCAGCCATCGCTGTGGTTCCCCTGTTCCTCGTCATCTCCTACGTGACGACCAACGGCGCTCCCGTGATGTTTGAGGGCGTGGGCGTGGCGACCGAGAGCTTCGGGCTCGAAGGGTACGAAATCCAGGACGCGCTCCTCGCCACCCTGGTCGCCCTGGGGACCGCGGCCGCCCTCGGCGCCCTTGTGGGGCTCGCGCTCCGGGGAGCTGCCCGCCGCGCCATCGGCCGCGCTCGGCTCCTCTCGCTCCAGGATGCAGCCACGAGCCGCGGGGCCTTCTGGACCTTCACCGCTTCGGCAGGCGTCATCGCGCTCTTCTTCATGGAGCCCCTCGCGCTCCTCGACTTCGCCGTGGCCCTCGGTCTTCTCGCCGCGCTTCCCCTCGCGGCCGTGGTAGCCCTTCGGGGCGCGGCTCCGGAGACCTCCGTGTCCTTCCGCGACGTCCGGACCGGCGCGCTTCTCGCCCCCGTCATCGCGTTCGTTGCCCTCTGGTGGGCCGTGGACGACGGCAATTACCTCATCCCTCAGACGTACGGCGCCTTCCAGTGGCAGCTCTACCTGAACTATCCCTGGATCGAGTGGGGCTTCCTCACCGGAACGGCGCCCACGTTCTTCGTGGCGGGTGCAGGCGGCGGCATCTCCCACGCGATCGTCGGAAGCCTCTACGCGGTGGGCCTTGCGGCCGCCATCGGGATCCCCGTGGGCATCCTCGGGGGCCTCTTCCTCGCCGAGTACGCCCGGGGCACCGTCGCGAACATCCTCCGCAACGCCTCGGAAGTGCTCGCGGCCACGCCGAGCATCCTCATCGGTCTCTTCGGCTACATCGTGTTCGTCCTCTCCACGGGCGAGTTCTCCATTCTCGCGGGAGGCCTCACGCTCTCCCTCATGGTGGCCCCTGTGGTGATGCGCACCACGGAGCTCTCCCTCCGCACGGTGCCGGTTCCCCTCCGCGAGGCGGGCGTCGCCCTAGGAGCGTCCTACTGGCGCACCCTCCTGACCATCGTCCTTCCCTCGGCGCGCGGCCCCATCGCGACTGGCGCGCTCCTCGGCACGGCGCGTGTGGCGGGCGAGACGGCGCCCCTGCTGTTCACGGCCCTCTATAGCGAGTTCCTCCTCGACTCCCTGGACGAGCCCTCCGCCACTCTTCCCACGCTCATCTGGAAATATACCACCCTCGGATTCCCCGAAGCCACCCGGCAGGCCTGGGGCGCAGCCTTCCTGCTCCTCCTCTTCGTGCTCGTGGTGAACGTGGGGGTCCGCCTGCTCCTCAACCGCTCCCGCAAGGAGGCCTGAGATGCCCATCCTCGAATCCAAGAACCTGAACATCTACTTCGGCGAGAAGCACGTGCTCAAGAACGTCTCCCTCGCCGTCCCGGAAGGCAGCATCACCGCCATCATCGGCCCCTCCGGCTGCGGCAAATCCACCTTCATCCGCGCCATCAACCTGATGCACGACCTCACCCCGAACGCGCGCGTTGACGGAGAGATCCGTTACTCGGGGAAGAACATCTACACGCGGGAGACCAATGCGACGGAACTCCGCAGCCGCATCGGCATGGTATTCCAGAAGCCCAATCCCTTCCCCACGCTCAGCATCTTCGAGAACGTGGCTTTCGGACCGCGCCTCCAGGGAGCCTCCCGGAGCGAGCTGAAGGAGATTGTGGAGCGGAGCCTCAAGCAGGCAGCCCTATGGGAGGAGGTCAAGCACCGCCTCAACGCGCCCGCCACGGAGCTTTCCGGGGGCCAGCAGCAGCGCCTCTGCATCGCGCGGGCCCTCGCCGTGAAGCCGCAGGTGCTCCTCATGGACGAGCCCTGCAGCGCCCTCGACCCCATTGCCACGGGGAAGATTGAGGATCTCATCCAGGAGCTCAAGGGCGAGTACACCATCGTCATTGTCACCCACAACATGCAGCAGGCGGCCCGCGTAAGCGATTACACGGCCTTCTTCTACATGGGGGAGCTCATCGAGTTCGGGGAGACGAAGCAGATTTTCGAGAAGCCCCGGGACGACCGCACGGAGGCCTACATCACGGGGAGGTTCGGTTAATGACGCGCCAATTCCACCACCAGCTCGACGAGATGCGCAAGCACGTCCTCGACATGGGCGAGATGGCGAAGCGCAACCTCCTCAACGGGACCAAGTCCCTCACCGACCTGGACGTGGCCCTCGCCGAGGAAGTCATCGCCCTCGATGCGAGCCTCAACAAGATGGACGTGAGCCTCGAAGCGGAGATCCTCAACCTCATCGCTCGCCACCAACCCATGGGCACGGACCTTCGAACGCTCGGCGCGAGCCTCAAGATCATCACCTACCTCGACCGCATCGGCCGTTACGGGTACGACATCGCGAAGGTGACGAAGGAGTTCGGCGGCAAGAGCCACGTCCGCAAGCTCGTCGCGATTCCCCTCATGGCCAAAACCGTGGGGGAGATGGTGGACAACGCCCTCCTCGCGTACAAGACTTCGCAGGCGCAGCCGGCGAGGGAAGTGTTCGCCATGGACGAGACGGTGGACGCGCTCTACGACCAGGTGTTCCGCCAGTGCGTGACCTTCATGCTGGAGGACCCCGCCACCATCAGCCAGTGCGCGCACTACATTCTCGTGGCGCGCCACCTCGAGCGCGCCGGCGACAACGCCTGCAAGGTGGCGGAGAAGACCAAGTACATGATCACGGGCGAGCGGCGCCTCCCCAACTACTGAAATCCCCTTTGTGGTGACGTCCATGGAAATGCGAAAAGTCCAGATCACCGGCGGCTGCTCCTTCACCGTGACCCTTCCCAAGGGGTGGGTGGAGAGCGTGCACCTCAAGGCCGGCGACGTGGTGGGGCTCTCCCAGCAGCCTGACGGGAGCCTTCTCCTTCGCGCCCGGCCCACCGGGGGACGGACCGCCCGCACCTACCACTGGATGCTCAAGAGCGAGGCCCCGGAGCACGTGTTCCGCAAGCTCATCGCCATCTACCTCATGGGGTACGACGTGATCAAGGTCACTGGAAAACCCCGGCTCACGCCCCAGATCCGCGCGACGCTGCAGGAGGCGGGCCGCCGCACGATCGGTCTCGAGGTGGTGGACGAGGACCCCTCCGGGCTCACGCTCCAGGACTTCCTGGACCCCGCCGAGTTCAGCCTCGAGCGCGGCCTCCGCCGCATGCTGCACCTCACCCAGGGCATGCTCACGGAGGCCCTTGAGCGCGTGCACACTCGCGACCCTGCGGCCCTCAAGGCCCTCATGGCGCGGGACGACGAGGTGGATCGCCTCTACTGGATGATCAACAAGCAGTACCACGCGCTCCTGCAGGATTCCGCCTTCCACGAACGGATGGGCCTCACCGCTACCCAAGCCCTCAACTACCTCCTGGCGGCCCGTCTCGTGGAGCGCATGGCCGACCATGCCACGCGCATCGCGGAAAACCTCCTGGAGCTGGAAGGCAACCTCCCGCAGGCCTTCGAGGCCCGGGTGGTCTCGCAAGGGAATCGGGCCATCCAGCTCGTGCGCGACGCATCGGCAGCGTTCTTCAAGAAGAGCGTCCCCGAGGCAAACGCCACCATCGATGCCGTGGACATCTACCACAAGGAGCAGCACGCGCTCCTCGAGGAAGCCTTGGAGCTCCGGCGGGGGAGCCTCGTCCACATCGCCTACATCCTGGAGAGCCAGAACCGCATTGCCGCCTACGCGGCCGACCTCGCGGAGACCGCTATCAACCACAAGGTGGCGGCCGTGGAGCCCCTCGACGAGTAGCCCGCAAAGGGTGGGTTTGCCCCATGGCAAGCCCTAATGCCCTTCGACGGCGTGGGGTAACTCATGAGCTCCTCCACCGTGAAGGTCCGCATCCCCACGGCGCTCCGCGCCTACACCGGCAACCAGGCCGCCGTGGAGGTGCCTGCCGCCACCGTCCAGGAGGCCCTCCAGTCCCTTCTCGGGCGCTTCGATGGCCTCCGCGCCCACCTGCTCGACGACCAGGGGAAGGTCCGCTCCTTCGTCAACCTGTACGTCAACCAGACCGACGTCCGGTCCCTCCAGAACGAGGCCACGCCCCTCCGCAGCGGCGACACGCTCCTCATCGTTCCCTCCGTCGCAGGGGGTGCGTGAGCCATCCCGCTCAGCAAGGACGAGATCGCACACTACAGCCGCCACCTCATCCTCCCCGAGATTGGCCTCAAGGGCCAGGAGCGCCTCAAGAACGCGAAGGTCCTCATGGTCGGGACGGGCGGTCTCGGCAGCCCCGCCGCCCTGTACCTCGCCGCCGCCGGCGTGGGTCGTCTCGGTCTCGTGGACTTCGATGTCGTGGACCGGAGCAACCTGCACCGCCAGGTCCTCTTCGGGGTGAGCGACGTCGGCCGCCCCAAGCTGAAGGCCGCCCAGGATCGCCTGGAGGAGCTGAATCCCCACATCCAGATCGACACCCACGAGGCGCGTTTCGAGGCGCACAACGCCCACGACCTCCTCAAGGATTACGACATCCTCGTGGACGGCACGGACAACTTCCCCACGCGCTACCTCGCTAACGACGTATCGGTCCTGCAGGGAAAGCCCAACGTGTACGCGAGCATCTTCCGCTTCGAGGGCCAGGCCACCACCTTCGATGCCCGCAAGGGGCCCTGCTACCGCTGCCTCTACCCCCAGCCTCCACCTCCCGGCCTCGTCCCGAGCTGCGCGGAGGGCGGCGTCCTCGGCGTCCTCCCCGGCATCATGGGAAGCATCCAGGCCGTGGAGGCCATCAAGCTCATCACCGGTCAAGGCACCCCGCTCCTCGGGCGCCTCCTGCTGTTTGATGCGCTCCAGATGGAGTTCACGGAGCTGAGCCTCCGCAAGAACCCCGACTGCCCCCTCTGCGGCCCCAAGGCCACCATCAAGGAGCTCATCGACTACGAAGAGTTCTGCGGTATCCGCGGCGAGGAGGCACCCGTGCCCCAGTCGGAGGACGACATGACGGTGCAGGAGCTCAAGAAGCGCCTCGACGGCCGCGAGGGGGTCGTCCTCATCGACGTGCGGGAGCCGCACGAGGCGGAGATTGTTAGCCTCCCGGGCGCGAAGCTCATCCCCCTCGGGCAAGTCCTCGAACGCGCGAGCGAGATCCCCCTCGACCGCGACGTCGTCGTCCACTGCCACCACGGGGGTCGCAGCGCCAAGGCTGTGCAGGCCCTCCGCGGGCTCGGGTACCGCCGCATCCGCAACCTCGCGGGTGGCATCGACGCTTGGGCGGAGGAGATTGATCCCTCCCTGCCGCGGTACTGAGGTGAAGCCTTGACGATCCAGACGGCGCGCGCTCGCCTCGACGAGCCCCCCGTGTTCGGCCTCATTGGCAACACGCCGCTCGTGGAGGTGAGCCGCCTCAACCCCCACCGCGAGCGTGGCGTCCGCGTCTTCGCGAAACTCGAAGGGCGTAATCCCGGGGGCTCCGTCAAGGACCGGCCGGCCCTCTTCATGGTGCGGCGCGGCCTCGCCACGGGCGCGCTTGCACCAGGCAAGGTCTTGGTGGATGCCACGAGCGGCAACACCGGCATCGCCTACGCCATGCTCTGCGCCGCCCTCGGGGTCCCCTGCAGACTGTTCATGCCCGCGAACGCGAGCCCCGAGCGCCAGCGGATTCTTCGCGCCTACGGCGCCGAGCTCGTCCTCACCGATCCCCTGGAAGGGCAGGATGGGGCCATCGATGCCGTCCGGGAGGAAGTGGCCGCGCACCCCGAGCGCTACTTCTACCCGGATCAGTACGGGAACGACGCGAATCCCCTCGCGCACTACGAGACGACGGGACCCGAAATCTGGGAGCAGACCCGCGGCGCCGTTACGCACTTCGTTGCGGGCCTTGGAACGAGCGGCACCGCCATGGGCGTGACGCGCTACCTCAAGGAGCGGAACGCGGCGGTGCGCTGTATCGGGCTCGAACCCGCCGGTCCCTTCCACGGCCTCGAAGGGTGGAAGCACATGGCGACCAGCCATGTCCCCGGCATCTTCCACCCCGAAACGCTCGATGAGCGCCGGGGCGTGGAGACGGAGCGCGCCTACGACCTCACGCGGCGCCTCGCCCGGGAGGAGGGGCTTTTCGTGGGCCTTTCGAGCGGCGCGGCCCTCGCGGGCGCCCTCGACGTTGCTGTAACCGCTCCCCCGGGGAGCGTCATCGTCACCCTCTTCCCCGACGGGGGCGAGAAGTACGTGAGCCACACTCTCTGGAGCGCGACCCCATGAAGCTCCCCAAAACCGTGCTTGAGGAGATGCTGAACCATGCCCGCGAAGGGAAACCACTGGAGATTTGCGGGCTCCTCGCAGGGCGACGCGCGAGCGGCCTGATCGAGGTGGTGCAGGCGATTCGCATCCGGAACGTCCACCCCAACCCCGTGAAGGAGTACCTCCTGGACCCGGGGGAGCAGCTCCAAGCGATTCTCCGTGTCGAGGACGAGCTGGGGTTCGAGGTGGTGGGGTTCTACCACAGCCACCCGGCAGGCCCCCCGCGGTTCAGCGTCACGGACGTGGCGAAAGCCACCTGGCCCGAGACGGCCTACTTCCTCGTTTACCTCGCCCCCGAGGAGGGGTACCGGTGCGGGATCTGGCGAGGTGCCGAGCATGGGTTCGTGGACGAGCCCGTGGACCTCGTGTAGGGTTGGCCCCACCCTTTTTCCGTTTCCGGCGCTTACGGGGCCCCGATGACGCAGTGGATTCCCGTCGCGGGCGCCGAGGAGATCCCGGTGGGCAAACGGAAAATCGTGAAGGTGAACGACGTCCCCGTCGCCGTGTTCCACCAACCGGACGGCTGGTACGCCATCCAGAACATCTGTCCCCACCGCGGGGGCCCGCTCGGTGAGGGGCACCTGAACGGGAACGTGGTGACGTGCCCGTGGCACGCGTGGCAGTTCGACATCACCTCGGGGCGGAACGCGCTCAACCCTGCGGCGGGCGTGAACAGCTTCGAGGTAAAAGTGGAGGGGAACGAGGTGTACGTGAACGCCGTTCCCAAAAACAGGGGAGGGCCCTCGCAAGGAAGGTTCCCCGGATAGAGGCACCGACACTTCCTCCAAAAGCCTGAAGTGTCCATGATCACCACCTGTTACGACACAGGGAGAATGGAAGTATGGCGGGGCGGCGCGGGGGCGTTCTGCTTCTTGCAATCCTCGGGGCGTTCGCAGGCGGGTGCATCGAACGGGCGGCTGAGAACGTGCTCGCCCCCTTCGACCCTGAGGTGGAATACACGAGAGCAATGAGGCCCTTAATCGATGACATGAATGAAGCGAGGGCAAAGCTCCTTCGGATCCTGGAGGATTATGACGCAGGGCGAGCGACGCCGAGCGATATCGTATCCGGGATCGCTGCGGCGCGAGGAGTCTACCGGGAGGTTCGTGACAGCGCTGCCCCCGTGGAGGCGCCCCCTGCCTTCAAGGAGTACCACTCCGCCCTCCTCGACCATCTAAATCTCGCTCTCGAAGCGTTCACGCTTGTAGAGCAGTGTATGGTAGGGCTCAACGAGAGCGCCTGCACAGAATCGGAGTACGTGTTTAGGAAAGCAACGGCCGCGCTCGATCGGTCGAACGCGGCCATGCCGGCCGAGTGGCGGGCATAAACAGAGGAGCCCGCGAGAGAGGGTCGACGGGCCTTAGAGCATCTCTTCTTCGACGAGCTCGCGGTTCGCGCCCTCGGAGCCGGTGGCGGCGGGGGTCGCCTGGGCCTCGGGCGTGTCGTACTCCTCGACGAAGCGCATCGTCTTGAAGCCGGCGTGGTTGCGGAGGTCCGCGACGAGGCGGTACTTCGCGATGAACCAGCGCTGGTCGTACTTGCAGGAGTCGGGGAGCTTCATGTCCACTTCGGTGCCGTTCACGGTGACGCCGAAGCCGCCACTGCGGCCCTGACCGTAGTTGAGGTCGATGAGGGTCTTGACCTTCTCCACCTGGTCGGAGACTTCCTCGACGATCTTGAACTTGTAGCGGAGGTCCTTGCCGGCGAGGGGGCTGTTGAAGTCCACGCGGACGCGGCCGGGGGTGACGCTCACGACGGTGCCGGTGCGGCCCTCGCTCTGGAAGCGCATGCCGGGGTAGGGGTTCACTTCGCGCTTCTGGAACTCGCGGAGGCTGAGGGTCTCGAACTTGCTGGGGTCGCGCTCGCCGAAGGCGTCCTTGGCGGGGATGACGATCTCCTTCTCCTCGCCCACGTTCGCCTCCTGGAGGGCGCGGTCGAAGCCGGGGATGACGCGGCCGACGCCGACGACCACGGGGAGGGGCTCGTAAACGACTTCCTCGTTGTAGGAGTTGTTGGCCTTCGCGACTTCCTTGTGGGTCGTGTCGAAGAGCGTTCCCTCGGAGGTCCAGGCCTCGTAGTCAACCTTGATGATGCTGCCCTTGTTCACCATGAGAACACCTCGGTGGATTGAGGCGAGCAAGGGGCAAGGGGTTTAAAAAGGTTCGTCCAGCCCTTGAGGACCCTTAACAGGCCACGTTCCAGATGAGGCCCCGGTCTCCCTTGATGCTTCCAACCCCACCCTTGGGATCGGCCACGATCTCGTTCCAGGTGGTGGTGTCGGCGCCCCGCGAGGACGCGGGCGTGCCCCCGGGGAGTTGGATGCCGCCCGTGGTGGTGCGGCTTGCCACCTGCGCGAAACCCACGGCGATCACGTTGGTCTTCGCGTCGTCGCACGTCCACACCTCGCCGATGATGCGGGCCTCCGCGTTCTTCTCCGTGAAGAAGCCGGTGGCGCTCACGGTGCCCGTGTAAACGAAGTAGGTGGAGGTGGCGCCGTTCCCGAGGGCGCGGGAGCCCTCCACGGGATCGCCCTTGATCGCGAGATTTCCGGCCTCCGCCTTCTCCTTCACTTGGGCCTTGATGAGGTCCTTCAGGGTGTCGGGGTTCGCGGTGCTGAGGGATCGGAGCGTGATGAGGGTGAGCGTCCCCGGGTAGCCTTCCCCGTCCGTGGCGCGGTCGGCGTACACGAGGGTCTGGGTTTTCTTGAAGCCCATCCATTCGCTCGCGGGCTCGGGCATGCTGCGGTTCTGCACCTTTTCCCAACCATTGCCGCCCACGCCTTCCAGGTACTTGTCTGGCACGTGGGCCACCTGGAAGCTGAGGCACCCGCTCGTCCCCACCGTCACGAGCACCACGAGCAGGAAGGCCGCAAGGGTGCGGCGCCGCCTCTTCGTGGCAAGGGGCAGGGGGCGGCCTGGACGCATGGCCCCTCCTCTCTCCCGTCCCCCATAAAGCCCTATCGAGGGTGTCCCATGGAACCCACCTGGTTCTTTATCCCCCGCGCCCTCCGGGGGCTCATGATCGAGTTCGAGGTCAAGGCCCCCGTGGAGGACCCCCAGCTCCCCGACCGCCTGGCCCGCCGCGGCCTCTTCGTCGGCACCCACGACCAGCGGGACACCTACTACCGCCACCCCGGGCGCGATTTCGGCACCACCGACGAGGCGCTTCGCCTCCGCCGCGTGGACGACCGCGCGGAACTCACCTACAAGGGCCCCAAGCTCGACGCGCACACCAAAGCCCGCCGCGAGATCACCACCCAGGTCCCCGACCCCGAAGCCATGGACGAGATCCTCCAGGCCCTCGGCTTCGAGCCTGTGGCGAGCGTGCGGAAGCACCGCCGCAGCTTCCAGGTGGACCGCTTCGAGGTGGACCTCGACGAGGTGGAGGGGCTCGGCATGTTCGTGGAGGTGGAGGTCATGGTTCCCGATGAGCGCGAGTTCGACAGCCTCCGCTCCCAGATCTTCCAGCTTCTCGCCGACCTCGGTGCGGGCACGCCCGAGCGCCGCAGCTACCTCGAGCTGCTTCTGCTCAAGGAAGGGCGCCGGTAGTCAGGCTGCGTGGGGGTCTCGCCCTCCGCCTGCACAGACGGTATCCACAGAGGACAGGGAGGCGCAGGGGTCGCAGAGCCCCGAGTCAGATCCGCAGAGGGGGCGGAGCGGAGAGGAGGGCCGCAGGGCCGCCTCCTGGCTCAGAGCAGGGGGTAGGGGCGCCCCGGCTCAATCTCGAGCCCCTCGGGGTGCTTGGGGGTGAACATGACGCGCGGTGTGTCGATGACCTGCGCGAGGTCCTCGCCAGGCTGCAGGTCGGCGCAGATCATGTGCCAGTGGTCGGGGATGCTGCTGTAGCGGTCCCGGTACACGGCGAAGCCCTTCTCGAGGCCGAAGTGCTTGCGCGCGAAGTCCGCCACGAGCCGCAGCCCCCGCTCCTCGTACTCGGCCGGGAGCGTCTTGGGGTGCACGTGGTTCTTCGACGCGATCATGATGCGGAAGGCGTGCCCCTTCAGGTTCTTGGCGGCCACGATGACGTACTCCCCCTCCTCGTGGAGCCAGGGCTCCTTGGGGACGTTGTCGCAGAGGGGGCAACCGGTGGCCACGGCCGAAACAGCGGCGGTCACGGTATTTAGGGGTAACGGCCGGGGGGCAGGGAAGAGGGCGGCCAGCCGGCGAGCGGCGGGCTCCCTCCGGAGGAGGTGCCGAAGGGGGACGACGAGGACGCCCACGAGGATGCCGAGGCTCACGAGGCCCTCCACGAGCACCGCGTGCCCGGTGAGGCCTTCCCCGATGCGGCCATGGATGGCCGCCGTGAGCGCGACCCCGAACAGGAGCAGCAGCAGCACGTCCCAGAGGGCGGCCTCCCGGATGCGGCGGCTTGCGGCAAGGCGGGTGGGGGCCGCGTGGAGCAGCTCGAAGACCTCCATCACGAGGATCCCCACGGCCGTCAGGGGCACGACCACGGCCGCGTCGAGGGCGAGGGCCTGCTCCACGCTGTAGGTGTGGAAGACCGCGAGCGGCACCAGGAACAGGGGCGCGTGGACGGCGCGCCGCACGAGGGACGAGCGACCCTTCCCAAGGAGTGCCGCCACCAGGAGCACCGCCGTCGCCGCGACCGCGACCGCAAGCCCGGTTGCCGCCCCTTCCAGGAGGGCAGCGTAGAAGCGCTCCCCGTCCGCAAGGAGGGGTCCGAGGTAGCCGAAGGCCGCGACGACTGTGACAACCTCCGCGACGAGGAGCACGGTGACGATGCCGAGGCCGCCCTTGCGGAGCTCGGGAACCGGCGCGGCGGCAGCCTCCGCGACCTCGTCGAAGAACTCCGCGACCAGGTAGCCGCCGAACAGGAGGAGGCCCACGAGGAGCACATACCCGAGGGTGGCGGTTCCCCATGGGGTGAGGGTGACGGCGACCACGGCTGCGGCGACCATCCCGACAGTCCAGGGGCCGCGGGCTTGGAGGCGGGGGCCCCAGGGGCGCACCTCGAGGAGGGTCCGTGCGAGGAAGGCGCCGAAGCCCACGGCGGCCACCCCGTAAAAGAGGACGGGGTGGTCGTCGCCGGGGAGGTCCCACTCGGCGACCGCGAGGACCGCCAGGAAGGCGGCGCCGCCGAGGAGGTGGGGCAACCGGAGGGGGAAGCGGGCGGGCGAGAAGGGGCCCCCGCAGACAAGGGGGTCGCCCAGGAGCCACCGGAGGACGGGGACGCCCAGGAGGCCCGCGAGGAGTCCAACGCCGGTGGCGCCAACGAGCACCTCGAAGGCCGTCGCCGGGAGCGTGGCCGCGAGCGGGGAGACTGGGTATAGGGTGAAGGCGGCATCAAGCAGCAGGAGCCCGAAGGCGACGGTGAAGAAGACGTCCCAGAGGGCCCTCGTGGGGACAAGTCCAAGCCCTGCGCGGGGGTCATGCCCGCCCCGGGTGAGAAGGGCCAGGACCGCGAGGAGGAGCGCGCCGAAGGCCACGAGTGGGACACGGGAGGTCGCGAGGGCAAGGGTGACGTCGAGGCCGACCACGAGGGCCCCCGCGGCGGCAAGCCCGAGCCCGAGGGCCCTCCGGCCTGCACCTGCGGGGGAGTCGAGCGCGCGGGGGGCGCCAAGCTCCGCGAGGGCCGTGAGGAAGACGGCGAGCAGGAGCCCGGTCAAGAGGCCGAGCACGGCACCCGTGGTGCCGAGGGCCACGGGGGCCATGACGCCAACGAGGAGAGCCAAGGCAGCGGTCATGCCGGATAGAAGCCCGCGGTCGCCCACGGTCCTGCTGGGAAAGCCTGGGAGCACTGCGACGAGGGCGCGGCCCCCGAAGAGGGCGAAGCCGCCGGCGGCGAGGAGGTAGGTGAGGAGGTGCGCGCCCCCGAGGGGGTTCTCGAGCTCGTCCGCGGTGACGAGGAGGACGAGGAGGAGGCCCGACGCAAGCTGCGTCAGCTTCGAGTGTCTCGCGTGGCGCACGGGGAGCCCGGGTGGCGACGGGCCTCCAGGGTCATAAACCAACGGGAGGCCGCGGCGGCGGTCCCCGAAGCGTTAAGACGGCCGCCGGTTTTCCCCCGGCGTGAACGGCGCGCGGCCTCCCGCTCTCCTTGCCTTCGCCCTCGCCGCCACCTTGGCGCTGCCGGGCTGCGTCGAGCTCGCCACGATCACGGTGGCCCACGGTTTCGGGGGCCTCGCGAGCGCTTCCCAGGGCATCGAGGCGCCCGTGTGGGCCGCGGGGGACCGGTGGACCTACCGCGTCGTGAGCGCGAACGCCTCTTCGGCCCTCCAGGCCGCCCGCGTGGAGGTCGAGGCGGCCGGGGAACCCTGCCCGCAGGAGGCGCCGGGGTCCTGCTACCGCGTCGTCCTCTCCCTGGCGGGCGCGGACGGGCACTTCCTCCGGGTGGGCGAGCGTGCCGCCACCAGGGACACCCTCCGGTTCCTCCCCGACACGGCGGGCGCCCTCTCCAGCCTGCTGACGCTCACTCCTGCGGCTTTCGTGGGGCGCCTCGGGCCCGCGTGTCGCCGCGGCGAGGACCGCTCCACCACGGTCCACAACCGCACCTACGAGGTGGTGCCCTTCACGTGCACCGGGACGGAGCCTGGCGCGGCGGCGACCCTGTTCGAGTACGCGCCCGAGGTTCGGGGAATCCTCCGGGTGGCCCAGGTGGGGGGCGGGACCCTTGTGCCCACCTTCGTGCTCCAGGAGTATCGCCCCGCCGCCCTCGCGCCGCCGCCAGCGACTCCGCTCATTGTACCAGATTCCGGCATCGACCCTGCGGCAACCGTGGCCCTGCGCCCCGACTGGCGCCTCAACGACACCTGGGTGTACACGGTCCTCGGCGGCGGTTTCGAGACCCGCACGGTGGCTGCGCTCAACGTGTCCTGCGGGACCGGCCGCTGCCACGAGCTGCGCATCACGACCACGGGACCGGAGAACGCCTCAAACGAGACCACGCTTCTCGTGGAGGCCGACACCTTGCAGGCGGTGGAGGGGAACGCCACGCTCCCGGTGTGGCCCTTCCACCATGCCCCCTTCCCCCTGGAGGAGGGCGCGATGTGGACCTTCCCCGCGGCGGCCGGCCAAGACGCTTACTGCCAGGTGGGCGCCCCCGCGCCGGAACGGCTCGGGGACGTGACGCTCGCGCCCGTCTTCCCGGTGCTCTGCCTCGTCCCCGTGGAGGGCCGCGCGGACCTCCTTACCACCATCGAGCTCTACGCGCCCCAGGTGCGCGGGCACGTGCGCCTCCTGATGCTCAGCGGTGAAACCCCCATCCCCTACCAGACGCTCGTCGCCTACACACGGGGAGAGTGAAGTCATCGTGACTGGTTCGCGCTTCCGTGTCGGGTGCACCGGCTGGGGGTACGACGACTGGCGTGAGGCGGGCTTCTACCCGCCCGGAACAAGCGCCTCCGAGTACCTGGAACGCTACGCGCGCGTCTTCGACGTCGCCGAGGTGGATTCGAGCTACTACGCGGCCCCGTCCCCGGCGCAGACGCGGCGCTGGGCGGAGAGCACGCCCTCCGGGTTCACCTTCACCGTCAAATTCCCCGGCGACATCACGCACAAGGCCCGCCTCCGGGACGTCGCCGACCCGCTCAACACGTTCCTCACCGGGATCGAGCCCCTGCGCCAGGCGGGAAAGCTCGGGCCTCTTCTCCTGCAGCTGCCGCCGGGCTTCAGCCGCAACGCCGACGGCCCCCACCTGGAGGCCTTCCTCGAGCAGGTGCCCGACCAGTATCGCCTGGCGGTGGAGCTGCGCCACCCCTCCTGGTTCGTGCCGGAGACGTACCGGACCCTGGAACGGCGTGGGGCGGCGCTCGTGTGGTCCATCAACCAGTACGCGCCCACGCCGCCCATGGTGACGGCGGACTTCGTGTACAGCCGCTTTATCGGCGACCGCGCGCTCGACAAGTTCAGCCACGTGCAGCGCGATCAAACGCCGGAGATGCGGGAGTGGCGCGAGCGCTTCCTGAGCGAAGCGCGCGCCGCGAAGGCCATCTACATCCTCCTCAACAACCACTACATGGGCTTCGCGCCCGCCACCGCGCAGGCCATGCAGCGCATCCTCGAGCTCCCTGAAGCCGACCTTACCGCGGCCGCTCGCGACCGCAAGCAACGCAGTCTCATCGACTTCGGGTGACCCATGCCGCGCGTCCTCCACCTCGACTGCAGTGAAGGCATCACGCCCGAGCAGGTGGCGGCCGCCCTCGTGGACCTTGGGCTTGCGCCAAGCCCCATCATCTTCGCGGTCGCTCCTCTCTCGCAGCTTGCGGAACTCCGGTTCGACCGCGAGCCCGAGGGCGCCCGCGTCCGCATTTTCGCAGGGCCCGAGCCGGGGCCCCTCCTGACCCTGGAGGAAGCCGTCACCCGCCTCCGCCGGGGCGGCCTGTCCCCGAAAGCCCTCGCCCTTGCCGAGACCGTTCTGCGACGCATGGCGGAAGCCTGCGAGGACGCGGGGGAACCCTTCACCCTCGTGGAGGACGAGGCCCCTGACTCCCTTCTCGGCATCGCCGCCGCAGCCGCCGCCCTCGCGGAGGCTGCGCCCGATCAGGTGAGGGCGGGCCGGTTGGAGGTGGGCACAGACGACCTTTCCGGTCCCCTGGTGGTCCTTCTCGTCGAGGGCCTCGACCACTTGCACTTCGACCTCGACCCCGAGCGGCCCACGAGCCTCGGGGGTGCGGCCCTCCTTGACGTGCTCGCCGGCCTCGGCCGGCTCGGGGACACGGAGCCCCCGTGGCGCGGGTTCACGGCCCACGGCCGGGGCCTCGACCCCCTCGGATCCGGCCGCCGCCTCACCGTCCGTCTCGGCGAGGCACTGTAACGCGGAGGCCCGCAACCGACACGGTTATTGAGGAGGCGGGAGAGGATCGAAGCAGCCATGGCCACGCCGCCAACCTCCAGGGACGCGCTGGAAAGCGACCCGCGCCTCCCCCCGACGGCCCTCTCCTCCCGCCTCGTCTCCCTCGCCCCCCGGCTTGCCGCCTGGGTCACCCTCGGGACTGCGGCCGCCGTCCTGATCGGCTGGACCCTCGACAATGACGTGCTGAAGCGCGTGCTCCCGGGCTTTGTCGCCATGAACCCGGCGACCGCCGTCGCCTTCCTCTGCGCGGGTGGCGCGCTCCTGCTTGCCGCACGCCAGAGGCTCCGCGCCGCCTCGTTGACGCTTGCAGCGCTCGCCTGCGCCATTGGCCTCGTAAAGCTTGCGGGGCTCCTGCTCGGGTGGGCCCCGGGCGTCGACGAACTCCTCTTCCCCGAGGCAGTGGAACGGACCCTGGGCACGGGCGGCCCCAACCGCATGGCCCCAAACACGGCCCTCGCGCTCACGGCGCTTGGCGCAAACCTCGCCCTGCTCTACCGCCCCGACCGGACCCGGTGGCTCCGCGCGGCCCTCGCTCTCGTGACGATGCTGCTTGCCCTGCTCGCCCTCCTCGGGTACCTGTACGCAGTCGCCGAGTTCTCGGGGCTTGCCCGCTTCGTGCCCATGGCCCTCCACACGGCCACCCTGTTCCTCGTCCTCGCCCTCGGCGCGCTTTCCGTGGCGCCCACGGACCCCTTCCCAAGCCTCGTCCTCAGCGCCCGGTCGGGCGGGACCCTCGCGCGGCGTTTTCTTCCGGCGGCGCTCCTCCTCCCCATCGCGGCCGGTTACGTCCGCCTCCTCGGCCAAAAGGCCGGGTTCTACGAGACGGAATTCGGCCTCTCCCTGTTCGTGGTCGTGATCATCCTCTGCTTCACGGGGCTTGCATGGGCCTACGCCGTTGCCCTCAACCGCGCCGACCGGGAACGGGACATCGCGGAGCGGGAGCGACAGGCCGCCGCGGAACGCCTCGCCGAGCTCGAGCGCCTCAAGCAGGTCAACCAGTTCAAGACGAACCTGCTCAACACCGCCTCCCACGAGCTGAATACCCCCCTCACTCCCCTGAAGCTCCAGGTGCACCTCCTGCGCTCCCCTCAGACGGGGCCCCTCACGGAGCGGCAGCGACGCGCCGTGGACGTGCTCGACCGGAACATCCTCCGCCTCTCCCTCCTCGTCCAAGACGTGCTTGACGTGGCGCGCCTCCAGGGCGGGACGCTTCCACTCCACCGGCAGCCCGTGGACTTCAACCGCATCGTCCTCGAGGCAGTGGAATCCTTCCAGGAGCAAGCCGACCAGAAGGGGATCAAGCTTGAGACACGCGCGGAAGGAGAGCGCGTGCTTGACCTTGACGGGCAGCGCATCACGCAAGTGGTGTTCAACCTCTTGAGCAACGCCCTCAAGTTCACGCCGCCAGGAGGCACCATCCTTGTGGAAACGGGCCGAGTGGGCGAGGAGGGCGTGATCCGCGTCCGCGACACCGGCATGGGCCTCACCCCCAGCCAGATGTCCCGCCTGTTCCAGCCCTTCAGCCAGGTGCATGACACCATGCAGGAGACGCGCTCGGGCGCGGGGCTTGGCCTCTACATCTGCAAGGGCATTGTGGAACAGCACGGCGGACGCATCACGGTGGCAAGCCCCGGCCCCGGCAAGGGCGCCACGTTCGAAGTCTCCCTTCCGGGCCCACCCTCCGGTGGTCCGTAAGGGTGGGCGGGGCCGAGGCCCCAAAAGAGGAGGAGTCCGCGTTAGGCGAGCTTGTGGCTCATCGTGATCTTCGTGCCGGGGGCGAGGAGGCGGCTGATGGGGCAGCCGGCCTTCGCGGCCTCCACGGCCTCGGCCACCTTCGTCGCGTCGGCGCCGGGGGCGCGAATGACGGTGTCGAGGTGGATGGCCGCCACGGTCATCTTCTCGTTGACCTTCTCGAAGCTGAGGGTGGCCGTGGTCTCGACGGCCTGGGGAACGATGCCGGCCTTGCCGAGCTCGGCGGAGGAGGCCATGCTGAAGCAGCTCGCGTGGGCGGCGGCGATGAGCTCCTCGGGGTTCGTGCCGAGCGTGCCCTCCTCGAAGCGTCCAGAGAAGTTGTAGGGAGTGCTCTTGAGGACGCCGCGCTCGGTGCTCACGGTGCCCTTGCCATCCTTCAGACCGCCGGTCCAGGCGGCGCTTGCGGTGCGCTTGACCATTACCAAATCACCGGGGCCCCGAAAGCGAGGAGGGAGGATGAGCCTTTTCCTTGATTCCCCCTCGCACGGGGGCCTCCCCGGGGGCCGGAACCGGAACCTTTCAAGCGGAGGGAGCGCCATGGTGGCCCCGTGACGTCCGCCTACACCCGCCTCGTTGAGCGCCTCCGCCGCATCCATGCTCTCGACCGCGCCGCAGGCCACCTCCAGTGGGACCAGGAGACCGTGATGCCGCCCGGCGGCGCCGAGCCCCGCTCGGAGGAGCTGAGCGTCCTCAGCTCCCTGTCCCACGAGCTCTTCACCGCCCCCGAGACCGGCCGCCTGCTCGCCGAGGCGGAGCGCACGGAGACGGACGAGCGCCACCGCGCTCTCCTGCGGGAGACGCGCCGCAGCTTCGACCGCGCCACCCGGGTCCCCCAGGACCTCGTGGAGGCCCTCGCGCGCGCCACCTCCCGGGCCCTTGGCATCTGGACCGAGGCGCGGCAGAAGAACGAGTTCACCCGCTTCGAGCCCATCCTCACGGAGATTGTGGAGCTGCGCCGCCGCTACGCCGCCGCCGTGGACCCCACCGTGTCCCCCTACGAGGCCCTGTACGGGGAGTACGAGCCCTACATTCCGCTCTCGGAGACCCGGACGCACCTCAGGAGCCTCCGCGACGGGCTGCGCCCCCTCCTCGACCGTGCCGCGAACCGCGCGGGAGACGTTCCCAACCCCTTCGCGGGCGCCGTGTGGCCGGCGCCGCAGCAGCGGGCCATGATGAACAAGGTGCTCTCCGCCGTCGGCTACAACTTCCAGCATGGCCGCCTCGACGAGAGCGCGCACCCCTTCAGCACCGGCAACCCCTACGATGCGCGCATCACGACGCGCTACAAGGAGGACGACCCGGAGACGGGCATGTCGAGCACGCTCCACGAGTTCGGCCACGCCCTCTACACGCAAGGTCTCCCGAAGGAGGAGCTTGGGACGCCCCTCGGGGAAGCCCGCAACCTCGTGGTGCACGAGAGCCAGTCCCGCCTGTGGGAGAACCACGTGGGCCACTCTCTGGCCTTCTGGGAGTTCGTGCTCCCACAATTCCGCGAGCACTTCCCCGGCCGGCTCGACGGCACCACGGCGGACCAGTGCTGGCGCTGGAGCAACCAGATCCAGCCCGGTTTCATCCGGGTGGACGCCGACGAGGTCACCTACCACCTCCACGTGGCCCTCCGGTTCGAGGTGGAGGAGGCCCTCATCAGCGGCAACCTTCCCGTGAGCGAGGTGCCCCACGCGTGGAACGAGCGCATGGAGAAGTACCTCGGCCTCACGCCGCCCACGGACACCCTCGGGTGCCTGCAGGATGTGCACTGGAGCCACGGCGCCTTCGGTTACTTCCCCACCTACAGCCTCGGCAGCATGCTGGCCTCCCAGGTGTTCGGGGCCTTCGAGCGCGACCACGGCCCCTTCGACGGGAACATCCGCCGCGGCGACTTCACGCCCCTCCGGACGTGGCTGAAGGATCGCATCCACCAGCACGGGTGCCTCTACACGACGCCGGACCTCATCGCGCGCGCCACGGGCCGCTCCCTCAGCGCGGACCCCTTCCTCGGGTACGCGAAGACGAAGTTCGAACGCGTCTGGGCCACCGCCTAGGTCGGGCGGGTCCACTTCCGGCGCACCCCCGCGAAACGCTATGGGGGCCTCCCGGGATCGCCCGCTGCCCGGAAGGCGGCACGCGCGCGAAACGCGCGGAGCGGGGAGACTGCATCCCCCTCGCTCAAAGCCGAGAAACGGGCCGACTGGCTGGCGTCACCGCCGCGGATCCTTCCTGGTTCGCGGCAGCGACTCCCGCGCCCCGGTGGGCGCCGCTGCTTTCGCGGCAGCGACAACACGGCGACACGCGATGGGTGTCCCAGGCGGGCGGGGGCTTCCGGTGCTCCCGCCCTCCAGCCGGTCACTGCTTCTTGTACAGCTCGATCCAGTTCCCGTCAGGGTCCTTCACGCAGGCCTGGAAGCCCATGGTGGACTCCGGAGTCACCTCCGTGGCTGGCACCCCGAGCGCGACGAGGCGGCGGTACTCCGCCTCCACGTTTTCCACCTCGAACCCGATGTGATCGAGGGCCTCGCCGGGCGCATAAGGCCCCGCGTAGGGGGAGCCGGGCGGGTACCAGTTCAGCTCAAGGTGGCCCCCCGTGGCGGGGTCGTGGAGGTGGACGAAGAGGCCGCGCCCGCCCCCGTACTGCCGGAGATCTCCCTGGTGGAGCACCCTGAGGCCCATGACCTCGGTGTAGAACTTCACGCTGCGTTCCAGGTCCGTCACGCGGATTCCTACATACTTCAGCGACATGCGGCGGCCGAAAACGCGGGAGGAAAAATAGAGCGCACCGGGAGGACTGAAAGGCCCCCGTCCCGGTCAGGGCCATGCCATGGGGGCGGACCGAGCGGTCTGCCCGTCCGTGGCCTTCGCCGTGAACACCACCGTCGACCCGACGGGCACGTACACGGATTTCGACCACGTGCCCCAGCTGGACTTTGCGAGGGCGACGGGCGCGTCCCCGTTCACGCTCGCGGTCACGCCTGCAAGCGGGAGGTTCGCCGTGACCTTCACCTCGATCCACCACGTGTTAGAGCCGTGCTTCGTGAAGGTTGCCTGGAACGGGGTGGGCGTCGCAGTGGCGGGCGCGCCGTACTTCTTCTGGATGCCGAGGAGGTCGCCCGACCCGAGGGTGCGCTGCGCGGTGGAGCCCAGGGTGGATTTGTAGTACATGGTGAGGCACGCGTTCGCCGTCGTCGTCGGGGCGTGGTCGAGCCCGAAGGCGTGGCCGAGCTCGTGCGTGGCCACCGACTGGAGGTCCGCTTTCGAGCGCTCCCCCGTCGTGGACCACTTGTAGGCGGTGTTGTAGACGGCGTCGCTTTCGAAGGCGACGCCCGCGCTCGTGAACCACGTGGTGGTGCGGCCGAGGACGCCCGTGGTGCCGAGGTTGCGGAACCCGATCTGGTTCACGCCGTCCCTCGTCCCCACCTTCGAGGCGTCCCCGCCCACCGTGAAGCCCCCGAAGAGGGTGGCGGCGGCTGCAGCGTCCCAGGTGGTGGCGGCGGCGCGGAAGGCCGTCATGACCGCCGTCTCCGTGAGGCCAGAGCCGCGGGGGTCGATGCGGCCCGTGTAGGCCTTGTCCCAGCGGTGCCCCGCAAGGGCGTAGGCGGTGGAGGTGCAACCGTCCGCGATCGGAGCGGTGCCCGTCTCGGCGTCCGCGGTGGCGGCGCAGACGGTGCCGACGACAACGGTGAGGGACGGGTCCTCCGGGTCGGCGTAGGTGATGTCCTCAGGCTCACAGGCCTCGATCGTGTGCCTCTTCCCTTGCGCCCTCGGCGAGACGCCCCCAACAACTGGGGCAACGAGCAGCAGCACGCAAAGGAGAACGAGCGCTCCCCGGAGGGAGGTGGCACGGCGCAGCATACCCCGGAAGCGGAAGGGGGCCCCTCAAGCCACCGCTGGCCGCGGCGAAACCGCGCCTTCGCGGGTGTGGCGCCATCGAAAAGGCGCGTTACCGCGGCACGTCGCAGGCGTCCGCGTCGCCCGAGGCCCCTGCCTCGGGAGGGAGTGCGGCGGTAGACCCGCGCGCATCCCGTGCCAGGGTGATGCCGCGCGCGAGCACCTCGACGGGCTGCGCGCCCGACACCCCATACTTGCCATCGATGAGGAAGAAGGGGACGCCCTGGATGCCGTAGGCCCTCGCGAGCCCCTGGTCCTCGCGGACCTCCTTGGCGTAGGCGTCGGAGCCGAGGACGCGGTCCACGGCGGCCGCGTCGAGGCCGGCCTCGGCAGCGAGGCGGCGGAGCGTCCCATGGTCGGCAAGGTCCTCGCGCTCAGCAAAGTGGGCCCGCATGAAGCGCTCCATCACGGGCCGCCCCAGGCCGTGCTCTTGGGCGAGGAGGGTGAGGCGGTGCGCGTCGAAGGTGGGGGCGGCGATGGCGTGGTCGAAGTCGAAGGTGAGGCCGTCGGGCGCGCCCATGCGGGCCACATGCTGCGTCATCGCCTTCGCCTGCGCTGGGCCGCCGAACTTGGCCCCCAGGTATTCCGTGAGGGGTTTCGAGGCCTTTAGGGCAGGGTTCAGCTCGAAGGCCCGGAACACGACCTCCACCTCGCCCTCCATGCCGAGCTGCTTGACGGCCGCCTCGAGCCGCCGCTTCCCGATCCAGCAGAAGGGGCAGACCACGTCGGACCAGATGTCGACGCGGAGACGGGGGGAGGTTTGAGGAGTGGCCATAGGGACTTCCTCGCCTAGGCGGCGCAGCGATAAAAAGGCCGAAGTTCCGGAGATAGGAGCAGCGGCGGCAGCGGGCAAGGGGCCGGCCATAACGTCCCCCATTCAGAGCCCATAACCATAGAGTTATGTAACCACGTGGCTATGGAGGTTTCATGGCCCAAACAAGTCCCGCGAAGCCCGCCACGAAGATGACGCTGCCAAGCGACACCGAGATCCAGTTCGAGCGTACCTTCAACGCTCCCCGGGAGCTCGTCTGGCGCGCCTTCACCGACCCCGCCCTCATTGTCCAATGGCTCGGCCCCAGCCGCCTCAAGACCATCGTGGAGCACATGGACGTGCGCCCTGGCGGCAAGTGGCGCTTCATCCACGTGGACACCGATGGGACCGAGTACGGCTTCCACGGCGACTTCCTCGAAGTCGTCCGCCCCGAGCGCATCAAGCAGACCTGGGTCTTCGAGGGCTTCCCCGACGCAAGCTCCATCGAGACGGCCACCCTCACCGAGCGCGAGGGCCGCACCACCGTCGTCTCCCACGCGCGCTACAAGAGCAAGGAGCACCGCGACGGCCACCTCAACGCCGGCATGGAAGAGGGCGCCCTCGAAAGCTACGACCGCCTCGCCAAGCTCGTCGAGAGCCTCAGGTGAGACCCGGCCTCCTGGAGCAACCATGAGCGCCGACGCCCTCAGCATCACCTTCCAAGCCCTCGCCGACCCCACGCGCCGCGCCATCCTCTCCCGCCTCGCGCAAGGCGAAGCCACGGTGCAGGAGCTCGCCGACCCGCTCCCCATCAGCCAGCCCGCCGTCTCCAAGCACCTCAAAGTCCTGGAGGAGGCGGGCCTCGTGGAGCGACGGAAGGACGCGCAGCGCCGCTGGTGCCGCCTCCGCGCCAAACCCCTGAAGGAGGTCGCCGCCTTCGCCTACACCTTCCAGGAATACTGGGACGAGTCCTTCGCCCGGCTCGACGCGCTGCTTGAAGAGGAGATGGAGCGGGAACGGGAAGAGAAAAAGCGGTGATATTGCGGCCCACAGCTTTTTCCCACCCCTCTGGTTAGCCACGCGCATGGACGCACCCCCCGCCCACGTCGCCGAGCCACTCCCGCGCTGGGTCAAAGCCCTCGCCATCGTGGGGTTGCTCCTCATCATCGCCTTCGTGGCCCTCCACCTCCCTGGCGGCGGGGTTGGCAACCACGGTCCCTGAGGAGTCGCCATGACGTTCACGCCCCCGTTCCGCAAGCTCGCCCTCACTGCCCACATCACCGCCTCCGTGGGGTGGCTCGGCGCGGTCGCGGCCTTCGTTGCCCTTGCGGTCATGGGCCTTGCAAGCATGGACTCGACGAGCGTCCGCGGCGCCTACCTCGCCATGGCCACCGTGGCCTCCTACGTGATTGTCCCGCTCTGCCTCGCCGCCCTCGCGACCGGGCTCAGCCTGGCCTTAGGGACCAAGTGGGGCCTCTTCCGGCACTACTGGGTCATGGTGAAGCTCGCGGTCACCGCCCTCTCCACCCTCGTCCTCCTCCTCCACATGCACCCCATCACGGCCCTCGCGGAGGCGGCGGCGGAGGGTCCCCTGGAAGCCGGGGAGCTGCAGGGGTTCCGAGTTCAGCTCGTCGCCAACGCCGCCGCTGCCTTGATGGCGCTCCTCCTGAACCTCACGCTGTCCGTCTACAAGCCGCGAGGGCTCACGCCCTACGGGCAGCGGAAGCGGAGGGAGGAGCTCGGGGCGGAGGTGTAAGCCGCGTGCCCCGCTGCCGCCCCCGGAGAGCGGGAGGGGCCCCTGCGCCTCTACCCGCTAACCCTTAAGCAACCCTGGGCGATTCGCGGAGTGACCTCCGATGCTTGACCTCCTCACCAATCCCGACGTCTGGATCGCGTTTGCCACCCTCACCGCGCTCGAGATTGTGCTGGGCATCGACAACATCGTCTTCATCAGCATCCTCGCCGAGAAGCTGCGGCCCGAGGAGCGCAAGCGGGCCCGCCAGGTGGGTCTTGCCCTCGCGCTCATCACGCGCCTCGCCCTCCTCGCTTCCCTCGCCTGGGTCATCGGCCTCACCGCCCCCCTCTTCACCGTCCTCGGCGTCGAGATTTCCGGGCGCGACCTCGTTCTCCTCATCGGCGGCCTCTTCCTCCTCGCAAAGGCCACCCACGAGATTCACGGGAGCCTCGAGGGAGGCCACGCGAAGGACGCGAAACGCATCCACGCCACCTTCGCGGCCGTCATCGTCCAGATCCTGATCCTGGACGTGGTCTTCTCCCTTGACAGCGTCATCACCGCCGTCGGCATGGTGGACCAACTCCCCGTCATGGTCGCCGCCGTCATCGTCGCCGTGGGCGTCATGCTCGTGGCCGCCGGCCCCCTCAGCGCCTTCGTTGCTCGCCACCCCACCGTGAAGATGCTTGCGCTCAGCTTCCTCATCCTCATCGGTGTGATGCTCGTGGCTGAGGGCTTCGACCACCACATCCCCAAGGGCTACATCTACTTCGCCATGGCCTTCGCCCTCGGCGTCGAAATCCTCAACCTGCGCCTCCGCAAAACCCACCAGCCCGTGGAGCTCCACGTGCCCTACCCCATGGTGGAGGACGCGAAGAAGTAAGTGGCTGGGACACACCCCACCAGGGCACCCGACCGCCGGCGCGCCCTGAGGCGTCAGGGTGCGGGAGGCTTCGGGCGAGTCGCAAGGACCCGCGCGGCCCTAGCGAGGTCGAGGCCGGTCACAAGACGCCCTGGGATTCCGCAGGGTGGGTGCCGGACGCTTGCGAGGGCACACCATGGAGGAACCGGCTGTGCACCGCCGCACGGTTGGGAGGGCAAAGGACTTCCCCACCTGCTCGGGGCCGCGGGCCTCCCC
>DATMKA010000140.1:0-8911 GCA_035553595.1 Thermoplasmatota archaeon | reverse complement strand
GTTCTTCTCGGAGGGCGGCAGCGACATCGAGGTGAGCGAGGACGGCAACACCGTCTTCCTCGCGAGTCAGCGCACCGTCCCCGACGCGCTCCAGCTCCTGAATGCGCCAACGGCGCACACGCCCCGCGGCGTCTACATCGTGGACGTCACGGACAAGAAGAACCCCCGCATGGAGTCCTTCTTCCCGCTCCCCGTGAACGGGCCCCACACGGACTTCTACTACAAAATGGGCGACCGCGAGCTGCTCATCCTCTGCACCTACGACCTCGTGGCGAACCCTCTTGATTCGAGCCTGCTCACGAGCAACCCCGCCACGCAGCGCGTCCTCATCACCGAGATCGTGAACGGCCCCCAGGGGAAGACGCTGGAGATCCTGAGCGTGTACCAGGTGCGGAGCGGCCCCGGCCTCGTGTTCCCCCACGATGCCACCGTCCAGAAGCACCCCCTCACGAACCAGACGCTCATGTACGTCGCCTACTGGGACGCGGGCCTGCGGATCGTGGACATCAGCGACCCCACGAACCCCGTGGAGCTCTCCTCCTTCGACGACTTCGCGCCTAGCGCCTTCAAGAACAGCCACGACGCGAAGGCCTTCCCGATGCTCGTGGAGGGCCGCCACGTCACGGCCGTGGCCCCCGAGCTCGTGACCGCCCCGGAGGACAGCCAAATCACCTTTGTGGACACCACCGACCCCGCGAACCCGGTCAAGCTCGGGTACTGGAGCCTCCCCGGCGACATGCAGACGACGGAACCCTTCCTGTTCAGCCCCCACAACTTCGACATCAGCGAGGACGGCCTCCTTGCCTTCGCCCACTACCACGGCGGCGTCTGGCTCCTCGACGTGAGCAACCTCACCAACCTCGCAGCGCCCCCCGTCCTCGGGTACTACCAGCCCCACATGCCCCGCGAGGGGTACACGGGCGGCATCCCCTGGGTGTGGGGCGCGTTCCTCCGTGACGGGAAGATTTGGGCCTCCGACACGGGGACCGGGCTCTACATCCTTGAGCGCTCCACCGAGGTGGTCGCGCCCTCGGGCGGAAACTAAAACAAAGTGACGAAAAAGCATGTCACCCTCCTCCCCGTGAGCGCAGCCATGGCCTCGTCAAGGTTCCTCGCTCTCGCCTCCATCCTCGTCCTCTTCGCTGGCTGCACCTCGGCCCCTGTCCCCGAGGCGGGCCTTGGGGCGGCCGAGGACGAGAGAACCCTTGGGGCTGGTTTGTCCGAGGGTGCGACCGGTGCCGCCGTTGCGTATGAGAACCGCACCACGAGCGCCACGACCACCACCGGGATCGTCGTGGCAACCGAAACCTTCGTGATCGAGCGCCAGTCCCTCGAAGTGCCGAAGGGGGACTTGGAGGCAGCGGACCTCGTCGTGACCTGGAACGCCACGGTGGGTGCGGCGGAGAAGCTCACGATTTGGGTCGAGCGTCAGTCCGGTTTAGAAGTGGAACGGCTCGCTGAAGCCACTGGGGAGTCGCCCCTCCGGATTCCCCTTAATGCGACCCTCATCGAGGCGGGGCCCAAGTCGATCGAGGTGAGCGGCATCTCCTCCAGGGAAGGGCTTGAGGCTGCCGTCCTCATCGAGATCCGATTCACCTTGAACGCCATGGCCCGCGTGACGCCTGACGCCGGGCAGTAACGACGCTCTAGCATCGTGATCAAAACCGGGAAGGCCTCCCGGGGGGCTCGGTGGCCATGCGCCTCAGACCGCGCCTTCCGCTCGTCCTCACGCTCATGCCCCTTTCCCTCTTCCTTGCCGGATGCACAGGAGCCACTCCTGAGACGGCAGAGGCAACCACACCCCCCTCCGGGGACCTGGCTTCCGGCTCCCTGGAGGCCGGAGGGCGAGCGAACCGAACCGAACTCCACGTGAGGAACGCCACGTTCTACCTCACGGAGTCCTCGAAGCACACGGGCACGGCGTACCAGGCGGGCCCCGAAGTCGTGCTTCCCGAGGGGCGCATCCTCAACGCGACGGTCACCGCCACGTGGGTTCCCACCCTCCCGACGGCAGACCGGCTGACGGTTCAGCTCCAGACCGAAAGCAGGCCGAGCCCCACCTTAGCGGAGGCCACCGGTGAGAGCCCGCTCGTCTTTGCGGTCCCCGGCGAGGTTTTCGTCCATCGCACACAGATCGGGTACGGCGCCCAGAACGACGGCTCGATGGACAGCATCATCCTCCACCAGGAGGTCACGTTCCGCTTCGAGTTCCTCGTCGAGGCGCCGCCTCCCGAAGCGACAACCCCATAACCCGCGCCCGCAATCCCCGGGGCATGGACGCTGGGGCCTACGCGCTCCTCATGGAGAACCACCGCGAGCGGCGGCTCACGGTGGGAACCCACGGGGAGATGCGGTTCCCGCCCGGCGTGTACGTGTACGCGGGGGCCGCGAAGACGGGGCTTGCGGCCCGGATCGAAAAGCACCTCGACCCCGGACCGAAGCCCCGCAACGCGATCGACCACGTGGTCCCCAAGTTGGATTTCACGTACCCTGTGGTCTATCCCACCACGAAGGGCGAGGGCCTTGCGTGCAAGCTCGCCGACCGCATCGCGAAACTCCCCGACGCGCTCCCAGTCCTAGGCGTGGGCGTTGGGGAGTGCGCCTGCCTCTCCCACCTGTACGGGTTCCTGGACGCCTCGCCCGACCCCATCCGCGAGGCCCTGGAGGCTTGGCGGTTGTGATTGTGAAGACGGCCTCCCCGGTGCTCCTCCGCGCCACCTTGCGGGGCGGCCAGGCCTTCCGATGGCGCGAGCACGGCGACGCTTTCGTGGGCGTCCTCGGTGACCGCCCCGTGCTCCTTCGGGAGCACCCGAAGGGCGTTGAGATGGAGGGCGCCGCGCCGGAGGCGACCGTGCGCGAGTACCTGCGGCTTGGCGACCCCTACGAGAGGGATCTCGAAGCGCTCGCCGCGGACCCCTTCCTCGCGCAGGCCATCACAGCCTACCGGGGTCTCCGCGTCCTCCGCCAGGACCCCTGGGAGTGCCTCGTCGCTTTCATCACGAGCGCGAACAACAACGTCGTCCGCATCGAGGGACTCCTGGACCGGCTGAGCCTCAGGGCGGGGGACCGCGTGCCCTCACCGTGGGGAACCCTCCGCGCCTTCCCCGGGCCGGAGGCCGTGGCGCGCCTCCGGGAGACCACGCTCCGGTCCATGGGGTACGGGTACCGCGCCCCCTACTTGCGGGAGACAGCGCGACGGATCGCTGGTGGAGACCTGGATCTCGCCGCCCTCCGCACTGCCCCCTATCCTGAGGCGCACGCGGCGCTCCTCGCGCTGCCCGGTGTGGGGCCGAAGGTGGCGGATTGCGTCTGCCTCTTCAGCCTCGACAAGGGCGAGGCCTTCCCCGTGGATGTCTGGATCGACCGCGTCGTGAGCGAGGTCTACTTCGGGGGTGCCCCCCTCAAGCCCCGCGAGGTGCAGGCCTTCGCGAGGGAGCGCTGGGGCGCCCGTGCGGGGCTTGCTCAGCAGTTCCTCTTCCATGCGGCACGCTTGCAGGGAATCGGCGCGCGCGAGGGGCGCCGCGCGCCGGGAAGCGGGGAGCACCGGGAGCCCTAAACTCGGCAAGGAACGGCTTGCCAGGGGTTATGGCTCCCGGTGTGGCTCTCGGTCTGGGATCTCCCCATGACTGCGAAACCCTGGACCCTCGCGATCGGGCTGTGCCTCCTGTTGGGTACGCTCGTCGCCATCTCCCCCGCTTCGAGCGCCATTCCTGGCTCCTGCATCCAGCGGCCGCCTGGCGTTTCCTCGGGCAACCTGGTCTGTTGGTCCAACACCCCAGGCCCGGGGACGACGACGTGCCTCTGGGTGATGGTGGACCCGCCCGTCCCCGGCGCCTACTACGTGACCACGAAGTGTGTCCCGGCCCAGCTCTGCCCCGAATCCATCTGCGCTCTCATCATCGGGCAAGAGATCGAAACCCCCCTGCTCTCGAAGATCCTTCCCTAGGTGTTACCATGGTCCTCCAATCCCGTTTCCTCCGAGCGGCGGTCCCGCTGCTCCTCGTTGCTCCCTTCATGCTCGTCCTCGTCCCCGCCACCGCCACGGCGGGAGAGAACGGGTGCCCTCCCGCCTACTACGTCACCTTCTGTGCCGACACATGGAAGGACGACCGCGGCTACCTCTGCTACTATGCGGGGGTTTGGATCGATTGGTTTGGTCCCCTCTGGTACGTGTACGACACGGACCAGGGCTGCACGCCCGTGCCTTGCCCGTCGGACATCTGCGCCGCAGGGCCCGGGATCGAGACGGCGGTCCTGAACCGCCTCCTTCCGTAGTTTCCCTCCGCAGCCGCGGCCTCGACCGGAGGGCCCCAACCGTTAAGGCGCGGATTCCCCTCCCTCTTTTGTGTTCGAGTTCCTCTGCGAGTTCTGCGGCTGGGAGGGGACTGACCCCACGCTGGACCCGCACCTCACGCCCTTTTGCCCCCGCTGCGGGAAGCCCGCGGAGTTCAAGGCCATCGCGAAGAAGCGGCGGGCAGCACGGTAACGGAGTCATCGCGCACCTTAGGGCAACCTCGGGCGCGTCTTTCTACGCGGCCTTACCATTTTAGCCCCCTGCACCGAACGGTTTAATATCACTGTTCGCGTTCGGGGTGAGGGTTGAGTTATGAGGCTAAACGCGAATGTGTTCTACCTAATCGCCTGCTTGGTGGCGGTGTCATTCACGGGCTGCACAGATGCGACGACTGGTGGCGCAGGGCACTCAGCCGGCAGGGGCCCCGACGGGAACGCCCTCGACGGGGAGGTTATGCTCGCAGACGACAAGCCCGGAGTAATGCATGCGGGAACAACCATGGTGGTGGCCTTCCACCTGAGCGGCGATGGGCGAGCAGCCTATGTCCTTACCGGGCGCGACGAAAGTCGGATGGACATCTGCCTCATCGAAGCCAGCGAACGCGGCTTCTGGGAACAAGGAATGAAAACGCGCGGGTATGCCTGTCACGATGATGTAAACATGGCGCGGGACTCGGCCTCCCTCCCTGAAGGCAACTACTACCTTGCGCTCCGGTGCGAGAACGTGTTCGCGGACTGTGACTTCAGCTACTCACTGAAACTGCACGGGTAAACGAAGCCTTTCCGCGGGGCCGCGCGTTAAGGTTTTCCCTAGGGCCGCGGCGAGATGCTGGGCCACTCCTGGGCCACCACCTCTTTGAATTCGGCGACGGAAGCGAACTGGTGTCGCGGCAGCTTGTCGAGGAGCTTGCCGAGGGGCACCACGAAGTTGTTCACGATGTAGACGGGGCGGTCGCCGGCCTGCACCTTCAGCTGCTCCGTGGAGGCAGGGAAGCTGAGCTGCTCGGCGAATTCCATGAGGCCCGGCAGGGCCGGGATGCCGCCGCCGTAGGTGGCGACGGCCGCTTGGTCGTCGGGGAAGACGCCTCCGGGCGGGGGAGGGCTCGTGCCCCGGCGTCGGGGGTCGAGCCCCTGCTCTTCCGCCCACCGGTCGCGGATCGGTCTCATGAGCCGTCCTCCGTTCGCGCCGGGATGGGGTTTCTCGCCCGAGGGTCGGTGAACCGGGGCCCTCGGCGTTCGCCGATGCCCACTCGCCGTGTGTGAGGTTGGACGTCACACAATCTGGTGTTTCCAGGGGCGGGGCTTTCGACGCGCACCGGTGTCCCCACGCCTAGTCGGTGCACGGCACGCAAGCCTTTATTATAAAAGGCCCCGGTTTCTCCGGCAACCGGATCCCTCAGGGGGCTTACTGTTGGCAACAAAGGAAATCACCCTCCGCATCGGCGGCGCGGCAGGCGACGGTGTGAACAGCACCGGCGAAATCTTCGCGAAGACCTGCAGCCGTTCCGACCTCCACGTCTACGCGTTCAACGCCTACCAGTCCGTCATCCGCGGCGGCCACGTGTGGTACCAGATCCGCGCCGGCCCCGAGAAGGTCCACAGCGTGGGCGACAAGGTGGACGTCGTCATTGCCCTGAACACGCAGACGGCCGACCTCCACATCGAGGCCCTCCGCGCGGGCGGCTGCCTCATCTACGACCCCAAGAAGGTGAAGGTGGACGAGGCCCGCCTCCCCGAGGGCGCGAAGGCCTTCCCCATTCCCCTCGGCGAGATCGCGGCCCAGTTCAGCAAGAACCCCATCATCCAGAACACGGTGGCCCTCGGCGCCGCCATGTGCTGGTTCGACGCCCCCTTCGACACCTTCACCGAGGTCGTCACCGACCAGTTCGGCCACAAGAAGGCCGAAATCATCGAGACGAACGTGAAGGCCGCCCAGGCCGGGTACGACTACGCCAAGGAGCACTACGGCAAGGGCTCCTACGGCCTCCGCTACGGCAACAAGCGCCGCCCCCTCCTCACGGGCAACCAGGCCCTCGGCCTCGGCGCCATGGCCGCGGGCTGCCGCTTCTACAGCTTCTACCCCATGACCCCCGCCACCTCCATCGGCCAGTTCCTCGCCGAGAACGGTCCCCAGAAGGGCATCGTCGTGAAGCAGTGCGAGGACGAGATCGCGGTCATCAACATGGCCATCGGCGCCGGCTACGCGGGCGTCCGCGCGGCCTGCGGCACCTCCGGCGGCGGCTTCGCCCTCATGGCTGAGGCCATGGGCTTCGCGGCCATCACCGAGACGCCCGTCGTGGTCGTGAACAGCCAGCGTGGCGGTCCCTCCACGGGTCTCCCCACGGCGCCCGAGCAGGCCGACCTGCCCCTCATGCTCGGCGCGGGCCAGGGCGACTACCCCCGCATCATCCTCTCGCCCCGCAACGTCCAGGAGGCCTACGACATGATGGTGGAGGCCTTCAACCTCGCCGAGAAGTGGCAGAACCCCGTCATCGTGGCCTCCGACCTCCTGCTCTCCGAGCACCTCGAGACGGTGGATACCCTCGACCTCCACCCCACGATTGAGCGCGGCGCGCTCCTGCCCTTCAACGGCAATGGTCACAGCCCCGAGGCGCCCTACCTGCGCTACAAGGTGACGCCCAGCGGCGTGAGCCCCCGCGCCGTGCCCGGCATGGCCCGCCACGAGTACATCGCGGGCTCCGACGAGCACGACGAGGACGGCACCCTCGTCTCCGACGTCCGCTACCTGCTGCCCGACGCCATCGAGGTGCGCAACGCCCAGATGGAGAAGCGCATGCGCAAGCTCGACGGCGTGCTCGGCGACTTCGAGAAGCCCACCCTCGTGGGTCCCGCGAACGCCCCCCTCACCATCGTCTCCTGGGGCAGCACCCAGGGCGCCGTGCGGGAAGCCATGGCCTGGCTCAAGAGCGAAGGCATCGACGTGAACAGCCTCGAGATCAACTACGTGTACCCCTTCCAGACGAAGGAGGTCACGGACTTGCTGAAGACCTCGAAGCACATCCTCATGGTGGAGGCCAACTACACGGGACAGATGGAGAAGCTGCTCCGCCAGGAGACCGGCATCGTCTGCCACAGCCACCTCCGCAAATACAGCGGCGAGGTCATCTGGCCCAAGGAAATCGTTGAGAAGGTGAAGAGCATCGTGAAGAACACCGGCAAGACCCCTGCGGCCCCCACGCCCAAGGGAGGGATGCACTGATGGCCGCCACCGCGCCCCAGATCTCTCTCACGGACTACAAGGTCGACACCAAGCCCACCTGGTGCCCCGGCTGCGGCGACTACGCCGTGCTCACGGCCATCCAGAAGGCCCTCAGCGACCTCCAAATCCCCCCGCACCAGGTCGCGGTCGTGTCCGGCATCGGCTGCTCCAGCAACCTGCCCCACTTCCTGCGCGCCTTCGGTGTGCACTCCCTCCACGGCCGCGCGCTCCCTGTGGCGCAGGGCATCAAGCTCGCCAACCCCGACCTCCACGTGATCGCGGTGGGCGGCGACGGTGACGGCTACGGCATCGGCCAGGGCCACTTCATCCACGCCATGCGGCGCAACATCGACATCACCTACATCGTGATGAACAACGAGATCTACGGCCTCACCACGGGCCAGACCTCCCCGACGTCCCTCAAGGGCATGGCCACGAAGTCCACGCCCAACGGGAACATCGAGAACCCCGTGAACCCCGTGGGCCTCGCGCTCATGGCGGGCGCCACCTACGTGGCCCGCGGCTTCAGCGGCGACCCCAAGAACCTCGCGGAGCTGTACAAGAACGGTATCGCCCACAAGGGCTTCAGCCTCATCGACACGCAGAGCCCCTGCGTGACGTACAACAAGCTGAACACCTACGACTACTTCCGCGGCAAGTACGTGAACATCCAGACGGAAGGTCACGACCACTCCAACTTCGAGGCCGCCGTGCGCCGCTCCCTCGAGTGGCCCACCCTCCTCTCCGAGAAGATTCCCTTCGGTCTCTTCTACGAGACGAAGGACAAGCGGACCTACGACGAGGACGAGCTCGCGTACAAGGTGGGCAACCCCCTCCACGGCGACCTCGCCCTCACGAAGGACGAGGCGAAGTCGCTCCTCGAGAGCCTGATGTAAAACCCTGGGCCCGGGAAGGGCCTATCTCTTTTTTCTTCTGGTTCACGCAGCCTAGCGCTGCTGCCAGCCCGACACGCGGTTCACGCGAAGGGACGAAGGTAACGCGAAGGTTCGCGAAGGGTACGGAAAATTTCCTAAGTTTTTCGCGGACCTTCGCGTAGCCCTTCGCCTCTTCGCGTGAACGGGGCCTTGCCCGGGCCAAACCATCAGTCACCTTACTGGTTGGCGCCGCCGAGCAGCCCCTCGATTTCCTCGTGGAGGTCCGCGAAGACGCCGAGGTCCACGTCGATGTCGAAGCGCTGTAGCTCCTCCCAGGCCCAGTTGAAGTGGCGGGACTCGTCGAGGGCGCCCTGGGTGAGGACGCTGACCACTTCCTCGGGGAGGAAGCCGGCGGACTTGAGGCAGTCGCTGTACTTCGTGACGGAGATGTGCTCGCCCACGAGGAAGTGGAGGAGGGCGTCGCCCTCGTCGCTCACCTGCTGGATCTGCTGGATCATGAAAC
>DATMKA010000139.1:0-2792 GCA_035553595.1 Thermoplasmatota archaeon | reverse complement strand
GTTCCCGTCCCCGTGACCCCGGCACCTGCCGCCCCTGCGCAGGAGGCTGCCGCTCCCGCCGCAGCCGCGGCGCCCGCGCCTCCCCGCCGCGCAAGCCACGTGCTCGTCCGCGTCCTCTCCGACGTGGCGCCCTTCGTGGGCGTGGACCTGCGGAACTACCGCCTCTCCCGGGAGGACGTGGCGAGCGTCCCCAAGGAGATTGCGCACGTGCTCGTGACGCGCGGCAAGGCCGCCCTCGTCACCATGCCCCCCGCGTGAGGCCTATTCGGCCTTCTTGGTCTCGACGGGCCGCGCCGCTTCCAGGGGCTCGGCCTTCGCGCGAGCGATGCGGCGGCCCTCCATGTCCACCACGGTGAACTTGAAGCCGCCATGCCGCACCACCTCGCCGCCGCGGGGAATCACGCGGAGGGAATCGAGCAGGAAACCCGCGAGGGTCTCGTAGGAGTCGGACTCGGGGATCGTGGTCGCGATCTCCTCGGGAAGGTCGCGGAGCGGCAGGGAAGCGTCGATGAGGTAGGAGCCGTCCTTGAGGCGCTCCACGCGGCGCTCCTCCTCCACGTCGGTCTCGTCGCGGATCTCGCCCACGATTTCCTCGATGACGTCCTCCATGGTGACGAGGCCCTCCACGTTGCCGTGCTCGTCCACGACCACGGCCATCTGGAGCTTGCGGCGCTGCATCTCCTTGAGAAGGTGGCTCACCTTCATGGTCTCGGGGACGAAGAAGGGCGGGCGCACGAGGTCGCGCACCACGAAGGGGCGGCCCTTCCCGAGGGCGCCGAGGAAGTCCTTGTAATGGAGGATGCCCACGACGTCACCAGGGTTCTCGCCGTACACGGGGTAGCGGCTGAACTGGTTCTCCGCCATGAACTTGAGCGCCTCCTCCGAGGTGGAGGCCGCGGGGAGGCCCACCATCTTCGCGCGAGGCACCATCACGGAGCGCACGTTGGAGTCGGCGAACTGGAACACGTTCTCGATGAGCTCCGCTTCGGCGGGCTCGAACACGCCCTTCTCGGTGCCCTCCTCCACGAGGGTGCGGATCTCGTCCTCGCTGAGGTAGCTGGGCTGCTCCTCGGAGGGTCCGCCCTCGCCGCGGGAGGGCATGAGCACGTGCGTGATCGCCCACAGCGGCTTGCAGAGGGGAGCAAGCACGAGGGACAAGCCGTCGAGGATGGGGCTTGACCGGATGGCCACGGCCTCGGGGCGGCGGGAGCCGATGATGCGGGGGAGGTACTCGCCAAACAGGAGGGCCACGGGCGCGAGGCCGGCCACGGCCACGAAGGCGGCGACCGCTTCGGGCGCGTACTCCGGCGGGACTCGGGGCGCCACGATATCGAGGCAGACGTAGAGCGCCATCACGGCCGCCCCGATGAGGAGGAGGACGCGGGCCGCGAGCATGGCCGGAATCCAGTCGTGGGGGTAAGCTTCCAGGTGGAGCGCGCGTTTGGCTCTCGTGCTGCCCTCCTCGGCAAGGTCCTGGAGGCGGCTGCGGCTCACCGTGAGGAAGGAAGCACGGGCGGCGGCCAGGGCGCCGTAAAGAAGAATCAGGACCGCGATGAGGCTACTTGCGAGCCAGGCGTCCACCAAGGGGGTTCACTCTGGGCTCCGTAAGGGGGTCCCCGTCCTAAAGGTTAGGCGGAAACATTAAGGGGGCTCCGGGGGGCGTCACTTGCTGACACCTAAATCGTCCGGGCCGCAGCGAGCAACGCGAGCGAGGGAAGGACGAGCTTGGTGTCACTTGCTGACGCCGAGGTCGTCCGGGCCGCAGCAGCTCTGCTGCAAGGGAAGGACGAGCTTGGTGTCACTTGCTGACGCCCAAATCGTCCGGCTCCTTGAACTCGACCTTGAGGAGGCGGTCTTCGGTGTAGGAGGCGCAGTCCAGGTCGTTGATGAGGAGGAAGCCCACGTCGCCGAGGTCGTTCTCCTCGACGATGATGAACAGCTTGCTCTCGGACACCTCGTACCAGACGCGCACGAAGAAAGCGTAGGTGAAGCTCGAGCTTAGCCAGAGGATGTGCTCGGTTTCGAGACCGTCGTCGAGGGCTTCCCGGACGGCCTGCTCAGCGAAGCGCTTCACGGTCTGGATGGCCTTCTCGTCCTTGAGGGCCTTCAGAATCTCGCGCTTGAGCCGCGTTTCCGCATCGAACTCGGGATTCCAGTCGATGTTCCAGACGACGGATTCCATGCGCCTCCCGTTCGTATTGAGCCTATTGCGGCTTCAAGGTTACGATTACATGGTGGAATCGTTTCCTGTGGAAGTCGGGGTTTCCTCAGGCGGAGAACCGAGAAACAGGTGATACCAAAGGCGAAAAAGAGGGGGGCCGGAGCGGGGCTCCGGGGTCAGCAGGGGGCTGCGCGCTCAGCTGCGGGCAACCTTGGGGACGAGGCCGAAGAAGCGGAGGAACTGCTCCACGCTCGCCCGGTTCGTCACCTGTTCGTCGTAGGCGACTTCGATCTGCTCGCGTTCGAGGTCGACTTCGGCGGCGAGAACCCCGTCCTGGGCGAGAATCTCCTCGACGACGTATTCCTCATCGGCTTCGCACGCGAGTGTCTCCACGTGAAGGCTGACCTTGCGCATTGGGCGTCATACCGTCTTACTTGCTCAGTTTACTTGAGTGTGCTGTCCGATTCGGGACACATTGTCCCGGGTCTGGTCGAAAAGCGTGGTGAGAGCGTGTGCGAAGCGTGCGCCTCAGCAGGGGGTGGCGAGGCAGAAGCGGCAGTGGCAGCGCCATGCCGTGAAGACGTCCGGGGGTGGGGCCTCCCGTGCCACCTCGCCGCGGCAGAGCCCGCAG
>DATMKA010000138.1:0-5900 GCA_035553595.1 Thermoplasmatota archaeon | reverse complement strand
TCGTCCGGGTGGAGGGGGGCACGGCCGTGCCCCCCTCCACCCGGACGAGGCGTAGCGTGGGCTCCCCCGGCGCCACCGCGTCCAGGAAGGGCTGGGGGAGGGCGATGCGGGCCGCATCGTCCCGGGGCATGTAGCTGACGGTGAGGGGCTTGTTCTCCCGGATGCGCGCGCGGACGGTCTCCACGAGGCCTGCCAGGACCTTGGGGGAGTAGGCCTTGAACTGGACCTGCACCTTCACCTGGCCCCCCGTCACCACCTCGGGCGGGGCGAGAAGCTCCCCGGCGCGGGCTGCGGTGAAGGCCTCCAGGAACAGGTGGAGCGCCGTGTGCGCCCGCATGATGGGGAAGCGGCGGTCCCAGTCGAGGTGGAGGCGCGCCTCGGCGCCCACCGCGGGCACAACGCCGTCCACGTAATGGACGACCCGGTTTTCGCGGTCGACGACGCGCTGCACCCACGTTTTCGCGCCGCCGCAGAAGAAGTGCCCCCTGTCCCCCGGTTGGGGGTGGCCGTAGGCCTTGGACTCCCCGAAGAAGAGGGTCCGGTCGAACTCGACGGCGTTCCCCTGGACGGCCACCACCTTGGCGAAGAGGGCCTGCTTGTAGGGGTCCTGCAGGAAGACGCGCTCGACCACGGCCGCCGTACCGGGTTCCCCCGCTAAAAGGGCTCGGCGCCCCCGGAGGCTTAGCAGTACGGGGGTGGACGAACCCTGGGGAGTCCAGAGGGGGCGACGGCCCCCTTTGGCCGGGGAGAGTCCAGAGAGGAGGAGGAACCCCCTCTCTGGCACGGAATGCACAGGGCCAACGGCCCTGTCATGGAGTGTTGTGATTCGTTCAACAAGTTCGCCGCAAAAACTATAAAGCGACCGGGGGGTCGGCAGCGTGGTGATAAGGGTGGCAGGCTACCAGGCCCTGTTGAGTTCCAAGGCGCTCCCGATCCTGATTGCGGCGGCGTTCCTCGTTCCCGGGTTCGTGCTCGGGTCCCAATATGGCTTCTATGAGGATGCTCCCGTGTGGCAGGTGGGCGACACCTGGTCCTACAAGGTGACCATCACCGCGGTCGAGACGAGCGTGGGCCCCGTCGTCACTGACGAGGGCGCGGGCGTCACCCAAGGAACCACGGACACGGACTCCGAGGAGGGCATCTTCACGATGCGCGTCGCGAAGGACGACGTGGACGCGAAGGGCATCCCCGCCTACGCGCTGCAGTTCCTCGCGAACGGCCGCAAGGCGGACGGGCTTCTCGTCTCCAAGGCCTCCATCAACCCCCTCATCCCCAAGTTCAACATGCAGTCCGGCACCTTCACGGAGGAGTCCTTCGAGGAGTTCCCCCTCTTCCAGTGGCCCCTCACCCCCGGTGCGACCTGGGAGTACCGCGCCGAGGACTTCGCCGTCTTCGGGTTCAGCGTCGCCAACCGCGACTTCATCACCGTCGCCGACTCCACCTATAACGCCATCCGCATCGAGATGCGCGTCACCGAGATCCTGAACCCCGAGCTCCGCCGCATGTTCGAGTCCGGCGACCTCCAGGCGGACTTCGCTTTCGACTACTGGTACGCGCCCGAGGTCAAGAACATCGCCCGCGCCGAGGTTCGCGTGGATGCGACGATGCGCGACATGGGAAGCTTCAGCTTCAACGCCGTCATGGAGCTTCTCCGCGGCACCGGTGTCGAGGCCCCCGCGGGCGAAGGCGCCGAGGCCATCGCTCCCGAGGCCCTCGCGGTCATCGAGCAGGTCCGCATCCAGCTCCCCGAGCCCCTCAACTTCGCCGAGGGCAAGGCCGCCACCTTCACCGCCGTCCTCGACGGCCCCGTCCCCGAGAACCTCGCCTACAAGTGGAACATCGACGGCAACACGTACACCGGCGAGACCGTGAAGGCCACCTTCGCCGAGTCCGGCCTCAAGACGGTGTCCCTGCAGGTGATGCAGGGCAGCAACTACCTCGCCGAGGCCGAAGCCCTGTACGAGGTGTACTACGAGGAGGAGTTCACGGGCATGCACGAGCTCCTCAACGGCGAGGACGAGTCCTTCCCCGTCCCCGTGAGCTTCGGCGGCGTCATCTCCTGGACCTACCAGGTGGACAACCAGCTCCCATCGAGCCGGCCCGGCGACGACGTGACCCTCATTGCGCCCGATGGCTCCGAAGTGGAGCGGAGCGACGAGGCCGAGGTCATGGCCCCCATGCCCGGCGAGTACCTCCTCAACGTGAACGAGGGCACCTTCGAGTACGTGAGCAGCCCCTACCGCCTCCGCGTGAGCGTCCACTACCCCAACGGGTTCTACATGCCCGACCTGAACATGGACGTCGACCCCTGGATGCCCGCGAAGAAGGCCTCCACGCCCAAGGGCCCCCTGGTCCCCCTCCTCGAGGGCGCCTTGGGCAAGCTCTGCCGCCTCCGCTGCTAACCCAAAACCCACCACCACACCCGGGAGGCAGCGCCGCTGCCTCCCGCCCCTTTTTCCTGCCTCTCCGCATTCCGAGCGCTCCTGCTTGGCGGAAACGATTAACCGCCCCGAGGGGAGTCTCCCCGTGATGCCCCGTCTCGAAGCCCTTGCCACGGCCGTCCCGGACACCCGCCTGGAGCAGTCGGAGGTGCGCGAGGCGCTCGCCGCCCTCCTCGCCGACAGCCCCTCCCTCCACCGCGTCCTCGACGCCTTCGACCGCGCGGGCATCGCGACCCGGTACGTGGCGAAACCCACCAACTGGTACCTTGACCCCCAGGGGTGGCGCTCGCGCTCCGAGGCCTACGTGGAGGAGGGGATGAAGGTAAGCGTTGCCGCCGCCACTGCGGCCATCGAGAAGGCGGGAGTGCCCGCGGCGGCCGTGGACGGCATCGTGTTCGTGTCCACCACGGGGGTCGCGACCCCGAGTCTCGACGCGCGGCTCCAGAACGCCCTCGGGTGCCGCCGCGATGTGCTTCGCGTCCCCCTGTGGGGCTACGGGTGCGCGGGGGGCGTTGCGGGGCTCAACCGCACGGCCGACCTCGCTCGAGCCCACCCCGACAAGCGCTTCCTCCTCGTGACGCTCGAGCTGTGCAGCCTCAATTTCCGCCTGCAGGCGCGCAGCAAGAAGCACCTCATCGCGAACGCGCTCTTTGCGGACGGCGCCGCCGCCGCCCTCGTGACGGGCGACGCCCTCGCGGGCACCGGGCCCCGGATCGGGCGCGGCATGAGCCACACGTGGCCGGGGACGGAGCACCTGATGGGATGGATCGTGGAGGACGACGGCCTCGACGTTGTTTTCGACGCCTCCATCCCCGACGTCGTCCGCGACCACATCGCGCCCGTCACCCACCGCTTCCTGAAGGAGGCCACCAACGGCCAGCCGCCCACGCGGCACGTTCTCCACCCGGGCGGCGCGAAGATCCTCGAAGCCTACGCGGACGCCATGGGCCTCGATGCAGCCGCGCTGCAGGTGAGCTACGACACCCTCCGCGACTACGGAAACCTGTCGAGCCCCACCGTCCTCTTCGCGCTCGAGCGGAGCCTCCGCACGCCCCTGCGCACGGGGGAGACGGCGCTCCTTGCCGCCATGGGCCCCGGCTTCGCGGCCGAGTTCGGTCTCCTGGAGGGCACGGACTCGTGAGCGCGCCCCCCGTCCTGTTCTGGAGCCTGTGGGGCCTCCTCATTGCCTCGCGTCTCGTCGAGCTCCGCGTGGCCCACCGCCACACACGAGCCCTCCTCGCGAAGGGCGCCGTCGAACACGATGCGCGAGGGTACCGCGGCATCGTCCTCCTCCACACCGCCTTCATCCTGGCGCTTCCCCTGGAATACCTCCGCTCCCCGCTCCCGTCGATCCTTCCCCTAGGGGCGACGATCGCGGCTCTCCTTGTGGTGGCAGGGGCCGAAGCGTTGCGCGCCTCGGCGGTCCTCACCCTCGGAGAGCGTTGGACCACGCGCATCCTGGTGCTCCCCGGGAGCCCGCCCGTCACCCGTGGGCCCTACCGCTACCTGCGGCACCCCAACTACCTTGCCGTGGGCCTCACTCTCGCCGCGCTCCCGCTCGCCTTCGGCCTCGTGGCCACCGCGCTCGCCACGAGCGTCGTGAATGCCATGCTCCTGCGGCGGCGCATCCGCGCCGAGGAGGCCGCCCTCGCCTCCGTGAGCAACTACCAGGAGGCGCTCGGCGAGCGGCCGCGCCTCCTGCCACGCCTCTGAGAAGCACCCCCACCACGCTTAAGAGGGGGGATCCGCATTGACGCGCCGTGTCCACCCCCGAGGCCGTCGCTCTCCCCCAGAGCGACGGGAAGCCGGCGCCTGCCGCGGAGGAAGTGCGCCTCAGCCGCGACATGTCGCTCCTCGACGCCACCATGCTCGGCGTGGGCGCCCTCATGGGCGGCGGCGTCTTTGTTCTCGTGGGCATCGCCACCGGTGTGGCCGGCCCCGCGGTGCTCCTCGCCTTCGCGCTCAACGGCCTCATCACCATCCCTACCCTGATGGTGTACGCCGAGCTCGGCTCCGCCTACCATGACGCGGGCGGCGGCTACCTCTGGGTGAAGGAGAGCCTCGGCCAGCCCTGGGGGTTCATGAGCGGCTGGATCAGCTGGTTCAGCCACGCGGTGGCGTGCGCGCTCTACAGCATCGCGAGCGCGTCGTACGTGCTGTGGCTCCTCAAGACCCTTGACGTGGCCGACTTCGGGACGGCAACCCCCTACTACGTGAAGGGCCTCGCGGTGTTCCTCGCCCTCAGCTTCGTGGCGCTCAACTACGTGGGGACGAAGCACTCGGTGAAGACGGAGAACGCGATCAACGTCGTGGTCCTCTTCATCGTTCTCGGCTTCATCGGCCTCGGCCTCCACGCGCTCACTGCGAAGCCGGACCTTGCGCTCGCGAATTTCGCCGACTTTTTCCCCACCGGGCCCTGGGGCGTCGCCCTTGCCATGGGCATCACCTTCATCAGCTTCGAAGGGTACGAGATCATCAGCCAATCGAGCGAGGAGATCAAGAACCCGAAGCGCAACATCCCCCGCGCCATCTTCCTCACGATGGCCATCGTGCTCCCCATCTACCTGCTCGTGGTGCTCATCACGGTGGGCACGGCCCTCGCGCCCGCGGGGATGCCCGCCTGGGTGCACCTCGGGAACCTCCGCGAGAACGCCGTCGTCGAGGTGGCGGGTCAGATGGTGGCGGGCGGCGCCATCGTTCTCGTGGGCGTCGCGCTCCTGCTGCAGCTCACGGCCCTCAACGCCACCATCTACAGCAGCAGCCGCGTGAGCTTCGCCATGGGCCGCGACGGCAACCTCCCGAGCTTTTTCGGCAAGATTCATCCCCACCGCCGCACCCCCCACCTCAGCGTGTGGGGCTCCGGCGTCATCATCATGGGCATGGCGCTCCTCCCCATCGAGGCCGCCGCTGCAGCGGCGGACATCATGTTCCTGCTCCTGTTCCTCCTCGTGAACGTGAGCTACATCAAGCTCCGCAACACCCTCCCCAAGGAGAGCTTCGGGTACCGCGCGCCCCTCTTCCCCATCCTCCCCGTCCTCGGAATCCTCAGCCAGATCGGGCTCGCCATCGTCCTCTTCAGCTACCACCCCGCCGCCTCCCTCTCCTCCTTCGCGTGGCTCGGCCTCGGCCTCGCCTTCTACTACCTGTACACGCGGCCGCGGGAGCACGCAAGCGGCGCCATCAAGCCGCGGCTCCGCGTCCTCCACGAGAGCCCGCACCCGCCCCTGCGCGACTACCGCATCCTCGTCCCCATCAGCAACCCCGCCAACGCGGACGCCCTCGCCTCCGCCGCGAAGGCCCTCGCGAAAGGCCTCGACGGCGAGGTGCTGTTCCTGTACGTCGTGCAGGTGCCCGACGTCACGCCCCTCACGGAGGGCGAGCAGTTCGTCGCCCGCGCCCGCCCCATCTTCGAGCGCGCCGAAACCGTCGTCGGCAACGAGGTTCCCCTCCACACCCTCG
>DATMKA010000137.1:0-13058 GCA_035553595.1 Thermoplasmatota archaeon | reverse complement strand
CCTTCGAGGGCCGCACGAGCCTCGCCCTTGGAGGCGCCTACCGCCTCGCGGGCTTCCCGACGGCCGGCATCGCCGGCCTCTTCCCGGGCCTTCCCGGCAACCGCACGCAGTGGGTCACGACCCTCGGCCCGGGCGGCGTCCTCCTCGAGGCCGACGACGGCGCCTTCCGCTTCGACCCCCTCGGGACTGGCGCGCGCACCCTCGTGCAGGCGGGGGGCGAGACCTTCCACTTCAACGGCACCGACTTCACCTTCCAGTTCAACGGCACGGGCCTCATCGGCCTCCACGCGGAAGGGGTCCACGGCATCCTTGCAAACGGCGTGGACGTGACCCTCCGTCCCGCGCCGCCCCTTGCCCTCCGCGGCGCCCTCGCCCCCCGCACGCTCCTCGACCTGCAGGAGGCGCTCCGCGGCCCCGAGGCCCGGGAGCCCGTCCGCAACCTCACCGCGCTCCTGGGGAACTTCACGCGCGTCCCCACGGTGCTCAACGGGGCCCTTGTCGGCCACCTCAATGGCACCGTGGCGGGCACCCGCTTCTCGCCCGAGGAGGTCACGCTTGTCCGGGTGCGGAGCCTCACCGCGCGCCTCGAGGACCGCAGCCTCACGGGCACCGCCGAGGCCGTGTTCACGGTCACCCCCGCGGGCTTCGCCCCCGCAGGCGCCACCGCCTCCAGCCCCCCGTGGGCCCTGGGGGTCCTCCTGTGGGCCGGGGCCCTCGCCGCGCTCCTCGTGGTGCCCGCCCCGAGCGCGCGCCGCCGCGGTCCCTGGTGGCTCCGCGCCCTCCTGCTGCCGGCCTTCCCCCTGACCTTCCTCGGGTGGGACTGGCTCGTCCATGGGGCCCTCGGCACGAGCGCGGGCTCCCTGTACCTCGCGGGGGAGCCCCGCGGGAGCGTCGCCGCCTTCCTCGTGTTCGAGGCCGCGGGCTTCCTCCTGGCGTTCCTCCTCATCGCCGTTCCCCTGCGCCTTGCCGCGCAGCGCGTCCTCGGACGTTACGTGCCGAAGGCGACGCCGCTCAGCGGGCTCGTGGGCCTCGTGGGGCTCTTCCTCACGGCGTGGGCCATCCCCTTCGGCGTGCTCGCCCTCGGGTTCCTCGTGGCCCGTCTCTAGTCAAGGCTGCGGGGGCTCTTCCAGGGGCCGGGAGGCCGCGAGGGGCGCCTGGGCGGGGAAGCTCACTTTGAGGGTGCGGGAGTGGCGGCGCCACCAGAAGCGCGCGCCGTTCTCCACCACGATGCGGAGCACGAAGCCCACGACGAGCGTTCCCGCCACGAGGAGCGGGACCACGAGGGAGCGGCTGCTGAGGGTGAGGACGCTCGCGCGGTCGAGGGCCGTGAAGGCCTGGGAGCCATCGGCGTAGTAGGTGGCGGTGCGCTTGTCAGGGCTCACGAGCAGCTCGTCCGTGGCGCCCTCGATGGTGAAGCCGCGCGGGACGGTGAAGGTGAGGTTGAGGCGCCACCCGGGGGGCACGTTCATGGCCACGAGCTGGTCGATGCCGAGGATCATGAAGGCGCTCTGCTCGAGGAGGGGAACCGTCTGGTTCTCCTTGATGCGCTCCTTGAGGATCGTCGCGGGGTCCTTGCCCTTCGCCGCCTCTTCCGCCTGGCGGTCCAAGTAGTCCGCGAGGAGGTCCGAGAGGGCGACGCGGTCGAGGAACTGCAGCTGGAAGGTGATGTCGAGCACCACGGGCGGGTCGCGCAGGCTCGTGGGGCGCCCGTCCCGGGCCTGCTCGCCGGGCACGAGGTTGCTCCACTCGAAGGTGCTCGAAAGGACGACGACGCCGGGGAGGGCGGCCTCCACGAGGCGGCGCGCGGCGGCGGCCTCCACCTCGCGGAAGGCCTCCAGGGCGGCGCCGCCGCCGATGAGGCGGAACTCCTCCGCCGTCACGTAGGTGCGGCTGCTGTTGTACCCCAGGGTGTCGGCGAGGCTCACGTTGGCGGAGCCGCTCGCCTCCTGGAAGGCCTGGTCGAGGCGCTTGAGGCTGAGCACGCGGAACTCGAAGTGGCCACGGACCGTGAAGTCCGTCTGGACCTTTCCTCCGCCGAGGAGGGCGCCCACGAGGTCGAACTCGGCGTTCGTGAGGTTCACCTCGATCCGGAGGTCCACGTCCTCCGCGCTCAGGTTTTCCCCCGTCTCGTTCTCGAGGCGCGCCATGGCCGCGTGAGCAGCGGACTCGAGGACGGGCCCGAGAAGCTTCGGGTCGAGGTTGCGGGGAAGCCCCTGGGCCGCCGCGGGGGTCGCGGCGAGGAGGGGCGCCATGAGGAGCGCAAGCAGCACGATAGGCATCACGCGGGCCACAGGTCGATCCCTCCCGAGGTGAGCGCAAGCCAGAGCACGAACAGGAGGACGGAGCCGATGGCGGCGAGGCGCCACGCCCCGGCGAGGATGCGGAGCCGCGCCTCGGCCTTCGCCAGGGGCATCCCATCACAGTGGGCCGCCATGGACCGGGCATGGACAGCGCTCCCGAAGGCGAGGAGAAGCACCGCGCCCACCATCCCCACCATGAAGCCGGGATAGCGGAGGGCCCTCAGGTCGTCGAGGACGAACCCGAGGAGGAGCACCAGGGTGGCCTCCGTGAAGGCGCGGGCGCGGGCCGCGGGGACGGCCACCTCCACGAGCCCGTAAGGGGGCGGGGGGAGGCGGCGGCCGGCGAGGAACCACCTTGCCTTCCGGTACGCCCACGCGATCATTAACCTGGGGAAGCCGCGGGCCCGCCATGAACCTTGCCAAACCTCCCGGCAGCCTTAAGGCCGGGAGGGAGGGATCGGAGCCTGCCCCCACGACCATAGCCGCCGGATTTACGCGCAGGAAGGCGGAGCCAGTGTGGGGGCGACACCTCCACTCCCCCGTTCTCCGGGTGAGGGGGGTCTGTTGACCTGGCGACCGCAGGTCGCCCGTGCGTGATGATCGACCTTTCTGAAGGTCGAGGCGGAGCCAGTGTGGGGGCGGCACTTCTCCCATTCCCCCGCCGCACTTCCCCCGTCCAACGCCATCTCCATGAGCGGACCTTCGGCGGCCGGAGGGAGCGTGCGCCTCCATCGAGACGAGACGCTGCCTGGACAGGTCCGTTGTTCACCGCTTCTCCAGTGGCGTCGATCAAAACCGCCATCCAATCTCCCTTAATACCCTCCGGGGGACGGAGGGCGCGGTGTTCCCGCAATGATGCGTCCCCTGCCCCTCGTGCTCGCAGCCCTTCTTGTCACGGGCGCGGCCGTCGCCGGAGCCATCGCCGCCCTCCCTACCCTCGCGACCCCGGAGGTCGAAACCGGTCCCGCCCCGGCGCACGACGGCCACGACCGCGGCGCCCATGCCGCTCCCGCCTCCTGGACGCCCGAGCAGGTGGAGGCGCTCCGGATGCGCACCGGTGAAGGGAAGGTGCCCACCCTCCTTGAGGCGCTGAAGCTGAAGCGCCTCCCGAGCATCCGCATCGCGAGCGACGACGGCTTCACGCCCGCCGCGGGCGTCGTGGGCGGCAAGGGAACCCTCGAGAGCCCCTACGTCATCGAAGGAGTCTACACGGACGTGCTGCACCTCAGCGACACGAACGCCTTCTTCGAGGTGCGGAACAGCTACATCGCGAACACCCTCGTGCTCGATTGGACGAACCTCGGCGGCTTCGTCCACCACAACCACGTCGGCGACCTCCGCGTCAACCGCAACGTGGAGCGCGTTGGGATGCCCACCGCCGCCGTGATCGCGAACAACGAGATCGGCCAGATCGGGCAGCTCCGCCACTTCGACGGCGTGCTGAGCGGCAACATCATCGGTGACAAGTCCCGCCCCGCTCTCGGCGGCCGCGTGCTCCTGCTTGACGGCTACAACGGCGCCGCCATCCTGAACAACACCGTGTACGGCTACGCCGAGATGAAGCTCCACGGCCACCACCACAGCGGCACGCACGGGGCAAGCCACAACCACGCCCTCGAGGACGCGGAGGACCACGGCGAGCGCCACCACAGCCTCCTCGTGGCGGGCAACCGCTTCGTGGACCCCCTCGGGCGCGGCCTGCGGGTCCACGACCGCGACCACGCGGGGGACGACCGCACCGCCACGAGCGAGACGAACCCCGACCTCGTGGGCAACCACACCCACTGGACCACCCTCCGGATCCTGGGCAACCGCTTCGAGGGCGCGGGCCTCTTCGTGGACGTGTTCAACGCCCCCGACAGCTACCACCAGGACATGTACCGCGGCACCCTCACGGTTGAGGGAAACACCTTCCGCGACCTCACGGACAGCGCCATCCGCCTCGGTGACATTGCCATGGGGGAGGTCGTGGTGCGCGGCAACACCGCCGCCACGGGCCCCATCGTTGGCCGCGTGGCCGGCCTCGACGCCTACCGTCTCCAGGCCGCGACGCTCCTCGTGGAGGACAACCGCTTCGAGGGCGTGTACTACGGCGTCCGCGCCCGCGACTTCGACGAGGCCACCCGCTGGGACGTCGTGGCGCTCCAGGCTCCAGGCGCCAGCTACTCGGTGTGGTACGACGAGTCGGTGGCCAACCCGCCCGGTGAAGGCGGAGGCGAGGGCGCGACCGATGGTCACGACCACGAGCACAACCGCTCGGTTGCACCCGTGGCCCGTGCAGCCGACCGGCTTGCAGCCGCGCAGGTGCGTTAAGCGCGCGCTCCACGGTTTGTTCGACAACCCCTTTAGGTGTTCTTTCCACCAGACCTAGCGTGAACTCCCAGGCCTCAGCCGTGCGCTACCCCCCGCGGCGGACGGGGCTCGCCCGCTTCGTCGCGGCCGTGGTCCTCGCTCTGTCCATCACCCTGGTGAGCGTCCTCCTCGTCACCCTCTGGGCCGTGGAGACGCGCGTCGTCCATCCCAACCTTCCGACCCTCGCGTGGCCGCCCGGAACCGGGTACGTCCTCGCCGGGCTCGGTGCCCTCCTCCTCGCGTGGCAGGTCGCCTCCTACGTTGTCCCCCGGGAGGAGGGTGCCGGCGGCACGGCCACCCGCGCCCGCCACCCGCTTCTCGGCATGGCGCGCCGCGCCCGCACCAAGGAGCCGACGCCCGTGGTGCCCGAAAGCGGCTGGACCGAAGCGACGTGGAACGCGCTTCTCCGCGAGGACACCGAGCCCGCCCCGTCCACCACCGTCACGCCTGTGACGCCCTCAACGACGCCGCCCCTGCCCACACCCGCGCTCCCCCTCGCCTCGGTGGGGGCCCGCGGCGGCGAAAGCGGGCTGCGCCCCGCGGCCCCCAAGGCGGAGGCCGACGTGCCCGTCCGCCTCGTGCCGGTGATCCGCAGCCTCGCGCAAGCCATGGAAGCGGACCTGCGCGCGAGCCGCGACCGTGCCGAGCAGGTGGGTCCCCACCTCACGCGCCTCCTGGAGGAGATCCACCGCCTCGAAGTCGAGCTCCAAACCAGATAGAGCGGCCTCGGAAACGCTTAAGTGGGAAGGCAGGAATCCCCGTGCCCTCGGGGCCCCTTCATGACTCTCACGGAAGCGCTTACCATGCAGAAGGCGACGCGGGACACGAGCGTCCTTGCGCAGATCGCGCGGGACGTTCGCGTCGACATCCTCAAGATGACGTTCAAGGCCCAGTCCGGCCACCCCGGCGGCAGCATGAGCGCCGCGGAGCTCCTCACCGCGCTCTACTTCGGCGAGCGGAAGACCACTGCCGGCAAGCCCTACATGACGGTGGACCCCGCGAACCCCAAGTGGGACGGTCGCGACCGCTTCATCCTCAGCAAGGGCCACTGCTGCCCCGTGCAGTACGCCGTCCTCGCCCGCCGCGGCTTCTTCGACCGCAAGGAGTTCACGGGCCTCCGCCGCGCCGGCAACCTCCTCCAGGGCCACAGCGACATCAAGGTCCCCGGCGTGGACATGAGCTCGGGCAGCCTCGGCATGGGCCTCGGGTTCGCGAACGGCGTGGCCCTTGGCGCCCGCGTGCAGGGCAAGGGCTACCACACGTGGGTCATGATGGGCGACGGCGAAATCCAGGAAGGCAACGTGTGGGAGAGCGCCATGAGCGCGGCCCACCGCAAGCTCGACAACGTCACCGCCATCCTGGACTACAACAAGATCCAGATTGACGGCTTCGTGAAGGACGTGAAGAACCTGGAGCCCGTCACCGACAAGTGGCGCGCCTTCGGCTGGCACGTCATCGAGATCGACGGCCACAACTACGACCAGATCTTCCGCGCCTACGACGAGGCCCTCGCCACCAAGGGCAAGCCCACCATCGTTGTCGCCCACACCCTCAAGGGGAAGGGCGTGAGCTTCACGGAGAACAAGGCCGACTACCACGGCCGCGCCCTCACCGCGGAGGAGATGAAGCGCGCCATGGCGGAGCTCGGCGAGAACTGGGAGGTGGCCTGAATGGTGCAGATCACCGTGGTCCGCCGCGACGGCAAGCCCACCCGCGACGGGTACGGCAAGGGCCTCCTCGCCGTCGGCAACGCCAACCCCCGCGTGGTCGCCCTCGACGCCGACCTCGCGGAATCCACCCGCAGCAAGTGGTTCGGCGAGCACCACCCCCACCGCTTCTTCCAGATGGGCATCGCGGAGCAGGACATGGTCACCACGGCCGCGGGCCTCGCCTCCACGGGGCTCATTCCCTTCGCGAGCACCTTCGCCATCTTCACGGAGCGCGCCTTCGAGCAGGTGCGCAACGCCGTGAGCCGCCCCCGCATGAACGTGAAGATCGTGGGAAGCCACGGCGGCATCATGACCGGCGAGGACGGAACGAGCGCCCACGCCATCGAGGACGTCGCCATCTACCGCGCCCTCCCCAACATGACCATCCTCGTGCCCGCCGACGTCGTCGAGGCCGAGAAGGCCGTGTGGGCCCTCGCGGCCCACGACGGGCCCGCCTACATGAAGCTCACGCGCCAGAAGGTGCCCACCCTCTACCCCGAGGACCACCAGTTCCGCATCGGCGAGTGGGACGTCCTCGCCCAAGGCACGGACGTTACCTTCGTTGCTTGCGGCCCCCTCGTGGCCGAGGCCCTTGACGCGCGCGAGCAGCTCAAGGCCGAGGGCATCAGCGCCCGCGTCGTGAACGCGAGCAGCATCAAGCCCCTCGACGAGCGCACCCTCCTCGCGGCCGCCCGCGAAACCGGGTACATCGTGACCGCGGAGGACCACAGCGTCATCGGCGGCCTCGGCGGCGCCGTCGCGGAGTTCCTCGGCGAGCACCACCCCACCCGCATGAAGCGCGTCGGCATCTACGACCGCTACACCGAGTCCGGCACCCCCACCGAGCTCTACGCGAAGTACGGACTCAACGCGAAGGCCCTCGCCGAGGCGGCGAAGGCCGTCCGCAAGGCGTAAACACCAGTGGCCCGGGGCACCCCGGGCCCTTCCGTTTCTTTCAGCTCTTCCGGGCGTAGGATCCCAGGAGAAGCTCCTCGAGGATCGAGGGCCCGGTGGGGCTCCAGCCGGTGAGGCGGCGGGTCTTGGCGGCGCTCACGCGCTCATGGAGCGCGAGCGCGTCCCCGAAGCCCCCGAAGGCCTTCCGGGCCTCCTCGAGGGGCCACTCCTGCACCTTGCCGCCCTTCCCTTGGCCGATGCTTGCGGCCACGGCGAGGTCGCGGACGGCGTAGTAGGGGCCGGAGACGCCGTGGAGGACGCTCCCCGCGGGAGCGGTGAGGGCGCGCACGTAGAGGTCCGCGAGGTCGTGCACGTACACGCAGGACCACTCCTGGCGGCCGGTGTTCACGACGCGGACGGTGCCCGTTTCGCGGGCTTCCTTCGCGAGCATCGCGGGAATGCCTCCGGCTTCACCGTACACGATGCCGGGCCGCACGACGACGCCGCGGACGCCCCGCTTCGCGGAGGCGCGGACGGCGTCCTCCACGGGGATGCGCCACGCCACGAGAGGGAGGGGCATCGCGGGCGAGTCCTCGTCGGGGATGGCCTCGCCCGTGTTCCCGAAGCTCCACACGCCGCTCGTGTACACGAGGGGCTTCTGCGTCCCCTCGAGGCGGGCGAGGAGCGTCTGCAGGAGCGTGGTGTCCACGGCGGCGCCCTCGGCGTCGTTCGTGGTGGCGGCATGGACGACGGCGTCGGCGCTGGCGGCGAGCTCCGCCACTGCCTTCGGCTCGCGGATGTCGCCGCGCACGACCTCGTACCCCTTCCCGGCAAGCCGCTTGTCGGAGTCGGGGGAGCGGGAGAGCGCGAGGACGGTGTGGCCGTTGCGAGCAAGCGCGGCGGCGACGGCGGAACCGATGTACCCGGTGGCACCAGTGAGGAGGACCTTCAAGGGGATCACGTCCCGAGGGCCCGTGGCGGGTATAGTCCCATGGTTTCCTCGGCGAAACCCGGCTTCGGCGTTCGACGGCCTCCGCAGTGCCCCGCTTTCTCGCTCCGTCGGGGCACGCGGGCAGGCCACCGAAACCCCCAAATGGATCCACCCCCTGCGGCCCCCTTGTGTCGGACCTCCGAATCCCTCTCTTTCCCCTGAACGTGGTCCTGTTCCCGGGGATGGAGTTGCCGCTCAAGGTGTTCGAGGAGCGTTACCAGGTGATGCTTGACGAGGTGCTCACCCCGGAGGCCGTCGCCCTCGTGCAGGAGGCCTTCCCCGAGGAACGCGTCGCCGCGCCCCCCGCCGTGGGCTACTTCGGTGTCGTCCTCACGGAGGACCCCGAGGTGGGCACGGAGGCCGAACCCGAGCTCGTGGGCACCCTCGCCCGCATCACCCGGGTCGATCCGCCCGACACGACACGCACCCTCGACACGGTCGGGCTCCAGCGCTTCCGCATCGACCGCGTCCACCGCAACCGCCCCTTCCTGGAGGCCGACGTCACCTTCCTCGAGGACCCCCACGAGCCCGGCGTCGACGTGACGGCGGAGGCCGAGCGCGCGAAGGCCGCCTTCACTGCCTACGTCGAAGCCATGGTGGGCGCCGCGCCCCCCGAGTTCGGGAAGGCCCTCCTCGCCATCAGCCCCCACGTGTTCCGCGCCTCGCCTGAGGATGCAGGGTACTGCATCGGCGAAGCCCTCCTCGTCCCCCTGGAGGAAAAGCAGGCGCTCCTCATGACGGACGGCGCCGGCCGCCGCCTCGCCCTCGCCACGCGCATCCTCGAGCGCGAAGTGCGAAAGAGCCGGCTCATGGTGTGGGCGCGGAACGCGCACTTGAATTGAGGCCCCGGCCTGACGGCTTTGCTCGCTTCACGAGTGCCCGACACGCTGTTCACGCGAAGCGACGGAGGCAACGCGAAGGTCCGCGAAGGATACGGAAAAATTCCGCAAGCTCTTCGCGGACCTTCGCGTAGTCCTTCGCTTCTTCGCGTGAACAGGGCCCTCCCGGCCACCCACAAGGAACAACGGGAGTCAGGCGCCGGTTGAGCTTCACCGCGTCCCCGAAGCTGATGGTGGCGCGGCCGGATTCGTGGTGGAACTTGCAGAAGTTCTCGGTGCCGCGGATCTCGTGGCAGGCCTCGCAAATCATGGCGGACTGTGCGGCCTCGTCGGACCCGCGGGCCACCTCTTGGGCGATCTGGCGCGCGTGCTCCGCGATCTCGGGGAAGCGCGCGAGCACCTCGGGGTCGGTGCCGCGGGCCGAGTTGTAGTAGTGGGAGACGGCGGCCTGGGTGAGGCCGAGGGCCTTCGCGACCTGCATCTGCTTGAGGCCGTAATCATTCAGCAGGGTGCGGACGAGGACGCCCCTCATGGCGGGGAGGAATTTCGCCACGATGAGCTCGCAAGGCTGCTTCATGTCGTGCTCGGGTAGCACCCGGGGGCAGATAAGGCTGACGCGGCGCCGCCCGGCCGCCCGAGCGCCCGCCGGGGGCCGCCTCCGGGCTCCGCCGATGCGTCACGACGCCCCCCGTCGACAGGGAGGGCAAGTGTTTATATCCAAGCCCCGAAATCTCGGAGGGCGCGAGGCGGACCCGGCCGTCTTTCGCTCGGTGGTTATCATGATTTATCTTGGACCCGCAGGCGTACCCCTCTCGTGCAAGGGCCGCACCACTCTCGAGGGCGTGCAGCATGTCCAGGAACTCGGCCTCAACTCCATGGAGGTCCAGTTCGTTCGCGGCATCCGCATGGACGAGGAGTACGCCCTCGAGGTCGGCGAGCTCGCGAAGGAGCTCGGCATCCGCCTCACGGTTCACGCGCCCTACTACACGAACATCGTGAGCGACGACGCGAAGACCATCGAGAAGTCCATGGACAAGATCGCGATGAGCGGCTACTTCGCCGACATCATGAAGGCCGACCTCGTCGTGGCCCACACCGGCTTCTACACCTCCCTCTCCAAGCAGGAGACCTGGGACCTCGCCGTCCAGAACGCCACCCAGATCCGCGACTACTACGCGGACAACGGCTTCGCCTGCCGCCTCGGCCTCGAAGTCATGGGCAAGCAACAGTGCTTCGGCGACCTCGACCAGATGATCAAGCTCGCCGAGGAGGTGCCCGGCGTGATCCCCGTCATCGACTTCGCCCACATCCACGCCCGCGGCAACGGCGGCCTCAAGACGAAGGGCGACTTCGACCAGATCTTCAAGAAGATCGAGCACCTCGGCCTCGACCACGTGCACAGCTACTTCACGGGCGTGAAGTACGCGAACTACAACGAGCTCCACCACGTCCCCATCAAGAAGGGCGACCTCGACTTCAGCCTCCTCGCCGAGGCCATCCTCGACCGCAACCTCGACATCACGGTCATCAGCAACAGCCCCATCGTGGAGCACGACGCCATGTTCATGAAGATCCTGCTCGAGCGCATCCTCGAGAAGCGCCAGCAGGGCATGGGCGGGGTCTACAAGCCCCCCATGGAAGAGGCCTGATCCCCGTCGCCACAGACCCCGTCGCGGCGCAGTTCCGGGCCGAGTACGACCGCCTCAACCTGGAGGTGTACCGGGGGCGCCTCCCGCCCTTCCCGGGGCTCGTTTGGACGAGGGCGTTGACCCGCGCCGGGTCCACCCACTGGCGGCGCGTCCTCACGCCCCGCGGGATCCGCGTCGAGCTGGGGCCCTTCCGCCTCTCGCGCCACTTCACGGACCCCGAGGCCCGCCTGGAGACGATGCGGCATGAGATCGCGCACGCCGCCGCCCTCCTCCTGGATGGGGAGCGCGGCCACGGCCCCGTGTGGCAGCGCCACGCCGTTCTCTGCGGCGCGCACCCGCGGGCGTGCACGGCGGCCCGTCCCGCGAAGGCGCCCAAGGTGGTTCTCGCCTGCTCGGGGTGCGGGCAGGAGGCGTGGTACTACCGCCCCACGACGCGGGTCGCGCTGGCGGCGCGGCTTCGCTGCCGCAAGTGCCGTACCGTGGGCTTTCACGTGACCCGGAACGCCTACGCGGAAGCGACCCAAAGCGCTTAAGGCGGGCGTCCTCGTTCGTTGGGCCATGAAGCTGCGCGAGGCGGCCCATTACATCCTCAACCAGATGCGGGCGAGCGTCGACGACGTTCCCGACGACCAGGTGAGGCGCCTCGTGGAGATGATCGAGAAGGCGAAGTCCGTGGTCATCTTCGGCCGCGGCCGCTCCGGCCTCGTGGGCCGCGCGCTCGCCATCCGCCTCCAGCATCTCGGCATCCCGAGCTACGTGGTGGGTGAGACGATCACGCCGCCCGTGCATGAGGACGACCTCGTTATCCTGATTTCGGGCAGCGGTGAGACCTTCAGCGTGACGGTCACGGGCCAGATTGCGAAGAAGCTCGGTTGCAAGATCGTCTCCGTCACGGGCCACGCGGGAAGCACCCTCGGCAAGATGGGAGACCTCACGATTGTGCTGCGCACCTCCTCCTCCGGCCGCCAGAAGGAGCTCGCGCCCCTCGGTACCCTGTTCGAGGACGCGTGCCAGGTGTTCTTCGATGGGCTCACGGCGGAGCTCATGGAGCGGCGGGGCGCCACCGAGGAGAGCATGCGCGCGCGGCACGCCACGCTCGAATAGTCGCCCGGCCGTGGCCCGTTTCCACCGGCGCCACAGGAAAACGACCCCGTGTCACGATATGAACCGGTTATCGTTTCCTGATGGTTCTCCTCCTTTCCGCATCCCGGAATAGGGAATGTTTTTACCCGAGTCCCCCTTTAGGCCGCTATCCGGGGCCGCAGCAGGTGCGCCGGTGGCCGCCCTCTCGTGGGGCCGCTCCCGGGGACCGCGCCCGCTCCGTGACCCGCTCGGGGCCCATCCCATGACCATTCTCGAACCCGCCCTCAAGGACCTGGAGTTCAAGTCGCTCAAGATTCGGCGCCACATCATCGACATGGTGTACGCGGCCGGTTCCGGCCACCCCGGTGGCTCCCTCTCGAGCACCGACGTCCTCACCGCGCTCTACTTCCAGCACATGCGCCACGACCCCAAGAACCCCAAGTGGGACCGGCGCGACCGCCTGGTCATGAGCAAGGGCCACTGCTGCCCCGCCCTCTACGCCTGCCTCGCCGAGACGGGCTACTTCCCCGTGGAGGACCTGAAGACCCTCCGCAAGACGGGCAGCTACCTGCAGGGCCACCCCGACATGAAGAAGACCCCGGGCGTCGAGTTCAACGGCGGCTCGGAGGGCCAGGGCCTCAGCGGGGCCGTCGGCATGGCCCTTGCCGCGAAGCTCGACGGCAGCCGCCACCGCGTCTACTGCATCGTGGGCGACGGCGAGTGCCAGGCCGGCATGATCTGGGAAGCCGCCGCTGCCGCGAGCCACTTCCGCCTCGACAACCTCACCGCCATCCTCGACCGCAACGGCCTCCAGATTGACGGCCCCACGGAGGAGATCATGAGCATCGAGCCCATCGCCGAGCGCTGGAAGGCCTTCGGGTGGTACGTCATCGAGATCGACGGCCACAACCTCCGCGAGATCCTCGACGCCCTCAACAAGGCGAACCGTATCACGGGCCGCCCCACCATGATCATCGCCCACACCGTGAAGGGGAAGGGCGTGAGCTACATGGAAGGCACCCTCTCCTTCCATGGCAAGCCCCCGAGCAAGGACGAATACGAGAAGGCCATGACGGAGCTCGACCTCGCCGAGAAGCGGCTCCGCGTCGGCGTCCCGGAGGTGACCGTTTGATCCCCCGCAAGATTCCCACCCGGGACTTCACGACCGAGTACGCCCAGCGCACCGAGTCCCGCCTCAACCCCAGCACGCTCCGCCCCGGCTTCGAGGCGCCCCAGCACCC
>DATMKA010000136.1:0-3161 GCA_035553595.1 Thermoplasmatota archaeon | reverse complement strand
GCGTAAACGTCATGGTTTCCCGCGATGGCGTACACGCCGAGGGGCGCGCGGAGGGACCCGAAGGCGCGGGTAAAGGGCGCCACGTCCTGGTCGTGGTCGTCCACTTGGTCCCCCGTGATGGCGATGAGGTCGGGCGCGGCGCCCTCGACGGCGGCCCGGATGCGCGAGAGGTGACGGCGCGGAGTGTGCGGCCCCACGTGCAGATCCGACACCTGCGCGATCCGCAACCCCTCCAGGCCCTCAGGAAGGTGCTCGAACACGGCCTCCAAGTGGCGCACCACGAGGCGGCGAGACCCCACGTACCCGGCCACGAGCAGCAGGGCGTACACGGAGGCCGCTCCCACGAACGCAACCTGCCCTCCGGTGTGGCCCGCCCCGAAGGGGAGCCCCACGAGGGCGCCGAGGAGCGTCACGAGCCCCACGAGCGGGAGCCCCAACTGGATGTACCAGAAGGGCCTGAGCACGAACAGGCGGACGGCTGCCCCGGGGTAGAGTGTCCCCGCGAGCACGCGGCGGAGCACGAGGAGGGGCGCGAGGCCGGCGGCGGCAAGGGCGAGGACGGCCAGCCACCCGCCGGGCAGGAACGGTGCGGCGAAGGCCCCCACGGCGCCCCACCACAGCGCGTTCCACAGGAGAAACACGAGGAAGATTCTGCCCGTCGGCGGTCCTGCGGCCGCGGGGGCCGCCTGACCCGGAATGCTTTCCTGCCGTGGAGCCGCCGCGGGAACTGCCGCCGGGGGCTCCGTCACGCCGTCCTTCACAGGCGGCACTGCCCGGCCCGCTCCATAACGCTTACGTTATCGCGGCCCTCCTGTCCCGGCCGGACAAACCCGACAACGGTAGGCGACCCACCCCTACCGAGGGGCGCCCCGCGCGCCCGTGATGCCTGCCCGGGAGCCCGCCCCGGGAAGCCGGAGCCTTCAAGGACTCCGAAGGCGCGCTCGCGGGCATGCCGATCCTGGAGACCGCCGCAGTGGGCGGCGGGATCGCCTTGGTGCTCCTCGGGCTCGCAGATGCCTTCCTCACCATCCTCCACCCCGACTGGGACGGCCCCGTGTCCACCGCCGCCAACCGCCTCACGTGGCGGGCCGCGGTGACGACGGCCCGGGCGTGGCCCAAGGCACGGCGGGAAGCCCTCTCCCTCGCGGGCCCCTTCATGGTGCTGAGCGACGTCCTCCTCTGGATCACCGTCCCCATCGTGGGGTACGCGCTCATCGTGTGGCCCTTCATGGACACCGCCTTCGACACGCCCCCCGGCGTCGAGCGGACCTTCGTGGACGCGCTCTACTTTAGCGGCGTCACCTTTACGAGCCTCGGGTTCGGCGACATCACCCCCACAAGCCCCCTGTGGGAGCTCCTGGCCGTGAGCGAGGCCGTGAGCGGCCTGCTCGTGATGAGCGCCGCCATCGCCTACATCGTGTCCGTGTTCGAAGGCGTGGACCAACGCGATGCGCTCGCCCTCCGCGTCTACAGCGAGACGGGCGGCACCTGGGACGGCAACCAGCTGCTCCAGCGCTCCCTGGAGGATGAGGGCCTCGAGGTGCTGAGGAAACGGTTGGAGGCCCTCGCGGAGATGCTTCGCGAGCTGCATGGGCGCCTCTACCGCTTCCACGGCCTCGCCTTCTACCTGCGGACGCGAGGCCTCCGGCACGGGCCGGAACGGATGCTGTATGCGCTGACGGAGGTGGCCCTTTCCGCGAACCTCCTCGCGCGAGCCCCGGGCTTGCGGCCCCTCCGCCCCGCTGCCGAGCACTTCACCTTCGCCTTCGAGCACTTCGCGAGCGCCGTCATCCGCCGCCACGGCACCCGGGAGGCCCGCCGGCTCATGCGCGACCCCGAACCGGCGCCCGAGGACGCGAGCGCCCTCGCGGCCGAATGGCGCGCGCTCGCAACGCAGCTCCGCCTCCAGGATCCCGAGAACCCGCCCTACGAGGACCCGGCGCTGCTCGTGCTCACCGCCCGCAAACGCATCTTCCTCGAGCAGGTGGACCAGTTCACCTGCTGGAAGAGCCTGCGCGACGATGCCGGGGAGCGCCCCTGAGCCTGGCTCCAATCCTTGGGAGCGACCCCTTTATCCTGACGGACCACCTAATCCCCATCGATCCGGTGCCCATGCTCCCCACGCTGTTCGTGTCCCACGGCGCCCCCACGCTCCCCATCGAGCCCGACTCGCCGGCCCGCACCTTCCTCACCGGCCTCGGGGCGAGCCTGCCCCGCCCGAAGGCCATCCTCGCGGTTTCCGCCCACTGGGAAACGGACCGGCCCGCCGTGAGCCTCGCCGACCGCCCCGCCACCCTCCACGACTTCCACGGGTTCCCGCCCCAACTGTACCAGCTCCGCTACCCCGCGCCAGGCGCGCCCGACGTGGCGCTGCGGGCCCTCGACCTGCTGGAGGAGGCCGGCATCGGGTGCGACATGGACCCAACCCGCGGCCTCGACCACGGCGCCTGGGTTCCCCTGCTCCTCGGGTACCCGAAGGCGGACATCCCCGTGACCCAGCTCTCCATCCAGCGCCACTTCAACCCGGAGGCGCACCTCGCCCTCGGGGAAGCCCTCGCACCCTTGCGCAAGGAAGGCGTCCTCGTCCTCGGCTCGGGCGGGGCCATCCACAACCTTCGCGACCTCGACTGGACGGGCGGCGACACGCCCGAGAAGTGGGCCGTCGAGTTCGAGGGGTGGCTCGTGGAGGCGGTGGCGCGCGGCGACCGCGAAGCGCTCGCCCACTGGACGACTCGGGCGCCCCACGCCGCGAAAGCGCAGCCGCGGCCGGACCACTTCATGCCGCTCCTCGTGGCTCTCGGCGCTGCCGGGCCTGGCGCGCGGGGCAAGCTCCTCCACAACTCGTGGGTGTTCGGCAACCTCGGCATGGCCGCCTTCGCCTTCGACGCCGCTTGACAGCACCCGCCTGAGACCCGCGCGGGTTTATGGTCGAGGAGGGCCGTCGCGGCCGGGAGGACTCGGCCGTGCCCTTCGCAACCTCCCCCGACGGAACCCGGATCGCTTACGAGACCACCGGCTCCGGGCCCCACCTCCTCCTCGTCCACGGCTCCGCGGCCGACCGGAGCGACTGGACCCTCGTCACGCCCCGCCTCGAAGGGTTCACCGTCCACGCCCTCGATCGGCGCGGACGCGGCGCGAGCGGAGACGGGCCCACCTACGCC
>DATMKA010000135.1:0-3521 GCA_035553595.1 Thermoplasmatota archaeon | reverse complement strand
GAAGCTGACGCCGCCGGGAGCGGTGGCCTTGATGGGCACGGCGGCGTCGCGCTGGGCTTCCTCGGCGCGGGCCTCGGCGAGGCGCTTGCCGTCGCCAACTGCGGTCTCGGAGCGGAAGCCGACGCCGAACTTGGCGAAACCGGCCTGGCCGGTCTCGTAGTCGGTGCTGTCCACGTCCGTGCGGACGTCCCCCACGAACACGTTGAGGGTGGCGGGGGAGTCGACTTCCTTCGCTACACCCACCGTGGAGGGGGTGGCGGAGTCTGACCAGAGGCCGCCCGCGAGGGGGATGACGAGGGAGCCGTCGGGGAGAAGGTGGAGCGTGAGCACGGCGTCGTCGCCGCGGGGCTTGAGGGTGATGAGGCTGGAGACGAACTCGTTGTTGTTCACGAAGCCGTCCACGAGGACGGAGGGCGTCGTGTCGGGCAGCATGATCTCGGCGGGGAGGCCGCCGACGGTGCCCGCGGGCGTGTCCACCTCCGCGTTGAGGTAGATGGTGTCGACCCCGGCGGCGGCAACGCCCGCGAGGGTGACGACGGCCATGGTGGCAAACCACAGCGTACATCCGGTTTTTCGGGAATCCACGGCAACACCCCAGACAAGCCTTCTCACGGGTTCACCTATCACGCCTTAAAGCTTGCTACGCCTCGCTTACCCATCCCTTACCGGACCTCGACCCAGAAGAGGCCGGTCCCGCTGGTGCTGACCCGTAACAGAAGGGTGGTTTCGTCCGAGGTGAAGCTTTTCGGGCCCGTGCACGAGAGGCCCCCGGGAGCGAGGCTCAAGGCGGGCCCGCTGCAGGTGAGGGAGGCCACGGGCTCCCCGTTCGTCGTCCGGTGCACGGTGGCCGTGAAGGTTCCCACGAAGACGGAGGACATCACGTTGAATAGCCGGGTCGACCCGGGGGTGTTCGAGAACGCGGCGCTGCAGGAGCTGCTCGGCGGCGCGGTGCCGGTGCAGGAGCCCGTGGAGGCCACGGCATCCTGACGGAGCGGCCCCCCGAGGCTGCCCGGCGCGTCTCCACGGACTGTGAAGGTGAAGGAGAGCGCACCGCCTTCCTCGAGCCCTGTGTCGGTGGCGACGACATACATCGCGACGCTCTCGCTGGCGGCCTCCTCCCCCGAGGGGGATGTGACGCCAGGAGCGGCCCCTGCCGGGGCCCCTGTGAGGAGGGCGGCCCCCACGAGGACGGCAACCAGGGTAGGAGCGAGGAGACGCGGCATGCAACACAGCCCAGGAATCGGTCGTGCCCCAAGCGGGTATTAAGGGTTGTTCTCCCCTTGCAGCGACAAGTAGCCACCGCGAGCGCGGCTGCGAGCAAAAGGGTCAACGAAGCGTCAGAACCGGTTCATGCTCGCGGGCATACAGCGGGTGGTGTAGGCGCTCTTTTCGAGGTACACCTCGGGAACGGGTTTCCGCCACGTGCCGCCCTGGCCGACCCAGCGGTACCCCTCCGCAAGGGAGAGGACGTTGAGGTTCGAGAGGCACTGCCGCTTGTCCCCCACCACCTTGGACATGACGTCCGTGGGGTGGCTGTCGAACTCCTGGCCCGTGGAGCTCTCGTGGGGGAGGCCCAGGCTCGTGCCCGTGTGGCCCACGCCGAGGCAGTGGCCGAACTCGTGGATCACGAGGTTGCGGAGGCGGCCCGGGCTCTCGTCCTCCTCGAACTGCCCGAAGCCCGTGTTGATCACGTTGCAGGTGTCCATGCCGCGGTTCCCGTTGAGGAGCACCGGCCAGGGGAGGGTGGGAAGCCCGAGCCCCAGGTGGTACACGATGAGGTCGGTGTCCGCCACCATGGTGGTGGTGATGATGATTTCGGCATCCTGCAGGTCCTCGGCCGTGGCGTCCACGCCGAGCACCTTCACCGTGTAGCTCACCTGCGCGAGCCACGGGTACTGACCCTCATACTGATCGATCATCCAGGTCCAGTAGTCGGTGGCCTCCAGGATGGCCTGCGTGCCGGGGTGGCTCAGGAGGGGGTTGGGGCCGATCCACCCGGTCCGCTCCACCATGGCCTCCGTGGAGTAGTAGCCCGGCGGAATCACGACCACGGTCATCTCCGTGGGGGCCGCGTGGGTGGGATTGATGAGGGACATCCAGTGCGTGGCCCGGGTGGGCGCCGTCGCGGCAAAGGCGGCCGGGGCTGCGAGAAGGCCCAGGGCGAGGGCGGCGACGAGCAGGCGGGAGGCGGGCAACGGCACGGGGGACTCCACCGCGCAGTTCACCTCGGGGGTTATGACCCTTCCCCTGCCCGGGGCGGTGAATCGCCGACCCCGCCCGGGGGGTGTGGACCCCGCATTGGGGATTTATACTCGAACTGAAATTCCAAGGATCGTGAGCGCGCCGCCCTCCCCCATGGGCACCCCCCTCCGGGTGCTTGTTGTGGACGACGACGAACCCGTCCTTCAAAGCACGACCCGCCTGCTCGACACCCTCGGGTTCAAGGCCTACGCGGTCAGCCGCGTGGAGGACGTGGCCCCCCTCATGCGGCGGGAGCAGGTGGACGTCGTCCTGCACGACATCCTGATGCCGGGCCTCGACCTCGAAAGCCACGTCGCCGCCCTTCGCGCCGACCCCAGGACCGCCCACGTCCCCATCATCCTGTTCTCCGCGAGCTTCAACCTCGACCGCCTCCGCGTGGACCTCAAGGTGGAGGGCCTCCTCGAGAAACCCTTCCGGCCCCCGCAGCTCGTGCGCGCAGTCACGAGCGTCGTCGAGGCCTCCCGCGCCGCGCGAAGCGCCGACCCCGTGTCCACGCGCGCCCTGCAGCACCGCGAGTAAGGTGGCGTGCTCAACTGAGCCGGCGGTACACGTTGTCCATGAACTGTTGGACGCGCTCCGTCTCCCGCTCGATGCGGCCCAAGGCCTCCAACGTCATCCACGCGAGGAAAAGGACTACGAGGCTGATGACGGCGCTCAGCACGATGTAGAGCGGCCCCATCACGCGGCCGAAAGGGTGCTCGGTGAGGATGAGCGCCACCACCATGAGCGCGGCCAGCACGTCCAACACCACGATGATGCTGAAAGCGATCATGATGCCGCCCCGCATCGTGTGGAAGTGGCGCGCCCGGTCCGCGGAGCGCTCGCTGAGCCGCGACCTCGCCTGCCCCCCGCCACCGGAAACGCCGACGCCCTCCGACATGCGCGTCCCCTCTCCGCCGAGGGGAAAAGGAGTTCCGGTCAGGACGGCGATACCCCGCGCCCGCTCGGGACCCAGGCGGTCAGGGAGAAGGAGTCGGTGGCCACCTCCGGGGGCAAAGGGGTGGACATTGTGCGAAACGCGCTCGTGAACCCGCGGCCTCGTCGTCGCGGGTTCAACGCCGCGGTGTCGAGCGAAGCCCCGCCTGCGGCGGGGGGTTGGCTTAGTGGACGCTGCGGGATTTGAACCCGCGGCCTCTTGCTTGCGAAGCAAGCGATCTTCCGCTGATCTAAGCGCCCTGGTGCTGAACCAACCGGGGTGGTTGGACGGCATCCCCCTCAAGGTGGAAATGGTATTTAGCGGTTCCCGTAGCGAGCGGGGG
>DATMKA010000134.1:0-4807 GCA_035553595.1 Thermoplasmatota archaeon | reverse complement strand
ATCTCGTGGAGCACCCGATCCGTGAGGGGAATGGAACCGTCGCGCCGGAGTTTTCCGCTGAATTCGACCGGCATTTTAACCGGATCAATTCAGCTTGAGGCGGGCTAACCTGCTGACGGGGGGTGGGCCAAAAGTATCCTTACCCCTTCTGGATGAGCTCCACCCAGTTCCCATCCAAGTCTTTGACGAAGGCGATGATGCTCTTGCTGCTGCTGAGCGTGTAGGGCTCCTTCGCAATTTCCACGCCCGCGGCGCGGAGGCGCTCGATGAGGCCGCGGATGTCCGGCACCACGATGGCGATGTGGTCGAAGGTGCTGCCCTCCGTGTACTCCTCGGGCTTCCACTTGCGCCAGTGCGTGAGCTCCAGCTTCATGCCCCCTTCCTCATAGCCCACGAACGCGATCTCGGCATGGTTTTCCGGGATCTCGCGGCGGCTCAAGAGCTTCATCGCGAAGTGGTCCTGGTAGAAGCGGATGGCGCGGTCCATGTCGCGGACGTTGAGGCAGCAGTGGTCGAGGCGGAAGGTCATGGCGGCGGCATAGGGGAGTCGGGGTTTAGCGTTTCCTCGTGAGGGGCGTGTGGGTCCCGTAGGGAGCTTCGGTCGCACTTTGTGCTCCCTCGCGAGGGCGCAGAGAACACAGAGGTTCGCAGAGGGGGTTGTTCGTCCCGTCCTCCGCGAACCTCCGCGCTCACCGCGTCCTCGCGAGCGAAGGCCCGTTAGGGCCGAGCGAAGCCCCCTACGGGACCCGCACGCCAGAGGAGCCGCACCCTAGCCGCCAAGCCCACCTAGCCAGCCAGCCCCGAACCCAGTCAGAGGGAGGGCCTCTCGCCCGGTTCGCCCACAGGGCTCTTACCGTAACCCTATATATGGGTGGGGTGGATCGAGGCCGTATGAGCGAAGACGAGCTCACGATTCACGAGTTCAAGGAAGTTGACCTGCGGGGCGCCACCATCATCGAGGGCTTCCCCAGCGTGGGTCTCGTCTCCACGATCACGGCGAACTACCTCATCGACGTCCTCGACCTCGAGCAGGTCGGCATCATGGACTCGAAGTACTTCCCCACCGTGAGCATCGTGCGGAACGGCGTCCCCCTCTACCCGGTTCGCATCTACGCGGGCAAGGGCGTTTGCGTGTTCATCAGCGAGTTCCAGCCCGCCCCCAAGCTCATCCGTCCCATCGCCGAGGCCATCATGGCCTTCGCGGAGCGCAAGGGCGCCTCCACCGTCATCAGCCCCGAGGGCCTCGTCATCGACAACGACGACAACGCCGCCGAGGTGCAGGTGTATGCCCTCGGCAGCACCGAGACCACCCGCGCCATGCTCGAGGAGAAGGGCCTCCAGCAGTTCGGCAACGGCATCATCACGGGCGTCTCCGGCGTCCTGCTCAACCTCGGCAAGAAGCTCGGCTTCAACGCCATCAGCATCCTCGCCGAGGCGAACCCCAACTACCCCGACGCGCGCGCCGCGGCGAAGGTCATCGAGGCCATCGACGTGCTGCTGCCCGACATCACCATCGACGTCAAGCCCCTCTACTCGGAGGCCGAGAACATCGAGCGCACCCTGCGGATGATGCAGAAGCAGGCCGCTCCTGCGCCCACCGAGAAGGAAAGCATGTACACCATGTACGGCTGAGCCTTTCGAGAAGAAGGTTCGCCCCGTTGTCCCCCGCCGGTTGCGGCGGGGGCACGGGTGCGGAGCCCCGTTGGGTGGGAGGGCTCGCGCTATGGGAGGCGAATCCGCTTGCGGCCGCGAGGAGCGCCCGGGGGCGTGGTTGTGGTTGCGGTGAAGACGACCAGCGGTGGAGCTGGGCCCTCGAGGCGCTTGGTTTGGGCCGCCAAGCGTGGGCAGGTGGACAGCGAGGGAGCGCGGTCCCTTCCCTGTCGCGTCCTCCGATTTTCCGGGCTTAAGTTTTGCGACACCCTGAGAGGGACCGGGGGGCTCAGAGGCGGTCGGTCGGGGGGCTGCCACGTGCCCGGGAGGTGCTGCTTGCCTGCGCGCTCGCCCCCGCTTTCGTGAGGCGGACGGGGACCCCCGCGGCCACGCTCGCCCAGGCCGTGTGGGCGGCGAAGAAGGCGATGACGAGGGCGAGCCCCGCGTGGAGGGTGGCGTGGAGGGGGCGCGCGGCGGCGCCCTGCGGGTCGAGGAGGAAGGGCCCTAAGAGGAGGGCGACGGAGAGGTAGCTCACGGCCTGGCTCGTGTACAGGGGGTCGCGGACGCGGCCCTGGAAGACCCGCCACGCGTCGTAGAGGCAGAGGACGGCGACGGCGAGCGCGAGAACGAGGGTGAGGCTGAGGTCGAGCGGGTTCACGGGACCGGGAAGGGCAACGGCGAGGGCGGCGATGCTGAGGGCGGCGGCGGCGCCAGCAAGCGTGCTGATTCGGGAGGTGAGGGGGTAGTCGACCACGAAAAGGCACCCGGCCGCCTCAGGGGCCACCATGAGCGGTATTAGGGCTATGGGATCAACCGTCGACGGGTGACGCCGACCCCCGTGAGCGAGGCCTCGGGCGCAAACGCCTTAGGCCTGCTCGCCTTACGCGACCCCGCAGGGAAACGCCGTGCTTTACGATCGCCTCGCCGCGTACTATGGCCGCCTGGAAGCCACCACGAAGCGCCTCGAGATGACCGACATCCTCGTGGAGCTGCTGAAGGAGGCGGAGGTGGAGGAGATGGGCCCCATCGTCTACCTCACCCAGGGGAAGCTGTACCCGGACTTCGTGGGGACCGAGCTGGGGCTTGCGGACAAGCTCGTCCTCCGCGCCCTCGAGTCCACCACGGGGATCGATGCGACGCAGCTCGTGGACCTCCACCGCCAGACGGGCGACCTGGGCGATGCTGCCGAGGCCGCCCTCCAAGCCAGGTTCGACGGCACGGGCAAGAAGAAGCAGCCGAAGAAGGCGCCCCGCCAGATGACGCTCTTTGGGATGGGCGACGACGAGGCGGGCGAGCCCATGGCCGCCGAGCCTCTTTCCGTCCTCGAAGTCTACCGCACCTTCGAGGAGATCGCGAAGACCACCGGGTCCGGGTCCCAGGAGCGGAAGCTCCTCCTCCTTGAGAAGCTCCTCCTCCGCGCCGGGCCCGCCTCCGCGCGCTACATCGTGCGCACCGTGACGGGGAAGCTCCGCCTCGGCGTGGCCGATATGACCATCCTCGACGCGCTCGCCGTGGCCTTCGCCGAGAAGGCGAACCGGCCGGACCTTGAGCGCGCCTACAACGTGTCCTCCGACCTCGGCCGCGTGGCGGAGGCCATGAAAAAGAAGGGCCTCACCGGCCTCAAGGGCATCCACCTCACCGTGGGTGTTCCCCTCCGCGCGATGCTCGCGGAGCGCCTCCCCGAGGCCGACCAGATCCTCGACAAGCTCGGGGGCCGTGTCGCCGTCGAGCTGAAGTACGACGGCCTTCGCGTCCAGGCCCACATCAAGGGGGACGGGTCCGATTCCGTGCATTTTTACAGCCGCCGCCTCGAGGACCTCACGGGCCAGTTCCCGGACGTGGCGCGCGCCCTCCGGAAGGCTTTCAAGGGCACCGAGGGCGTCGTGGAGGGCGAGGTCGTGGCCGTGGACCCCGACACGGGGGAGATGCGGCCCTTCCAGGAGGTGAGCGTGCGGCGCGGCCGGAAGCACGACATCGAGGAGACCGCCGCCGAGGTGCCGGTCACCATCTACCTCTTCGATTGCCTCTACCTTGACGGGAAGGACCTCACGGGGGCCGCGCTCCCGGAGCGCCGCGCCGCCCTCGAGTCCGCCTTCAAGGTGAACGACGGCGTCCAGTTCAGCCGCTACAAGGTGGTGGACACGCCCCAGGCGCTCATGGGCTTCTTCGACGAGGCCGTGGCGGAGAACGCGGAGGGCATCATGTGCAAGGCTCTCGGTCCCGACTCGGTGTACCGCGCCGGGGCCCGCGGGTACCAGTGGATCAAGTACAAGCGCGACTACTCCTCGGAGCTCACGGACTCCCTCGACCTCGTGGTGGTGGGCGCCCTTGCGGGCCGCGGCCGCCGCAAGGGCTGGTACGGCGCGCTCCTCATGGCGGCCTACAACAAGCAGGACGACGTTTTCGAAACTGTCTGCAAGCTCGGCACGGGCTTCGATGACGCGATGCTTGCGCAGATGCCGGAGATGTTCCGCCGCGCCCAGCTCGACCACGTCCACCCGCGTGTCCGCAGCAAGATGGAGGCCGACTACTGGTTCGAGCCCGTTCACGTCGCCGAGGTGCTCGGCGCCGAGCTCACGCTCTCCCCCGTGCACACGGCAGCCTGGGGCAAGGTCCGTGAGGGCGCGGGCCTCGCCGTCCGTTTCCCCCGCTTCCTCGGGCGCTGGCGCACCGACAAGAAGCCCGAGGACGCCACCTCCACGAAGGAGCTTCTCGACATGTACCGCATGCAGGCCGAGAAGGGGAACAAGGGCGGCGGCGACGGCGACGACGCGTGAGGCCGCTCAGGCGCGAATGGTCACGGGGATTGTGAGGCGGTTCTGCAGCCGCGGGCCCTCGCCCCGCGTGGCCGCTTCCACTTCGAGGGTGTAGGTGCCGGCGGTGGCGTTGCGGCCGGTGAGGGTCATCGTGACCTCCGTCTCACGCGTCCGGTTGAGCGTGGGGGCCGTGGGGGAGAAGGTGACGCGAACTCCGGTCGCGGTGGCTTCCACGCTCTCGTTGGTGGCGGCCTCCCGCAGGCTCCAGCTGAAGCGGAGCGTGCGGTTGGCGTGGGTGGCGTTGGGGCCGACGAGGAGCGTGAGCGTGAGGGTTCCGTTGGCCTCCAGCGTGAAGGGGCCGCGTCCCTCCTCGAGGCGAAGGGTGAAGGGAGGGATGACGG
>DATMKA010000133.1:0-3234 GCA_035553595.1 Thermoplasmatota archaeon | reverse complement strand
GAGGGGCTCCTGGGCCTCTTTCGAGGGGTCGGGGGCGGGCGCAGGAACCATTCCGGGGCCTCAGGCTTGCGCGACGTTCCGCCGCACCACGGCAGGGACGGGGACGGCATCCAGCACCTCGCGCACGACGCGGGAAGCCTCCTCGCCCGCGAGGAGGTGCTCCACGTGCAGGAGCGTGCGGTGGGCGAGGGCGTCCACGGCGATGCTCTTGATGTCGTCCGGCACCACGAAGTCGCGGCCCCGGATGAGGGCGAGGGCCTTCCCCGCCTTGAAGAGGGCGAGGGAGCCGCGGGGCGAGGGGCCCACGCGGACGCGGGGGTGGGCGCGGATGGCGCGCACGAGCCGCGCGATGTAGAGCTGCACCTCGGGGGACACCGTTACCCCCTGCTCCACCGTGTTCACGAGCGCTTGGAGGCCTTGGAGGTTCAGCACGGGCTGCAGCCCCCCGGTGGGGTCGTCGCGCTTCCAGCTTGCGCGCCGCGCGAGAATAGAGGCTTCCTCCTCGTCGGAGCCGGGGTAACCCATGGTGAGGCGCAGGAGGAAGCGGTCCATCTGCGCCTCCGGCAGCGGGTAGGTGCCTTCCTGCTCCACGGGGTTCTGGGTGGCGAGCACGAAGAAGGGCTTAGGGAGCGGGAGCGTCTTCCCGTCGAGCGTCACCTGCCGCTCCTCCATGGCCTCAAGAAGCGCCGCCTGCGTCTTCGGGGGCGCGCGGTTGATTTCGTCCGCGAGGAGGATGTTCGTGAACACGGGACCCTTGTGCAGGAGGAACGCCTTCTGGCCCTGGTCCCAGATGGTGGTGCCGAGGATGTCGCTCGGCAGGAGGTCGGGCGTGAACTGGACGCGCTTGAACTCGGCGCCCACGATGCGGCTGAAGGTCTTCACGAGGAGCGTCTTCCCGAGGCCGGGATAGTCCTCGAACAGCACGTGGCCGCCCGCGAGCGCGGAGGCCACGAGCTTCTCCACGACGGGCCCCTTCCCCACGACGGCCTGGCCGATGCCAGCCACCACGCGCTCGATGGTCTGGACTTCGTTCGCATAGACGGTGTAGCGGCTTTCGACAGTACGGATGGGGTCGACCAAGGGATCACCGGACCGGTGGAGTAAGCGTGACGGATTCGTTCAAGGCCTGCTCGAGGGCCTGCATGGCGCTGCGGAGATCGTCCTCGCGCCGCGTGCCCGACCGCGCAAGGGCCCGCAGGACGCGCTCGCGCAGGTCCTGGAGCGCGGGCCCCGAGAGGCCCGAGGCGCGGCCCACGTCCTCCGCCGCCTTCACGAGGGGCTGGGAGTCCCCGTCCTGCAGGAAAGCACGGACGGCCCGCTCGAAGGGCGCCGACAAGGGGTCGGGGATGGGCTCCGCCTTCGGCTTGTGCAGGCTGTACCGCAGCGGCAGGCGCTCGGGGGCCTTGGGGCCGCGGACGAGACCGCGCCAGAGCACGATGCAGGCCACGAAGGCCGCCGCCGTCCATTCAAGGAGGCGACCGTAGGCGAGGGGCGCGGCCACGTAGAAGTGGAAGAGGACGGCGCCCCCGAGAAGGAGGATGCCCAGGAGAATCTTCAGGGGGGCCGCGAGGGAGATCGGGTTGCGCGGCGTGTCGTCCTCGGGCGCCGTGTCGCGGGCGAGGAACACCATCAGGTGGTCGATGACCACGAGGGCGGCGAAGGGGATGCCGAAGGGCGTGTACTGGAAGACGCCCGTGAGGTAGAGGGGCACCACGATGAGGGCCCAGGAGGCCGCACGCGCGCCGAGGCGGGGCGCAAGGGTGCCGCGGCGCACGCCCCAGAGGCGGAGCGCGAGGTAGCGGACGGCGAAGTGGGCCGCGAAGAAGGGGGCGAGGAAGCGGAGCGTGATTTGGCCGCGGTCGGTGGCAAACTGGACGTCGAGGAGCAGGAGGAGCGCGCAGAGACCCGCCGCCGTGACGGCCGCCTTCTGCCGGGTGCCGACCTCGGCCACGCGCTCAAGCACGGCCTACGCGCCTCCCGACCCGAAGAACCGGGCTTCCTCGAGGGCGATGAAGCAGTCCAGGAAGTGCAGGTAGAGGCCGCGCTCGGCTTTCCGCTCCCCGTAGGCGAGCACTTCGAGCACGTAGAGCACTTCCGCGAGGTATTTGCCGGCCTCGGGGGGCGCGCGCAGCCCGGCGATGATCTCGCGGGCGGTGACGCCGGGCCGGTCTTCGCGGCCGAGTTTTTCGAGGGCCCAGGCGCGGAACTCGCCGAAGGTGGCCTTGATCTCGTCCTCGTAGTGGTTGAAGCGGATGACGCGGCCGCCGCGGCCGAGGCCGCCGGGGGCCTGCACGCGGGCCTCGAGGTGGAGCGTGGCGGGGTCCGTGAGGGTGATCGTGAAGACGCACTGGCCCTCGGGGCCGAGAAGGCCCTCGCGAGTGAACAGTTCCTTGCCGTCCTTCCACGCGATGAGGGTGACGGGGGCCCCGGCGTTGGCGGAGGGAGCCTGCAGGCGCACCGTGAAGGGGTCGCCCACGCCCCACAGGTCGGGGTAGCGTTCGCCGATGTCGGGGAACTGTACCTCCACCTGGAAGGTCTCGGGCTCGCGGCTGTGGGGCGTGCCCTCCTTCTCGGTGACCGTGGAGGTCTTTGGCGTCGCCTTGCGGGCGCGGCGCACGAGGACGACGCCGCCCGCGATGGCGAGGAGCGTGGCGGAGCCGAACCAGAAGCTCGGGCTCGAGAACCCTTCGCCCTTCACGATGGGGGAGAGCATGAGGCCGAGGACGACACCGAGCACGGCGCCGCCTAGGGGCAGCAGGAGCAGCTGCCAGCGCTGGGCCTTCTCACTGTCCAGCGGCGCCACCCTCCGCAGATTGCTGGGAAGCGCCGTCGCAGCGGATGTGCCCGATGACGGTGAGCCTCACGCGGCCGTTGTCGAGGTCGTGGTTCCAGGTGAGGGTCCACTCGCCGCCCGACAGGGGAATCTCGGCGAAGCGCTGCTCGGTGAGCGGCGGGTCGCCGCCAACGCCCAAGGGGCGGCTCGGGGGCTGCACGTCGGCGCTGTCGCTCCAGGCGGAGTCGCCGGTGGGGTCCTCCAGGTTGAAGGACGCCGAGCCCTGGAACTCGGTGTAGTTGACGTAGATGCTCGCGGAGGTCAGTTCCTGCGGGACCGCATAGGACCGGGAGCCCTGGTCGGGAGGTGGTCGGAGGAAGGGAACTGGTCCACCGGGGGGCTGCCACTCGTTGGAGGCAATCTGCTTGTCCAGGGGGAAGCAGGGGGGCGGCGAGTCCGAG
>DATMKA010000132.1:0-4918 GCA_035553595.1 Thermoplasmatota archaeon | reverse complement strand
TCTCGGGGGTGGTAAGGGTGCCGCTCTCAGCAGCACCCGTGGCGTAGTTGTTGTCCTCCCGCCCCGGACCGTGCTCGATGCCGAAGTAGAAGGACGTGTTGGCGGAGTAGGCGTGGTCCGTGGTCAGGTGCCAGAGACCGGTCGCGTTCCATCCGGGGGCCCCCGACTCGAAGTCCTCGTGGAACACTTCCACGGGATCCGCCGGGGGAGGCACGGGGCTGGTGGTTTGGAAGCTCGCGACAAGGTAGTCCTCGGCCGGCGTGAGGAACCAGACGCCGCCAGGAGTGAGGGTGATGCTCGGGAAGTAAACCGCCATCCGGTTGAGCCCGGACTCATACTGATAGGCAGCCGCGGAGGCGACCGCGTCAGTGTGGTTCCCTCCTGCCGGGGAAACAAGGTAGAACATGCGGCCCCAGCTGCACCCCTCGGAGGTACAACCATCGCTCAGGTTGAGGAAGGTGATCTCCCGCTCGGTACCGGTGAAGGGGTCCCCCGACGTCACGACATTGACCCCCTGGCCGTCCGGCGTGGTGGTGGTCTGACCCGCGTCCACCACGACCTGGAGAGTCTGGGCAGCCGCCGTGGGAAGGAGCGCCGCGCAGGCGAGGAGTGTAAACGTAGCGAGGAGAAGTGAGCCTGTCAGGGTCGAAGGGGCCGCCCGCAAGTGAAAGCCTCCGCCGCGGCACCCCGCAATCGCGCCTTAAGTTTTGTTGCGTTCTGGCCGGGAAGACGGGTTCGGTGGCAGGTCGCAGCTTGCCGCCGATCGGGGCGCGGATACGGTTCCCCAAGCACCTGCGGCGGTGCCAGGGCAGGCACGGAAGGCATCGCACGATGGCGCAGCAGTACCCGGGTCCCCGATTGGTTTCAAGGGCGAGGGGAAACAGGGGGGAAGAGAAGAGAGGAGGGTTCCGCCCTCGAGAAGAGAGGGAGCCGCGCCTTGCCGGGCGCGGGTTGCCAGGTTGTTGCCGTTGCCTGTGGGGCGGAACCCTGCAGCGCGCCCGGTTGCCGCCGGGGGCGCCGCGTGTGTCTCTGAGCAGACGGTCCCCCCGAGAGCATATAAAGAGTCTCTAGACACGCTAGTTGGGTAAGGATTGTTCACCGGCGGGGGAGTCGGGTTGGCCCGAATCCTTATAGCGGGCTCGGGGATTGCGCAGGCATCAAGGTGTGGCCATGAGCACCGGCAACGTCGTTTGGACCCCTTCCCCGGAGCATGTCAAGCGGGCGAACGTGAAGGCCTTCATGGACCGCCTCGGCTTCAAGACCGAGGACGAGCTGCTTCGGTGGAGCCAGGAGGACGTGGCGCGCTTCTGGGGCGCCGTCGAGAAGGACCTCGGGTTCCAGTGGGAGAAGCCCTACACGCAGGTGCTTGACGAGAGCCGGGGCATCCCGTGGGCCACGTGGTTCGCGGACGGCCGCATCAACCTCGCCGTGAACTGTCTCGACCGCCACGCCATGAGCCACCGCCGCAACAAGGTGGCCATCGCTTGGGAAGGCGAGGACAAGACGGTTCGCAACATCACGTACTGGGAGCTGTACGTGCAGGTGAATCAGCTCTGCCACCTCCTCCGCGAGCAGGGCATCCGGAAAGGGGACGCCGTGGGCGTGTACCTCCCCATGATTCCCGAGACGGCGGCGGCGCTCCTCGCCATCGCCAAGGTGGGCGGCATCTTCGTCCCCCTGTTCTCGGGGTTCGGCGCGGAGGCGTGCGAGAAGCGCCTCACGGACGCCAACGCGAAGGTTCTCATCACCGCCGACGGCTTCCTCCGCAAGGGCCAGCCCGTCCTGATGAAGCCCGTGGCGGACGAGGCCGCCGACCGCGTTCCCTCCCTGCGGAGCATGATCGTGCACCGCCGCCTCGGCGAGAAGATCGCGTGGAACGAGAAGCGCGACATCGACTGGCAGAAGGCCGCCGCGAGCAAGCCCCGCGACTTCAAGGCGGAGTCCACGGGCGCCGAGGACCCGTGGATGGTCATCTACACCTCCGGCACCACGGGCCGCCCCAAGGGCAGTGTGCACGTGCACGGCGGGTTCCTCGTGAAGATCGCGCAGGAGGTTGCCCACCAGGTAGACCTCCACGAGGACGACGTCCTCTTCTGGTTCACCGACATGGGCTGGATCATGGGCCCCTGGGAGGTCGTGGGCGGCCTCGCCCTCGGCGGCACCGTGTTCCTCTACGAAGGCTCCCCCGATTACCCCGCCCCGGACCGCCTCTGGGAGGTCGTCGCGCGGCACGGCATCACCATCCTCGGCGTCTCCCCCACGCTCATCCGCAGCCTCATGAAGCACGGGGACGAGCCGCCCGCGAAGCACGACCTGAGCGCGCTCCGCATCCTCGCCTCCACGGGTGAGCCGTGGAACCCGGAGCCGTGGCTGTGGCTTCACGAGAAAGTGGGCGGCGGTCGCTGCCCCATCATCAACCTCTCCGGAGGCACAGAGGTCGGCGCCTGCTTCCTCTCCCCCACGCCGCTCACGCCCCTCGAACCCTGCAGCCTGGGGCACCCCGCCTTCGGCATGGCTGTGGACGTCGTGGACGACGCGGGCAAGCCCGTGCCCCGCGGCACCGTCGGCGAGCTCGTCGCGAAGCGCCCCTGGCCCGGCATGACGCGCGGCCTCTGGAAGGACCCCGACCGCTTCATCGAAGCGTACTGGAGCCGCTGGCCCAACCTGTGGTACCACGGCGACTTCGCGAGCATCGACGAGCGCGGCTACTGGTTCCTCCACGGCCGCAGCGACGACACCATCAAGATCGCGGGCAAGCGCGTCGGCCCCGCCGAAGTCGAGAGCATCCTCGTGGACACCGGTCACGTGCAGGAGGCCGCCGTCATCGGCGTCCCCGACGCGGTGAAGGGCGAAGTGGTCCACTGCTACGTCATCCTCCGGCCCGGCCGCAGCGCGGGCAAGGAGCTGGAGGACAAGCTGAAGGATGCCGTGGACGTCGCCCTCGGCAAGCCCTTCCGTCCCAAGCAGGTGCACTTCGTGAAGGACCTGCCCCGCACGAGGAACGGGAAGATTCTGCGGCGCGGCATCAAGGCGAAGGCGCTTGGGAAGGACCCCGGGGACCTCAGCAGCCTTGGGAATCCGCAGGCGCTTGAGGAGATCCAGAAGGTCTCCTAGGCAGTCCGCTCCGCGCCTCCGCCGCCGCTTCCGCGACCTTCGCTTCCTCCCTCACCTCACGGCTCGCCCGTAGCGCGCGGACGAGGTCGCCGCGGTTGTGCACGTCGGTGGCCTCCGACAGGACGAGGTCGTGCTCGGCCTCCTTCCGGAGGAGGATGGCGGCCATGCGTTCGTCGATGGTGCCGGGCGTGATGTAGAACTCCACGATCACGGTGCGGTCCTGCCCGATGCGGTGGACGCGGTCCATGGCCTGCGCGTGGGCGCTCGGGGTCCACCCGAGGTGGAGGAAGAGGACGTGCCGTGCGGCGGTGAGGTTGATTCCCACGCCGCCGGCCTCGATCTGGGCAAGGATCACCTGGTGGCTGTTTTCCTCGCCGAGGCTGGTCGCGGCTTCCTGCCGGTCCTCGGGCGCGGTGCTCCCTTCGATGATCACCGCCGTTTCACCGAGCTTTTTCTGGAGCTTCCGGAGCGGGTCGAGGTACTCGGCGAAGACGACGACGCTCTCGCCGCGCTCCACCAGGTCCTGCACGCGCTCGGTGACGGCGCGCACGCGGGCGCGGGCGAGAAACTGCCGCATGGCGTGGAGCGCCTCGATCGCGGCCGTGTCGTTCTCGGGATCGTTGATCGCCTCCTCGATGCGGGCTTCGAGGGTCGTGTACTGCGCCTCCTCCCGGGAGGTGAGCTCGTGGTGGCGCACCCGCACGATGCGGGGCGGGAGGTCCGTCACGTCGGTTTTGAGGCGGCGAAGGACGTGGTCGCTCGCGGCGCGGTCGAGGAGCCATGCCGTCGCGTCGCGCACCTGCACGTGCTTCTCGTACAGCCCGGGCTCGGGGATCCAGCGGGCGCGGAAGGCCTTCGGCGTCCCCCACTGCTGCGGATCCACCTGCCGCAGGAGCGCATGGTAGTCCTCGATGCCGTTCACGACCGGCGTGCCCGTGAGGAGGAGACGGCGGCGCTGCGGCATCCTCGTGACGGCCCGCGTGCGCTGCGTGCGCGGGTTCCGCAGATAGTGCGCCTCGTCGAGCACGAGCACGTCGCGCCCCTTCACCCCCTCCTCGTCCTTCGGGAGCGTCTGGAGCGCGTCGTAGGTGGTGAGGAGGAAACGTGCCTCCGGGGGGCCGGTGAGCTTGCCGCGGTGGTACACGACCGCCTCCTCTCCGGTGAATTTCTCCACCTCGTCCTTCCAGTTGTAGAGCGTGTTCGCGGGTCCCACCACAATCGCGCGAGCGTCGGCCGCGAGGACGGCGGCGACCACCTGCACCGTCTTGCCGAGGCCCATGTCGTCGGCGAGAACGCAGTTGAGGTCCCGGGCGAGCATGAACCGGACCCCCTCCTCCTGGTGGCGCTTGAGCTTCCCCTTGAAACCGGGGAAGGGGTCGGGAAGGTCCCCCGGGGCCGGCGTGGGGCGCGCGGCTTCGGCCGCAAGTGTGGCCTCGAGCACCTTCCGGAGGGCGGCATGGGCCGTGAAGGCGTCCTCCGCAGGCAGCCCCTTCAGGATCTCGGAGAGTTCCCGTGCCGCCTCATGCTCCACCGCATGGGCCTGCTCCCGGGCCGCGGTGCGCACCTCGCTGAGGGCACCGTCCAACCGTTCGAGCGCGGGGCGAATCGCTGGAAGGGCACGGGGGTCCTGCCGTGCGCGCTCCACCAGGTCCTTCTCCGCCTGCTCTATCCGATGGACGCCCTCCTGGGGGTCCTCCGCGGCCTCCTCGATCACCTGCTCGGCTTCCGTGAGGGCGGTGTCGGGGTCGGGCGGGGGCGAGGTTGGCGGCATGGTCTCCGCGATGCCTCCCGGGTCCTCATGGAT
>DATMKA010000131.1:0-5732 GCA_035553595.1 Thermoplasmatota archaeon | reverse complement strand
TCTCCAAGAGGGCGCGCAGCGTGATGGGCTCGCCGGGCGTCGCGTTGCTGGGGCTGGCCGTCACGGACTTGAACACGACCTCGCGGTAGGCGCGGGACGTGGCGAGGACGGTGCGGTCGAGGTTGGTGGTGACCTCGTCCTCCACGAGCCGGGGGTAGGTGGCCGAGTCGGTGAAGCGGCGAGCGCCCACGCTCACCACGTACTCGGTCTTGTCCTGGTCGTCGGCGAAGGGCCGCGCGGGTGCCGTCACGAGGACGCTGAAGCTCGCGTTGGCGTTCCGCAGCAGGTTGAAGGGACCCACGGTGAGGGTGCCGGTGGCGCCGGGGCGCACGGGGGCGCCGGGCCGCATCTCGGCAAGCTGCAGGGTGGGCAGGGGCGCTTCCTCCCCGGCAGCGCTCGGGGGCGCCGCCGTGAGGCGGAGCACGAGGCTGTCGCGGGTGTTCTCGCCGAGGTTGCGCACGGTGCCGTTCACGTAGAAGGTGCCGCCGGGCGTGACCTTCACGGTGGGGGGCGTGGCGAGGCTCACCTCGAGGTTGTTCTTGTAGGTGGTGCCCACGACCTGGAGGTCGTCCACGCGCCAGGCGCCGCGGTGGCCCGACCCGTCGGTGCCCGCGCGGAGGCGGATCTGGAGGGGAGCGCCCGTGAGGACGTCGCCCTCCACCTGGAGGTCGTCGATGGCGAAACCCTGGAGGGGACCGAGGGGGCCGCCCACGACGCGGAAGGCGAAGCGGACCTTCTGGCCCTTGAGGTCGCTCACGTTGTACTCGTGGGAGGCCCAGGAGGCGTCGTTGAAGTCGCCGCCGAGGAAGCGGCAGGACTCCGTCGCCTTCTGCGGTCCCTTGGCGCAGCGGGTGTGCCAGGGGCCCCATTCGCCGCTCGCCTCGTTGAGGACGCTTGCCTCCACGACGCCGTAGTGGGCGGGGAAGAGGACGTCTCCCATGGAGAGGGCGGGGGCGAAGGCGTGCTTCTCGCTGAAGCGGAGGGTCACGTTGTCGCCGAGGACGCGGGTGAGGTCGATGAGGGGCGTCACGAGGCGCGTGTCCGCGTTCACGGCGTACTTGCCGTTGTTGACCGCGGGGTTGCTCGTGGTGAAGTAACGATCCTCCTCCCCGGGGACGCCGCCGGGAGCGGTGGCGATGATCCATGGCGTGGGGTTGTTGGGGACGGCGGGAGTGTACAGGAGGCCCTCGCCGGCGCCGGGCTCGGGGCGCACCTCGGCCCAGGTGAGGCCCTTGGCCATGGTGAGCTCCGTGCCCGCGGCCTGGGGCTGGTCGCGCCGCGCGAAGGTGAGGCTCGGCGTGGGGAGGCCCACGCTCTCGCTCGCAATCTCCTTCACGTCGACGCGGTCGAGGCCGCTCACGCGGAAAGTGGTGACGGTGATGCCGTCCACGACGACGCCGCGGTAGGGCCGCTGGGCCCCGAACTCGAAGCGGAGCGTCATCTCCTTGCCCGCGAAGGCGAGGGGGCCCGCGTTCGTGGCGAGGAGGGAGAAGGGCATCTCGTACAGCGTCCAGGCGCCGTCCTGCGCGAGAATCGTGGCCTTCGTGGGGTCGAAGCTCGCGTAGTTGTTGGCATCAGCCGCGTAGGCGGTGGCGTTGTAGACGCGGAGACAGAAGGGCAGCGTCTTCTCGATGGTGCACGCGATCTCCACGCCCTGGGGGTGCCACAGCCAGAAGCGGAGGGCCGCATCGTGGTCCGCAGGGAGGGTGCGGAGGTCCACCGTGTAGGCGAGGCGGTGGACGGCGCCGCCGGTGCCCGCGCCGGGCGCCGTGGCGGCGGGCCGGAGCCCGTCGTCCGTGAGGTCGCCGGACCCGGACCAGAGGAAGCTCGGGCCCACCTTGGGCCAGGGCTCGTTGTAGGTGAGGTCGTGGTACTCCCAGGACTCCACGCCTTCGCCCCAGCTCTTGCCGCGGAAGACGGCGCGGCTGAGGTTGCTCTCGTCGGGCCGCTGGATCTTCTGCGGGTCGGCGATGAGGGGGAGGGCGTCGTTGAGGAGCGTGTCGAGGGGGTGGCTCACGAAGGTGGCGCGCTCGGTCATGCCAGGGGCCTTGCCGAGGTTGTAGCTCACCGTGAACCAGCCGTCCGTCTCGCCCGTCTCCTCGGCGAAGCTGCCGCGGCTGTCGTTCGTGAGGCCGCGCACCGCCGCGGGATCCGTGGAAGCGCGGGCGATGGGGTTCCCGTCGTGGAGGGTGTCCACCACGTGCCGGGCGCCCGGGAAGGGCTCGGGGCTGATGCGGTGCCACGGGCCCCACGCGCCGTTGCGGTAGCTGCGGGTTTCCACGATGCCGCCGTCGTAGCGGGACTCGAAGCTCACGTTGGTGCTGAAGGTGAGGATGGCGCTCGCGGCGCTGCTCACGTCCACAACGGGGAGGAGGAGGCTCGCGTCGGCGTCCGCGGGAACGCGGCCCGTGCTCGGGTCGCCGAACACGAAGCCCTTCCCTTCTCCCTTGGCGGCGGCTTCGCTGAGGCGCCACCCGGCGTCGAGGGAGTAGCCGCCCTCTTCGGCCGTGAGGAGCGTGTCCAAGGCGTCCTCGTGGAAGACGCTGAAGGAGTCGATGAAGTCCTTCGCCACGTTGTTGGTGGCGTTGCGGTCGCCGCTCTCGAGGCGGACGGTGGCCGTGAACACGAAGCGAGCGTTCTCGGGGGGCGTCCACCGGAGCTCGCGGTCGCGGAAGTCCTCCGCGAAGTCCGTGGCGTTGTGGTCGCGGGCGACGATGCGGAAGCGGCGGGCGTCCTCGGTGGCGCCCGGCAGGAGGCCCTTCTCGCTGCGGGTTTCGAGCTTCCACCCGAGGTCCTCGGTGCTGAGGAGGTCGGCGCGGCCGCTCGCGGTCACGCGCTCGATGGTGCGCTCGAGGGTGAAGTTCGTGAGGGGCACGTTGCCCGTGTTCGACACGGTGACATCGATGCGGCGCTCGATGCCGCGGGTGGCGGCCTTGGGCGTCACGAGGATGTTAACGGCCGCGTCGGGGCTCACCTTCGCGGAGATGGGCACGCGGGCGGTGCCGAGGGCGACGGCGTCGTTCGTGAGGTCGCCGTCAATCTCCGTGCCGGGGAGGACGCGGAGGGTGACCACGTAGTCGGCGCGGGCCTTCGCGGGGACGCGCCAGGGAATCTCCACGGTGGCCGTGCCGCCGGGGAGGAGGGCCTCCTGGAGGCGGGGCGACTCGTCGCGGGAGACAACGGGGCCGAGGAGGCCGGTGGCGCGGTTGAGCACCTCGCGGGCCTCGAGGGTGACGTTGTAGCCGCTCACGGGGAAGAGGCCGCGGTTGGTCACGTTCACCTTCACGGGCACCGTGGTGCCGGGGCCCACGCCGAGGAGGGCGGCGTTGTAGGGCGTGGAGAGGGTGGCGTTCACGAGGGCGAGGTCGATGGCGGCGCGCTCGCTCCCCTTCACGCGGACGTCCGTGATGTACCAGCCTTCGCTCCGCACGTGGGGGTCGGCCCCCGAGGAGCCGGGGATGGCGAGGGTGTGGAAGCTGAAGCGCACGGTGCGCCCCATGGGGTTCACGGGAAGGTCCTGGTTCGTGAGGTTGAAGGAGACAGGCACCCAGGTGCTCTCGCCGAGGATGGACTCGTTGAACTTCGAGCGCGGGTTTTCGACCTCGGGGCGCTTGAGGAGGTCGGGCCAGGAGCTGTTGCTTGAGCCCCAGAAGCCCATGGTGGGCTGGAGGCGCGCGCCGGGATCGATGTAGGTTCCGGTGGGCGCGCGGGGGTAGCCGCCCTGGGGCACGATGGGGAGGAAGGGTCCCCAGGAGCCGTCGTCGTTCTGCACCTGGATCTCCACCATGCCGAGGCCGAGGAGGTCGGTGATGGGGATGTTGGTGGTGACGGCGGGGCTCGGGTCCGCGTCGTAGCGGCGGGACTCGTCGAGGCGGAAGCGGTACTTCGTGAGGAAGGTGAGGGTGGGGTGGATGACCTCGTTGAGGGAGACGGGCGGGGTCACGAGGCGCGCATCCTCGACGTTGCCGTACTCGCCCGTCACGCGGTCGTTGTACACCCAGGCGCCGTCGCCCTTGTACAGGTTCTCGCTCACGCGCCACAGGCTGCCGGTGGTCATGCGGCCCGTGGAGGTGGTGCTCACCCAGTAGGGGCCGATGCCGGCGCCCGCCTGGCTCACGCTCTGGCCGCCGCCCACGGCGGGGCTCCAGCGGCCCACGTTGCCGGAGGTGGCGCCCGCGGTGAACAGGAGGGTGTCGCGGCGGGGCTTCCCGAGGGAGGAGGTGAAGTCGCCCTTCACTTCGAGCTCGTCCACGGCCCACGTGGCGCCGGGCCCCACTTCGAGGAGGAGCCCGTTGAGGAGGAACCACGAGGCGCTCAGGTTCGCCTTCGCGAGGATGTGGTCGAGAAGGATCGTGTCCGTGCGCCACTCGGTGCCCTGCCCGGTGCCGTTCCAGGAGGCGATGAGGAAGCGTTCCACGGGCGCCGTGCCGCCGGGCACGGCCACGAGGTCCACCGCGGCGTCCTCCGCGGTGGGGGTCGCGTTGTGCACGCGGGAGGGAAGCTCCACGGCGGGAAGCCGCGTGAGGTAGAGCGAGACGGGCCCCGTGGGGGCGTGGCGGATCCGCAGCACCACGTTCGTGTACAGGTTCTGCGCGTTCGTCTTGTCCGTGGTGGAGAGGGTCGTGAGGGACCCGTCCTGGAGGTTCGCCACGTAGCGCGCCGCGTCGCGGGAGTCCGCGTAGAGGACGGCGCCGTCGGTGGAGGTGACTCCGCGGCCCACCCAGAGGGCGGGGTTGCCAAGGCCCTTGAGGCCGGCGTCGCGGACCCAGTCGCCGCGCTCCTGGTCCACGAAGGAGGCGCCGCGCACCACTTGGCCGCCGCCCACGGCGAGGAAGGCGCCGTCGCGGCCGAGGCTCACCGCGGTGAGGGGGAAGGCGCCGGGGGCCTCCACGCCGAGCCAGGGGATGACCACGGGGCGGCGGGAGAGGGTGAGGTTGCGCGCGTCGAGGTAGGGGTTGTCGTAGGCGTAGGCGGCCTGGGGGGTGGCGCCCGTGAGCTTGCCGTTCACGTAGAGGCGCGCCCAGAAGCCGTCCCAGGTGGCGGCCACGTGGGCCCACTCGTTGGCCTTGAGGGGGACGCTCGAGGTGACGCGGGTGAGGTCGAGGCCGTCGCCGAGCAGCAGCTCGGGCATGCCTTCGCCGTTCACGTGGAGGCGGTAGCTCACGCCGCTTGCTTCCGCGGAGGGAATCTCGCGGTTGATGATGACGCCGCCCGCGAAGGGGTTGCGGGGCCGCACGTAGGCTTCGAGGGTGCCGGTGGTGCCGAGGTCGAAGCGGGTGTCGTCGAGGGTGTAGGCCGCGCCCCCTTCGGGGATGCGGAGGGCGCCCTTGCTGCCCGTGGCGGGGCTCGTGTCGGCGGCCTCGTGGGAGGCGCCGCCAACGAGCGTGAGGGGGTGGCGGCCCGTCTCGTCGCGGGTGACGTTCTGGGCGGTGTGGAAGCGGTAGAGGGCCACGGTGGCGGCGCTCGTCACGTTCTCCCCGAGGTGCGTCGGGGGGAAGCTGGCGCTCGCGCGGCCCATGGTGGGGAGCCCGTCCTTCACGGCGTCGCGGGCCGTGCGGCTCACGCGGACGCCGTCGAGGAGACCCTCGAAGCTGCCTTCGCCGGCGGCGTTCGCGGCGCCGAGGACGAGGTTCGCGCCGCCGAAGCGCCACACGCGGTTGCCGTCACCGACGCCGAGGAGCGTGCGGTTGCTGAGGGCGGCGATGGCGTTGAGGGGCTCGGGGGCCGTGGTG
>DATMKA010000130.1:0-9325 GCA_035553595.1 Thermoplasmatota archaeon | reverse complement strand
GCGCCCTCCCCGCCCCCGGCCTCGACGCTGCCCACGACATCGACCTCTACCTCTACGCTCCCGGGGCCTTCCAGGACGGCCTGCTCCTCGGCGACGAGGTGCTCGCCCAGAGCACCAACAGCAACTGGGCCCCCGAGGCCCTCAGCTACACCGTCGCGGCGGCCGGCACCTACGAGGTCGTCGTGGTCGGGTGGACTGTGGCCGCGCCCCAGGCCTTCAGCCTCACGGCAAACCAGGCGCTCGCCTTCGCGGGCGAGAGCCTCACCGTGGGGAACGCGGGGAACGCCATCATCGCGTGACGCGGCCCCGGTTATCACGAGTCCCGGGCCCCCGGCCGCTCCCCCGGCCGGGTGGCAAACCCTTAAATCCGGGACCCACCTTTGGGCGCCTCATGGAAGGCGTGCGGGCCGTCGCCTCGGGCACATCTGCAACGGACGATGTGGAGAAGGCGATCCGCGACAAGTGCGGCGTGGTGGGCGTCGTGGCCCCGGCCGGCACGGAGGTGGCGCCCCTCATCGCCTACGCCCTCCGCGCGCTCCAGCACCGCGGCCAGGAGAGCACCGGCATCGTCACCCAGCACGAGGGCAAGTCCGTCCTCCACCGCAACATGGGGCTCGTGGAGAACGTGTACACCCCCGAGGTGCTCCGCACCCTGCAGGGTCCCCTCGGCATCGGCCACGTGCGCTACGCCACCACGGGCGGCAGCACCATCGAGAACGCCCAGCCCCTCCTCGTCACCTCGGCCGGCGGCGACGTCGCCCTCGCCCACAACGGCGACATCGTCAACAGCAAGCCCCTCCGCGACGAGTTCATCGCGAAGGGGTGGAGCTTCCTCACCACCAACGACACGGAGGTGGCGCTCCGCATGCTTGCCGCGGAGCTCGCGACCACCCCGAACCGCGTGAAGGCCCTCCGCAACGTGATGAAGCGCCTCTCCGGCAGCTACTGTTTCACGCTGCTCATCGGCGACACCCTGTACGCGGTGCGCGACCCCCTCGGCATCAAGCCCCTCTGCTACGGCAGCCTCCCCGGCGGCGGCTTCATGGTGGCCTCCGAGTCCACGGCCCTCAACGTCGTGGGCGGCGAGCTCATCCGGGACGTGGAGCCCGGTGAGATCCTCGAGGTCACCCTCGACGGCGTGAAGGGCTTCCTCCCCGAGAAGAAGGCGGAGAGCGCCCACTGCATGTTCGAGTACGTTTACTTCGCCCGTGCGGACTCCATCATGGACGGCGCCACCGTGTACGACGTGCGCGTCGACATCGGGAAGCGCCTCGCGAAGGAGCAGCCCGCCCTCGCCGACGTCGTGATCCCCGTCCCCGACTCGGGGCGCACCCACGCCACCGGATACGCTTTCGCGAGCGGCATTCCCTTCGCCGAGGGCCTCATGAAGAACCGGTACGTTCACCGCACCTTCATCATGCCCGACCAGAAGATGCGCGACCAGGGCGTCCGCATGAAGCTGAACCCTGTGAAGAGCGTCATCCAGGGGAAGCGCGTCGTCCTCGTGGACGACAGCATCGTGCGCGGCACGACGATGCGCCGCATCATCCAGATGGTGCGCGACGCGGGCGCCACCGAAGTGCACGTCCGCATCGGAAGCCCGCCCATCACGAGCCCCTGCTACCTCGGCATCGACATGAACACGCGCGGCCAGCTCGTGGCCGCCGAGCTCACGATCCCCGAGATTTGCAAGATGATCGGGGCGGACAGCCTCGGTTACATCAGCCTCGAGGGGCTCACGGAGAGCATCGGGAAGAGCCGCAGCCAACTCTGCACGGGCTGCCTCACGGGCGAATACCCCGTGGCCATCCCGGGCGAGAAGCAGCGCGGCCAGGCCACGCTGTTCTGAGCGCGGTCAGAGTAGCTTGTCCTTGCGGTCCTTGTGTTCGAGGCGGTCGAGCTCGCTCCGGATCTCGTGCTCGCTCGTCATGCCGCCTTCCTTGATGCGGCCCACGGCCTGATCCTTGCGGCCTTCGTGCTTGAGCTCCCGGTCGCCCGCGACCTTGCCCACGCCTTCCTTCACGCCGCCCTTGATCTTGTTCCAGGTGCTGCCCTTCTCGTCGATCATGGGTTCCCGGTCGGGCGGTTGGGACTTTGCCTGTTGTGGCCGCTTCTTCCATGATGGGTCCCTCATGGGCGCGGGAGGAGGGTGTCTCCTTAGCCGCCACGCTTTTGCAGGGTAGGAGAGCCGTAGGGGTCGGTGAAGGAACCCATGGCCCTCATCGACAAGGCCCAGGCCGCCTGGGAGCGGATCACAACAGACCAGACCCAGCTGAACGCTGCCGAGATCGTCACTCTCCAGCAGGCTGTCAACGCCCTCGAGCTCGGTCTCGTGAAGACCGAGTTCTACATCCAGCAGGCCACGAACAACGACGTGAAGGAAGTGCTCACGGACCTCCGCGACGACTTCCTCGTCGGCCACATCCAGAAGGCCACCCAGATCCTGGACAAGGCCGGCATTCCCTACATGACCCTCAACGCGCGCACCCGCATCGAGAGCATGACCCAGGCCCCCACGGTGTTCACGAACGAGGAGGTTCTCCTTGACACCGTGTTCTGCATCCAGGCCACCCTCACGGGCCTCCAGGCCGGCGCCGTGGCGGCCGTCCGCGGCGATGTGCGCGACTTCTTCATCACCGCCCGCGACGACTGCTTCAAGGTGTGGCGCAATATCGGCATGACCGCCGTCAAGGTCATGCCCGACGTGATCCCGCCCCGCATGAGCGGCGTCCACGCCTAACGCGCGAACCGTCTCCTCCGCGCCCCCGGAATGGGGCGTGTTTTCTCCTTTTTCGTTAAGCTTCCTGCTTCCGCGTGAGCTCCCGCACGCCCTCCGGCTCCCCGAGCGCGGGCAGGGCAAGGCGCAGGAAGGGCAGGACGGCGCGCGGGTTCCGCGCGAGCGCTCCGGCCGCGGTGAGCGCCCGTACCGCGGCAACCCGATGGGAGAGCCCCTGCACTGTTGCGGCCGGAATTCGCCGCCCGTTCCAGGGCGCGGCGAGGGCGTCGAGCTGCGCGTCGCTAAGGCGCGCCAGGTGATCGAGGACTGACCGGAGGCGAAGGTACCCCGGCAGGAATTCCCGCTTCCATTCCCGTTCGTAGGGGCGCAGCGCCGCCGCGCGCACGACCCCTCCTGGGGGCGCGGCGAGGGCGGCGCGGCCTGCGACGCGCCCCGCCGCCTCTCCCGCGGCAAGCCCCGCCTCGAGGCCGCCCTGGCCGGCGGCGCCCCCCGCCACGAGGAGGCCGTCCCCGACCAGCTCGTGGGGGATGGTGAGCACGGGGTCCACCCCGAGGCCGCGGAACGTCACTTCCTCCGCGTGGAGGCGGGCAACGGCGGCCTCTGCAGCGGCCCGCGTCTCCTCGGCGCTTCCGCGAACGAAGGTCCAGTGGAGCCACCGGTCGCCTCCGGCGGGCGTGAGCTGCGTGCGACCGCCGGGCGCGTGGCTCCCCACCTGGAGCGCGGCGAAGCGGGTGGTCTCAGCCCCGGGGGCCCGTACCTCGTGGGCCGCCCCCCACAGGAGGGCGGTCGGGTCGCGGTAGGGTGTAAGGAGGCGGTGGGCAAGGCTCCGTGCGCCGTCCGCGAAGAGGAGGGCGCGGCCATGGACGCTCAGCCCCTCGGCCTGCAGGTGGCCGCTTCCTGCGATCGTGAGCTGCCTGACCCCGAGGCGCAGCGTGGCCCCCTGGGCTTGTGCCTCCTGCGCGAGGTGGCGGTCGAAGCGGGTGCGGTCGAGGACGCGGGCCGCGGCCTCCACGGTCACGGTGGCCCCGCCGGGGGTTTGCACCCGCAGGCCTTCCAGGCGGCTCCGCACGGCCTCGGGAGGCGCGTGGGCCTCGGCGGTCCACAGGGCGTCGAAGGCGAGGGCGGCGAGGGGCTCGGGAACTCCGATCTCCTCCCGGGCCTCGAGCAGGACCACGGAGGCCCCTTCCCGGGCCGCGGCCCAGGCGGCGCGCAGGCCCGCGGGGCTTGCCCCAACGACGATGACGTCCGCCTCAAGGTGCTCCGGGAAGGGGGGCATTCCCTAACCCGTGGGGCGGGATGTTCAAAAGCGTTTCTCGCCTGATCGCGGGCTTGAGGCCGGATTGGGTAGCCCGCGTGCCGAAAACCTTCTTAAGCCGCCATGGGATGCGCTCGCATGTCTCGCGGTCCGCTCTTTCTCGCGCTCGCCCTCGCGGCCCTCCTCCTCGCCCCCACCGCCTCGGCGGAGTTCGGTCCCGAATCCGAGGACGGCTACCCCATCAGCGTGGACGGCCTCGCTCTCCGGCCCCCCGTGGAGGGCCAGCTCATCCTCCACCCCACGGGCGTCGTCCCCGCGGCGGCCCCCCTCAACAAGGTCGGCCCCCTCACGATCTACCCCTACTACCCGCTTCTCACGGCGGAGGTGCAGCGCCTCGCGAACGACCACCCCGGCCTCGTGAAGCTCACGAGCGCGGGCAAGAGCGGCCTCGGCCTCGACATGTGGCTTCTCGAGATCGCCGACTTCGAGAACCCGGACATGATCCCGCTTGACCAGCGCGAAGTCCTCTACATCGACGGTGGCACCCACAGCAACGAGTACTCGGGCGTCTACTTCGTGACCGAGATCGCGCAGTTCCTCCTCGACGAGTACGAGACGAACGAGACGGCCAAGTGGATCGTCCAGAACCGCCATGTGTTCATCCTCCCCATGGTGAACCCCGACGGCAGCAACGCCTTCGGCCGCCTCAACGCGCAGACCGTGAACATCAACCGCAACTTCCCCGCCACGTGGGGGACCGTCGAGGAGCAGCCCATCCTCAACAACCCCGGCCCCGAGCCCGGCAGCGAGCCTGAAACCCAGATCGTGATGGCCCTCATGGACAAGCTGCAGCCTGACTACGTGAACAGCATCCACTGCTGCGGCAACCTGTGGCTCCACCCCTGGGGCGCCGAGGAGATCCCCGCCGCTCCCGACCTCCAGATGTTCACGCGCATCTGCGACGAGGCCTTCTACGACGTCCGCGAGGACTGCGGCCCCATCTGGAGCACCATCTACCCCGCCTCCGGCACCACCGCCGACGAGGGCTATGGTCGCCTCGGCGCCTCCAGCTGGACCTACGAGATGAGCGGCCGCGCCAACAAGGTGGGCGTCTGGGGCGAGCCCGTGAGCGAGCTTGACGTCCGCGAGCAGGAGCGCGAATCCTGGCGCGGCATCATGCACGCCTTCCTCAACGTGGAGAAGTACGGCGCCTACCCCAAGATCCTCGCCATCGAGGGCGACGCCAACCGCCTGAGCGTCCTCGTGGAGAACATCGGGTACGGCAACTTCACCATCGGCAACCTCACCCTCGGCGGGAAGACCGTTCCCATCCCCCCGCTCGGCCCCAACGAGCAGACCACCCTCACGGTGGAGGGACCCTTCACGGCGGGCAACCTCACCGTGCAGGTGGACTGGGTGAAGCGCCACTGGCTCTCCCCCAGCGAGGTCCGCACCCTCAACCTCCCCCTCGTGGAGGAAGCGGGACGCCTCAAGGCAATCCTCCCTGACGTGCCCGTAACGCCCCTGGCCAACCCCGGCGAGAGCGTGGACGAGAACACGATTCCCACGCCAGCCCTCGGCCTCCTCGCGGCGGCCCTGGTCGGTGTGGCGCTGCTTGCGCGCCGCCGCGCCTGAGCGCCTGCATCGACGGGCCCGCCACAACCCATTCGTGGCGGGCCCGTCGAGCACCATCCATGACGGAACGGACTGGCACCTTCCACCGCGAAGCCTACCGCGCCGCGGGACCCGTTTTCCTCGTGACCCTCGGCATCGTCTGCCTCATGATCTTCGTGGTGCTCCTGAGCGTGGGAGCGCTCCCCGATGCGTTCGGCACCATCCTTGCGGCCGTGGGCGTCATCAGCTTCGTCGCAGGCCTCCTGTGGGGCGGCATCGACAGCGCCGCGGACCGGCGGCGTCGCCGCCAAGCGAGCTGATTGTTTCCGCAACTCAGCGCAGAAGCCTCAAGCCGGCTCCGGGGTATCCGTGGCGGGTTTGAGCATGAAGCGCACCACCCTCATCGTGAGCCTCCTCGCTGCCACCGCCCTTGTCGCCCTCGCGGCCGGGGTCGCCACCGCTGGCGTCGGCCCCACCGCCGTGACCAAGACCGAAGCGAAGGCCATCGGCTACTGCACCCAGGGCACGCCCCAGGTGAACTGTCTCGCCTACGGCTGCACCGGGCAGCCCGGGTCCTCGGCCACTTGCGGCTACAAGACGTGCCGCGTGTGGTCCGGCTTCGGCTGTGTCCTCTTCGCCTGATCGCCGCCGAGGGCGAGGCCGTCGTGGTTCCTCAACCGGGAGCCACGACGGTACTCAACGACGCGTTTTTCAGTACTTGAGTGTCGCCCGCTCCTTGAGCCAGGCGCCGAACTCGTCCACCGTCTTCGTGCCCTCGTCGCTCTTGTTGACGCGGCTGCGGACGCTGACGGTGCCCGTCTCGGCTTCCTTGCCGCCGACCACGAGCATGTAGGGGACCTTGCCGAGCTCCGCTTCGCGGATCTTCGACTGGAGGGTCTGGTCGGAGTCGTCCGCCTCGACGCGGAAGCCCAGGGCGCGGAGCTTTTGGGCCACCTCGCGCGCGTAGGGCGCGTAGGGGGCGCTCAGCGAGAGCACCTTCGCCTGGACGGGCGCGAGCCACACGGGGAGGTTGCCGCCGTAGTGCTCGAGCAGGATCGCGAAGAAGCGCTCGAGCGAACCGTAGATGGCGCGGTGGATGACCACGGGCACCTTCTCCTCGCCGCCTTCCGCGACGTACTTGAGGTCGAAGCGGAGGGGGTTCTGGAAGTCGAGCTGGATGGTGGCGCACTGCCACTTGCGGCCAATGGCGTCCGTGAGGTCGAAGTCGATCTTCGGGCCGTAGAAGGCGCCGTCCCCCGCGTTGATGGTGTAGGGGATGTTATTGGCCTTGAGGGCGTTCTCCAGTTGGCGCTCCGCCTCGTTCCAGAGCTCGATCTCGCCCATGAACTTCTCGGGGCGGGTGCTGAGCTTCGCCTGGTACGTGAACCCGAAGAGGGTGTTCACGCGGTGGACCATCCCGAGCAGGTTCGTGATCTCCTCCTCGATCTGGTCGGGGCGCACGAACAGGTGGGCATCGTCCTGGCTGAACTGGCGCAGGCGCGTGAGGCCGCCGAGGGTGCCGCGCACCTCGTTCCTGTGGAGGATGCTCTGGTCGTGGAAGCGGATGGGGAGGTCGCGGTAGCTGCGGGTCTTGCTCGCGTACACGAGCATGTGGCTCGGGCAGTTCATGGGCTTCATCGCGAGGAGGGTGTGCTCGTCCTCCTTGATGATGAACATGTTCTCCCGGTAGTTCTGCCAGTGCCCCGACGTCTCGAAGAGCGTCTTCTCGTACAGGATGGGGGTGCGGATCTCCTGGTAGCCGTTGTCGATGAGGTACTCCCGCATCTTCTGGCTGAGGAGGTGCCACACCACGAGGCCCTTGGGGAGCCAGAAGGGGGCCCCCGGGGAGTAGGGGTGGAACATGAAGAGCTCCATCTCCTTTCCGAGGCGGCGGTGGTCGCGCTTCCTCGCCTCCTCCATGCGCGTGAGGTACGTGTCGAGGCCCTCCTTGGTGGGCCAGACGGTGCCGTAGACGCGCATCATCTGGGGGCGCGTGGCGTCGCCCTTCCAGTAGGCGCCCGACACGCGGGTGAGCTTGAGGTGCTTGAGGTCCCCGGTGCGGAAGGCCTGGGGGCCGGGTTTCACGAGGACAGTGAAGTCGTCGCCCATGCGCACGACCTCGATCTTCGCGTCCGTGTCCATCTCGGCCACGAGCTCCGCCTCGAAGTCCTCGCCCTGACCGAGGAACAGGTTGGATGCGTCCTGCTTCGCGATGAAGTCCCGCTTCAGGTTCAGGTTCGCCTTCACGAGCTCCTTCATCTTCGCCTCGATGGCGGGCAGGTCGTCCTCGCTGAGGGGCTTCCCGAGGAGGACGTCGAAGGCGAACTCCTCCTCCGTTGTTGTGGCCGTGCCGAGCTTCGCATCGGGGTGGAGCGCCTTGAGGGCGCGGGCGAGCAACAGGGCGGCGCTTGCGCGAAGCGCGGGGCCCTTGTCGGCGGGCTTTGCAGCGGGGGAGGTCGTTGGCACGGTGTCACTCATGGGGGTTTCCCCTGAATTGGTATCCCCGAACCGCCGCGCCGCCTTCATATAGGTTCTCCTTGGCCCGAGGGCGCCCGGCCTGTTTTCGCAGCCGTAAGCCTTTAAGCCCGCCGAAAGCCATGGCGTGCAGAGGATTCACATGGCCTTCAAGACCTGGCTTGCTGAAATGCGCCTCGGCCGCACCGAACGCCAGCTGAAGACGCTGCGCTCCCAGCTCAAGGACCTCCGCAAGCGCCAGGAGGAGCTGGAGGCCTCCCGCGAAAAGGCGGAGATCCCGGACGCCGAATACCGCGAGCGGAAGGCCCGCATGGAGGAGCACAAGCACAAGCTCCTCAACCAGATCCACGAGGCCGAGCAGCGCGAGAAGGAGCTGCGGGCCGAGATCAGTGTTCCTGCTTGAGTTGCTCCCGTCCAACCCCTTTGAGCGATGGGGTCGGTTCGGGCTCCCAGCCGAAACCGCAGGGGGTCAGAGAGCCGGAGGTTTGCAGAGCATTTTTCCAAATCTCGCCTCTGCGAACCCCTGACCCACTGGCCCTCTACGGTTCCGGCTGAGAACCCGGGCGCCAGCTCACCCGCGCCGCAGGTAGCGCCGCACATGCAGGAGGCGGCTCGCCATCCGGCGGAGCGTCTGCGCGCGGGTTCCCTGGTGGGCCTTCACGAGGAGCACGTTCGTCGCCACCTTCGACGCGATCTCCTCGGTCTTGTGGCCGAACAGGTAGTTGCGCCACAGGGGCTCCGTCGTGGCGCCCACGATGACCGTGTCGTAGCCCTTGCTCTTCTCGAGGACGCGGGGCACGATGGCGGGCGCGTGGTCGATCTGGATTTTCACGTCCACGCCTTCCACGCCGTTCGCTTTCGCGAGGGCCTTCCCGCGGAGCATGCGGGCGCCCTCCTGGAGGTCCCGTTCGGTCTCCTCCTCGGGCGGGATGACGTTGAACAGGGTGACCTTGCTGTTCTCGGTGGCCTTCGCGATGGCGGTGCCGAGGCGGAGGCTGAGGCCTGCGTGGGTGCCGCCGTGGGTGGGGATGAGGACGCGCCCCAGGGGTTTGCCTTCCCGGATCTTGAGGACGGCGAGGTCGCAGGGCGGGTTCTCGATGAGGTGGCCCACCGAGCCGCCCACGAAGAAGTCGCGCAGGGGGCGCTCGGGGCGCCACCCGAGGAGGATGAGGCTCGCGCCCTTTTCTTCGGCCGTGTTGTGGATGACCTCGCCCACGTCGTGGCCGATGCGCACGAGGGTGTGG
>DATMKA010000129.1:0-16337 GCA_035553595.1 Thermoplasmatota archaeon | reverse complement strand
GGCGGGGCCTCAGCGGTCCCTCGCCCAGTCGGCCGCCAAGGCGGAGGCCGCCATGAAGCGGGAGCGCGCGCCCCGGCCCCGCCGCAAGGGTGGCCCGCAGGAGGACCCTGACCGGGCCCCCGTCGTGAAGGAGCCCCAGCGCCCGCCGGATATCACGCTCCCGGCGGGGGCGGACCTCTTCCCCTACTCCACGATCCGTGAGGGGCAGCGGCAGTTCATCCGCGACGTGATGGAGGCCGCCAAGACGCGGTCCCACCTGGTGGCGAACGCGCCCACGGGTCTCGGGAAGACGGTGAGCACCCTCGCGCCGCTCCTTGCCTACGCGCTCGAGAACAAGAAGCGCGTGTTCTTCCTCACGTCCAAGCAGTCGCAGCACAAGATTGCGGTGGACACCCTGAAGGCCATCCGGCAGAAGTCGGGGCTCCCCTTCGTGGTGTCCGACATCATCGGGAAGCAGGACATGTGCCCCCGTCGCGAGGCGCGGGAGCTCTTCAGCAAGCAGTTCGCCGAGTTCTGCCGCCGCGAGATGATCGACCGCCAGTGCTCCTACTACAACCAGAACCTGGAGAACCAGGGCACGCCGGCCCTCAGGGTGCTGAAGGCCCGCCCGCACCACGTGGAGGAGGCCGTCATCTCCTGCACCGATTTCGGCGTCTGCCCCCATGCCACCGCCCTCGACCTCGCGGCCCAAGCGCACGTGGTCGTGTGCGACTACAACTACTTCTTCAGCGACCTCCGGGAGACCATCACGGAACGCCTGAAGATCGACCTCAGCGACATCCTCCTCGTGGTGGACGAGGCCCACAACCTCCCCGAGCGCATCCGTGACCACCTGTCTCTCGAGCTGAACGACTTCACGCTGGAGGAAGCGCTGGAAGATGCCCGGGACCTGGGGGACCGCCGCCTCGAAACCGTCCTCGAAGGCTTCAAGGAGCTCCTGTTCCAGATGCTCGAGTCGCCGCCCCAGGCGAACGTGGACAAGGCCGTCCTCGCTGAGGCCGAAGCCGTTGCTGGGGGCGGACGCGGCGGAAACCCCGCCAACGCCGATGAGCGCTACGTCCAGAAGGACGAGTTCATCGAGCGCGTGAATAAGATGCTCGCCGCGGGACGGCGCACCCTCACCCACCTGGACTACGATTCCTTCCTCAGCGAAGTGAAGGCCGGGTGCGAGGAGTTCGAGAAAGAGTTCAAGGAGGAGGCGCGGGGCCTCGGCGCCGCGCGCGAGTTCCTCCAGAACTGGAAGCGCGAGCGCTTCGGCCTCGCCCGCATCCTCACCCGGGGGACGGCGCCCACGCTCCACTACAAGATTCTCGACCCGAGCGTCCTGTCGCGCCCAGTCTTCGACAGCATCCACGCCTCCGTCGTCATGTCGGGCACCCTCCATCCCATGGAGATGTACCGCGACGTGCTGGGGCTCGACCCCAAGCGGACGCGCACCGCCTACTACGATTCCCCCTTCCCCAAGGCGAACCGCCTCCTCCTCATCGACAACCAGGTGTCCACCGCGTACACGGACCGGACGCCCGAGATGTTCGACCGCATCGCGCAGCACCTCTGCGCCGTCGCGAACGAGGTGCCCGGAAACGCGGCGGCGTTCTTCCCGAGTTACAGCATCCTGGAGGAGGTGCGCCGCCACGTGCCGCGCTACCTCAAGAAGGAGCTCATCGTGGAGGAGCGCGAGCACGACAAGGCCGCCAAGGAGCGCCTCGTGCAGGACATCCGCGACATGCCCGAGGACGCGCTCCTCATGGGCGTGCAGGGCGGAAGCCTCAGCGAGGGGTACGACTACGAGGGCAACCTCCTGAAGGCCGTCGTCATCGTGGGTCTCCCCTTTGCCGCCCCCAGCCTCGACGTCCAGAGCCTCATCGGCTACTATGAGCAGAAGTTTGGGCAGGGAGCGGGGCGGGACTACGCCTACGTGTACCCCACCATGAACCGCGTGCTGCAGGCCGCGGGCCGCTCCATCCGCACCCCCACCGACAAGGGCGTCATCGTCCTCATGGACAAGCGCTTCAGCTGGTCGAGCTACCGCCGCTGCTACCCCCGCGACTTCGTGCCGCGGGAGACCGGGGACATCCAGGGGGAGATGCGGCGGTTCTGGCGCGGCCTCGAGCGGTGAGTTTACGCCACCGCCGCGCCCTCCCGGGGGCATGCACGTCCCCCTCCACCCCGACCTCACGGGGCAGGTTGCCCTCGTGACGGGCGCGAACCGCGGCCTCGGCGCCGCCATCGCCGAGGGCCTCGCCGAGCACGGCGCCACCGTCTACGCGGCCGCCCGCAACCCCGAGGAGGTGGCCTCGCGCCCCCGCATCATCCCCGTGCGGATGGACCTCACGAACGAGGACAGCATCCTCGAGGCCATGGTGCTCATCACGGGCGATGCGGGACGCCTCGACATCCTCGTGAACAACGCCGGCATCGTCTCAGATTGGGACGCCACGATCCTCAGCGAGCCCACGGCCCATATCGACGCCGTCCTCGAAACAAACCTGCGCGGCACCCTCCTCGTCACAAAGCACGCGCTCCCCCTCCTCCTGGAGCAGCCGGGAAGCCGCGTCGTGAACGTCTCCTCCGGCGCGGGCGCCTTCACGGAGGGAGCGGAGCCTGGAGCGTTCGCGTACCGCATCTCGAAAGCGGGCATGAACGCCCTCACGGCCTACCTGGATGCCGAGTACCGGGGCGAGGGGCTCATCGCGAACTGCGTCTGCCCCGGCTGGGTACGGACGGACATGGGCGGCGCCGAGGCTCCCCGCAGCATCCCCGAGGGCGCTGAAACGCCCCTGTGGCTCTGCCTCTTCGCCCCAGGCGCGCCGAGCGGTCGCTTTTGGCGCGACCGCGAGATCATCCCGTGGTAGCTACTTCGGGTCCACCACGAGCACGGTCACGCTGAGGGGCGGCAGCACGCGGAGCGTGTCGCGGCTCTCGGGGCCGGGCGCGGGAGGCACCTTCACGTTGCCCGCGAGGAAGTCCTTGGAGTCGAGGGTCATGTTGTTGATGCTCGCATCCAGCGACGACCCGCTGGGCGCCGTGAGCACGTAGGCCTCCGCGGCCTCCACGGGGTTAATGCCGTTGAGGGTGAGGCGGGCCGTCACGGGCTCCCATTTCTTGTTCACGACGATGACGGTGAGCTTCCCGTCCGCGCGCGTGGAGGCGTGGACGCTCACGTGCGCGTCGTCGCTCGAGTGGGTGTCCACGACGCGGTTGCCCCAGTGCTCCGCGTACAGGTAGTACGTGTACCAGGGGGGCAGCGGGAGGATTTTGCCGTCGCCGCGGCGGATGAGGGACAGCTCGTCCTTGCCGGGAACCCAGTGGTCGTAGGCGAACTGGGTGATGGCGGCCGTGCCCCCTTCGGCGAAGCGGCCGAGCACGTCCGCGAACCAGACGGCGGCCACCTGCGCGTCGGTGATGCCGGGGGCCCCGGGGTCGCCCGAGTCGGGGCCGAGCTCCGTCACCCAAATCTCGGCCTTCGGCATGAGCTCGTCCCGGTCCTTCCGGAGCTTCTCGCTCGCCACGTCCACGAAACGGATGCCAGAGACCACCCAGTCGTTCGCCCACCACTGGAGGAGGTGCTCCGCCGTGGGGTAGGCGCCGCTCGTGGGGCGGCGGTTCTCCGAGTCGAGCGGGTAGAGATGCCAGCTGATGCCCTCCACGTCGCCGGGGTTTGCTTCAAGGAAGGGCCGGATCCAGTCGTTGCGCCCGTGGCTTGCGGTCACGTGGGCGCCCGTCATGATCTCGGGCCCAATGAGGTAGATGGAGGAGTCGACCTTCCGCATGGCGGCGCTGAACTTCGGCCACGCGTTGATGATTTGTCCCAGGCCCGCAGGGTTGTGGCCGAGGTCGGGCTCGTTTCCGAGGTGCCAATACTTCACCTTGAGGCCCTTCTCCACGTTGAGGTAGCGCACCATGGCGGCGGCCATCTCGGGGCTTCCCTCCTTCACGTTCACGCCGACGAGGGGCTCGCCGCCCACCTCGCGGGAGAGGTTCACGAAGGCTTCGAACTGCTTGCCCGAGTACACGGGCCCGTGGCAGCCGGGGAAGCCCGTCCCGTCGTTCTCGGGGTCGAAGCAGTAGTGCTGGCTCGGGTGCCCCGCAGGCCACCGGAGGACGCCCGGATCCATGGCCTTGAGCATGGCCACCCAGTCGGGGTCCTTCTTGGGCCACCAACCGGTGCCGTACCACAGGTTGGTGCCGAGGAGGCGCTTGTCCGTGGGAATGGGCGCGCCGCCGTAGGGGCCCTCCGTCGCGTTCACGAGAAGGTGGACCGCGTACTCTCCGGTAGGCTCCGCGTCCTTCACCGGGTACGAAGGGTCCTCGGCGGTGGCGTCACCCACCGGGCCCCCTTTTCCGGGAGCGTTCTCGGGGCCCTTGGGGACGAGCGCGAGGACTCCCGCAAACAGGAGGAGGCCAACGGAGGCAATGGCGGCGGCGCGGAGGGGAAAGGGACGGCGGTCCGGCACGCCCCCTGTCGCGCCTGGTTCCTGAAAGCGGGTTCTGGTACAAGCGCCGAAACCCTGGCTGCCTGCCTGTTCGCCGTTGTCCAGAGCTTAGGTGACCGTAACCACGCGGTCGAAGAGGACGGTGTTCGTCGTCGCATCGACAATCACAATCTTGTACTCGCTGAAGCCGAGAGGCTCCCCCGCGCCACCCGCTGCGCCGCACCGGCTCGTCGTCGCCGTGAGCCGAAGCTCATCGCCGCCCTGAAGCCCCCGAGGCATGGTGCAGTACGCAACCGTCGCCGTGGGGGGCGTGATGCTCACCTTCCAGGCGCCCGCCTTGAGGGGGTCCCCGCTGAGGTGCCTGAGAGTGACCTGATCGTCTCCTCCCAGCACGTTGAGCTGCGTATCGGGAAACGGCGACGCGTAGGTTGTGCGGGGGCCAAAGCCGCTTCCATACGCGAACGCGGAGGAGAAGAGAAGCATCAGGATGGCAAACAGTTCGAGGGAGCCGGAGTCGGAGCGGCCTAGGGAGCGCATGGCAATCCGCTACAACCTTCGAGCCGCAAGGCTATCCGGTTCACGCCCGGGCCCTTGGGGCCCACGGGCCCTGGGCCCTCCCTCCCGAGGGAGAACCCCCCAAGGGGGCTCCCAGGGAACCATGCATGAGGCATGCCTTAGAATGCAAGGATAGCCTCCCGGAGGCCTCCTGCATGACGAAGCACCCTCCCGTGACTCCCTGGCGGTCCTTGACGGTGGCCAACTGCCTCACGCTGGGCCTTGCGGTGGCCCACGTCCTGGAGGAGCAGGTCCGGGCCCCGCTGCCGCTCCAGGCGTGGGCCACGCTCGCGCCGGTCCTCCTCGCGCTTGCGATCGGGACCGCCGCTGCAAGCGTCCACAGCCGTGTGGGGCTGGGGCTCAGCATCGGCGCGAACCTCTCCCTCGCGGTCGCCGCGGGCGTCTCGCACCTGTGGCCCGCCTCACCCGACTACGCGGGGCGGATTGCGGACGCCTGGGGAGGCCCCTTGGGCCTCCTGTGGGCAACCGTGGCGGTGCTCCTGTGGGCAGCAGCCCTTGGGGCGCTCGCCCTGGGGGTGGCCGCTGCCGTTCGTGTCGCCTCGCGACACGAGGAGCGGCCCTTCGCCGCGTGATCCAGGGGATCAGCGGCGGAAGCTGTACCGGTCGAGGAGCCTGGAAAGGCGCTGGGCTTCCTCGAAAGTGATGGTCTCGTCGTTGAGCTTCGCCTCAAGGAACTCCTGGGCGGCCTCGGTGCTCTGACGGGAACCACGCGTGAAGAGCATCTCGATGAACATGCGGCGCTGGCTCTCGTCCAGCTTCCCCTCCGCACCAAGGGCGGCGAGGCTGTCGTACACGAAGTGCGCCTTGCGGCCCTGCGCGAGCATGGCCTTCTTGGGCTGGCGCATCTGCTGGGGGGGACCGCGGGAGAAGCCGCCCCCAGGGGCTCCGCCAAACCCGCCGGTCCGCTGGGGCGGGCCGCCGGGAGCGTTGGAGCGCTTTCGGAAACAGTCACGGCAGAACACGGGCCGCCCGGGTGTGGGCGTAAAGGGCACCGTGGTTTCCGCCTTGCAGCTCGTGCATGTGACTGTCACGGACTGCCGCGAAGAACCAGGGATAGTTGTGCTTTCACTCATCTTGACCCCCTCGTCGTGAGAGGGCTTAAGGACTCCGGTTCATTCGGCGGTGGATTTCTCGATAGGCTGCGGATAACAGGAATTTCCGGGTTCTCGCTGCGGAAACCGGGCTTCCATGCAGGAAAGCGAAGGGGCAGCCCTGCGGGCAGCCCCACCTCCGTGCACACCCCGCGTGCGCGTTTTTCTCCATCATGGGGCCACAACCCTTTTGACCAGTTCTCGGCAGACGCGCGAGCGATCACCATGGACCGCCCCTATGCATACCCACACCGCGGAGCCGCCGGCGAAGGCGCCGGCGTGCTCGAGCCCCGCCACCGCTTCTCCCTCGGCGCCACCTTCCTCGGGTGGTGCGTCGCGAGCTTCCTCACCCTCGTGTTCGTCGGCATCCTCGCCGCCATCCTCGGCGGCGTCGGATCGGGCGCCGCTCAGGCCGGCTTTACTCAGCAGGAAATGAACACGCTCGGCATCGGAGGACTCATCGGCCTCCTCGTGTGCGTCTTCCTCGCCTACCTCATCGGCGGGTACGCCGCTGGCCGAATCGCCTATTTCGGCGGCGCGAAACACGGTGCTGTCGTCCCCGTCTGGACCATCATCGTCGGCATCCTCGCCGCCGTCCTCGGCGGCGTCCTCGGCGCCCAGTTCATGAACGCCATCCCCTTCATGAACCTCGACTGGGGCGCCCTCGCAGGCCCCGCCATCATCGGCCTCGTCCTGACGCTCCTAGTCATGTTCGCCGGCGCGATCATCGGCGGCAAGCTCGGCGCCAAGGGCGACCGCGGCTACCGCGGCGACGTCCGCCAGCCCTACGTGGGCGGACGGCCGCTCTGAGCCCCCTGGCGGAGCCTACTCGGGGTGTCCCCGAGGAAGTCCGCGTTGTAAAGCCGCGTGAGGAATTGGGGGTGAAGCCGGTACCGGCGCCCCCGTTTTTCTCCCTCCGCCTCTAAGACGTGCTCTTTCACGAGCTCGCTGAGGGCGATGCTCACGGCGGTCGAGGAGAAGCCTTTCGGGTTCGGGTAGTCGGAGTGGACAAACCAACTTGCTCCCCCGGAAAGGACCCACTTGAGCACGTCTTGGGTGGTGGGCTTGGTGTGGACCTCAAGAAGCGTCCTCAGGTCCGCGCGCTGGTCGGCGATCTCGTACGCTCGTAGCAGCTCCTTGACGTAGTAGCGGGACCAGACGTGGTAGTTTCCTCCCCCGTTGGTGGCGGCGAGCGCCTCATAGTATCGCTCCCCGCTCCGGAAGAACCGCCCGTCGATGGGCGTGAGGCACGCATTGTGGAATCCGAAATGTTTGAGCGCCACGAGGTTGAGGAACCGTCCGAGCCTTCCATTGCCGTCGGCAAACGGATGGATGGCTTCGAACTCCACGAAGAACAGGCCTGCTGCAACGGCGGGCGGCAGCGACAACGCGTCACCGTGGTACCACTCCAGGAGGGCCTCAAGCTCCGCTTCCGTCTCCTCGGGGGGTGTTGCGTGGAAGACCCATTGGCCCGTGGTTTTGTCCCTCACGCCGTTTGGGATTTGCTTGAACCCCCCGATGGGGCCCTCCTCGAGGGTCCCGTTCTCGAAAAACTCGCGATGCATTCTCCGGATGCGCTCCACGGTGAGGTTCGGGGGCTCCGGCCGGTGGTGCAGGTCCGTGTAGGCTTTCGCGAAGCGTAGCACCTCCTGCTCGCGGGGCGTCGTTGGCGCTTCTGTGTCGAGGACACGGCGAGCCTCCGCGAGGTCCACCTTTTCGCCCTCAATCTGGAGGCTGCTGACCACGTTGCGCAGCCTCGCCATGTTGAGGAGAACCTGGTGCAAGGCGGGGCTCAGGACTCCCGAGTCGAGCCGTCCGTCGAGGCGGAGGGCCTTCGACGCCGGCCCGTTGATTCCAGGCCCGAGGGTGAGCATGGGGTGGTACCCTGCTCGCGTGGAAGGCTTCTGGGCGACCATTGCCGTTAATTAAAGATTAAGTTATTTCAACGTTGGTGGGGGGTGGTGGCCATGGCCCCAGGCCCGGTTAGGCTACGGAGAGGAGTAACAAAGGAATGGTCCTTGCGTTACGCGGCCTGGCGAGCTACCCACCTGCGCGTTAAGATAAGGCAAATTATCTTCAGATCAGGTGAAGAAAACAACTGTGCGTTCCCGCCCTCAGTCGTCATCCTCGCTGTTCCGCATCGGGTCATCCCAGCGCCCCATGGGCCCCTGGAACATGCCCTCGAGCTCCAACACGTCTTCCCACACCTTTTTGCAGTCGCACTTGAGGCGGTCGAAGACCTTGGGATTCTGGTGGACGTTGAAGTCGCGGATCGCGGCGAGCACGTACTCGTCGCATTTGCCGCAGTTGTGGCTGCCGCGGACCTTGCCGCCCGCCACGGGGTCGCTCTTCACGACGGTGTCCGTCACCTGCTTGCCCCGTTTCAGGATCTCCACGACGCTCCAGAGCCAGGGCGGGCGGTACTGGCCGCGCTTCCACAGCTTGTCCACCAGCGTGTTCTTCTGGATGTTCATCGGGTTGAAGGAGATGGTGCTGCTGTGGGGGCCTGCCTCGCGTGCGGTCTCCACGGCGCTCTCGATGGCCTCGCGCTCCGTGAGGAAGGGCGGCTTCACCATCGTGTAGGCCTTCAGCGTCGCGCCATGCTGCTTGGCGACGGCGGCGGCCTTCCGGTAGTCCTCCATGAAGAACTCCTTGTTCACGGAGTACCGCGCGACCTCGTAGTTCGCGGCCTCGAGGCCGACGCCGATCTCGAGCTTCACGCGGTCCTTGGGGAAGCTCGACATCACGAGCTCCATGCGCTTCTCCGTGATGTCCACGGCCTGGGACTCCACGTTGAGCTTCTTGAGGCCCTCCGGCATGTTCGCGAGGATGGCCTTCTGCGCCTCCTCGGGCACCTCGTAGGGGTCGAAGAAGGAGCCGCTCGTGTAAATCTTGAGAATGGGCTCGCCCGCGTAGGATTGCAGCGCGTTCTCCCACTGCGCAACGAGCTCGGCGCCGTCGATCTTGCGGACGAAGGAGTCGTTCACGTAGCCGCAGAAGGTGCAGCCGCCCGTGAGGGCCCAGCGGCAGCCGCGGGTGCGCAGGATGACGACGCGGGCCGTCACTTCCTCCCCGTCGTAGCGGTCGGGCTGGGTGAAGATGCTGCTCGGGACGCTCGGGTCGCCGGTCTTGACTTCGAGGCGGCGCGCGTCGCGGCTCGCCTTCGCGAGGGGCTTGAAGTACACTTCCGTCATTTGCTCGCCCCCACGTAGTGGCGGACGTCCACAGCTGGACCGCGCTTGAACTGCACCATCTCTGGGCCGCTCATGCGGGCGCGGCCCACAGCCTTGAGCTCGCCCTTGTGATGCAGGACGACCTCGTCCTCGGGGCGCACCTCGGCGTCGCCGCCGATCACACCAACGGCGAACACGGTGCCCTTGGGCTTGAAGTTCTCAATCTCGACGCGGTACACGCCCGCCTCGAGGAGGCGCTTGCCGCCCTCCAGGGTGAGGGAGAGGAGGCCGCGGTCGGTGAGCATGGCCACCTGCTGGTCGGTGGTGGCGTCGAGGAGCTTCACGAAGGGGAGCTTGCCGCGGATGGTGGTGTTGCGGCCGAGGGCGGCGGCGCCTTCGATGCCGAACTGCCAGCGGGCGCGGCTGATCATGTCCTCGGTCTCGCGGGCGCGGAAGTTCACGGGCGCGCCGGGGCCGGCCATGTCGTGGACGGCCGCGCGCATGTTCCCGAGGCTCTCCGTGCTCAGCGGGTTGTCGTCCGGGGCGGTCCACTTGTGCTCGGGGAGCACGTCGAGGATGAGGTCGCGCTCCGCCTTCTCCAGGTGGCAGATCACGTGATCGTAGTGGTTGTTCTTCAGGAACGCGGCCCAGGTGTCGCGGATCATTTTCCGCTCGTCCTCGTCCCAGTGGCCCGTGACGGGCAGGTCGTAGTGGGCCGCGGGGTACACGGTCTCCCACTCGCGCGGCACGAGGCCGAGGGGGGAGGTGAGGATGACCTCGTGGACGGCGCCGCGGTTGGGCGTGCCGAAAAGCGCGTTCTCGAAGGTGCGGTGCGTGCGGGAGTCCGAGTAGGGCTTCCGCGCGCTGCAGGGAAGAATCAGGAGGACGCGGGCGCTCTCGGGCTTCCGGTAGCGTTCCTCGAGGCGCTTGCGGTAGCGCACCACCTCGGGCCGCTCCAGGCTCTCCTTGCTTGTCGCGTAGAGGGTGCCCGTGCGGGTGGTGGGCGCGCGCTCCTCGAAGTAGGCGTACTGCTCCTTGTCCATGCGGCGCAGGTGCGCCGCGAGGTAGGGGCGGGCCCGCGTGCGGGCCTCCACGAGCTCGCGGAGGCGGCCGTCGGCGATGGCGGCGCGGACGCGCAGCATCTCCTGGTGGACGGCGTAGGTGTTGTGGTCGCGCAGCCACTCGTACCCCATGCCGGCGCCCTGGCAGGCGGGACAGAGGCAGGGGCGCGTGCCCGGCGCGCGGACGGCGTCCACGCTCACGGGGCCCTCGGCGGTGAGGTACTGGCCCGCGCGGGCCGCGAGGACGGCGCTCAGGTTGTCCACCACGTCAATCCCCGCGTACACGAGGATCGCGATCTCGTGGGGAAGCCCCACGCCGGGCGCGTACAGGAGGGGCGCGTAGCCGACGCGGCTGCGAAGCTCCGCGATGTGGGCCGCGAACTGGTAGGGGTTGTCGAAGAGCGCGCGAGCGTTCGCGAGCACCGCGAACTCGTCGCCGAGCTTCTCCGCCTTCGGCGACACGACAACGGTCGCCTGGCCGGGCTGGCGCATCTCCTGGTTGAGGGTCTGCGCCGCTTCCAGGAGCAGGGGGCCGCCCGCGGGCGCGTAGGGGAGATCGTTCTGGATGACGAGGCTCGCGCCCTCCGTGCTCGTGGCAGGATAGAAGCGGCTGCCGCCCGGGTGGATGCTGGGCTTCCCCGGGGTGCGGCCGGGGGCGTCGGTGAGCAGGACCTCGGCGAAGGCGGGCGCGGGGATGCGGGCCGAGTCCACATAGAGGACGGCGGGCGTGGCCACGACCGGTTGCCCGGCCTGGACCTCCCAGCGGCCAAGGCGCGCGGCCCCGTCCTTCGCAGTGATTTCGAACATGACTGGCGCGCCTACACCTGGCTTTCCTTATAAACGTGAGGATGCCTCGGGCGCTTCCTGGGGTTCCGTCGCGTCGGCAGGCACCAGTGCCTGGCGCTTCTCGATGGGGCGCGCCACGTACCGGAGGGCGAGCACGAGGAGCACGAAGCGCCCCGCGTCCATCGCGCCGCGCCACGTCATCGGGTCGTAGGGCTTCCCGGGCTCCTGCCACACCATGCCGAGGGCGCCCGCCGCCTCCAGGTACACCCAAGGCGCCATGATCACGGTGGCCCACAGGACGGCCCGCACCCAGCGGGCGCGGCTTGCAAGGAGGTTGCCGGCATCGTGCAGGAACAGCACGGTCGGGTAGGCGGCGGCAAGCGCGACCCACAGGAGACGCATTCCCGCGAGGTCCCCGTGGCCCCACGCCCAGTCGGGGTTCCAGGGGAGCGTGACCAGGAGCAGGCTGAAGCCGAGGGCGGTGACGGCGGCGGCCGCCCACTCGCCCCACACGGGAATGCGACCGCGCGGCGTCGGCGTCAGGAGGAGCGCCGGGAAGGCGAGGCCCCCCACGAGCCAGCCGAGGGCCTCCGCGCTGATGGGCTCATGGGAGCTGGGCCACACCATGGGGGGCTGCCGGACCGTGAGGTAGGCGAAGTCGAAGGCGAGGAGTCCCAAGAAGCCCGCTCCGGCGGCGGCACCGAGGAGGCGCGGGAGGGCGCGACGCATGACCGCCGCAAGGGCGCGGGGAGGCTTAAACCGGCGCTTCCGTTCGGCCCACGCCCAACACCTCCGCAGCGGCGCCCTGCCTGGGCGCCAAACCGGCTACGTTTATGTGTGGTGTCGGAAGTCCCCCCGTGTGCGGCCGCTCCGGTACCTCCTCGTTGCCGTCCTCCTTCTGCTTCCCGCCCTGCTCACCGCGCCCCCCGCGCTCGCGCAGGGGCCCGTGAGCGAGGCCAAGGGCGCGAACGTGCTCGTGGACGTGCTCTACGACGCCTCCCAGAGCCCCCCGGTGCTCGAAGCGAAGCTCCAGTACGACACGAGCTACTACTCGCCCAAGTGGAAGTGGCACGTGCCCGAGGGCGCGACCGTCCTGTACGTTCTCGACGAGGCGGGGCGCCGCCTCGACCACAAGACCGAGAACGGTTTCGACTCCGTCACCGCGCCCTACCCGGGCGGCACCGGCATCCGTTCCCTGCGGTGGTACCTCGCGATGCCCGCCCTCCAGGAGGTGCCCGGGGGCGGCGGCTTCCGGACCACTGAAGTCTCCATCGCGGGAAGCAGCACCCAGACGGTGCGCTTCACCGTGAAGGCTCCCCCGGGGGAGAGCTGGCTCGACGCAAGCCCGTCGAAGGCCACCCTTGCCGCCTTCACGGGCCCGATGCGGCCCCGCCTCCTGTTCGGGCCGGCCGCCGCCACCGAGACGCGGGAGACGCCTCCGGGCGATGCGAGCCGAGACATCCTTGAACGCTACCGTCTCACCGTCCCCACGGGAGGCACGCCCACCCTCCAGCTCACGGTGTGGGCCAACAGCAGCGTGTGGAACCTCGCCATCCCCGCGCGCCTTCCGCCCGGCTGGGAGATCTCTCACGCCGCCGACGCGTGGGGCCCGCTGCCGCCGCCCATCCCTGGAACGGATGGCCGCTTCACGCTCCGCGCCCGCGACCTGCCGGGCCGCATCGCCGTCGCGAGCGTGTGGTTCACCCCTGGCCCCGGCATGGATCACCCGCTCCTCACGATGGACGTGCCCGCCGACGACGAGGACACGCGCCACTACGTGGAGCTTGCCGTCGACCCCTCCGAGCGGGACCGCCTCGCCCTCAGCCGTGCAAACGTTCCCTGGAACCAGGCCTTCGCGCAGCCGAAGGGGTTCCATGCCACCCTCGACCGGGAGCTTCCCGGCTGGACCGCGGCTGCCTCGGGCTTCTTCCGCATCTACGGCAACGACCCCACCGAGGTCGCCTTCACGGTGAAGGCCGCCGAGCGCGCTGCGAAACCCATCCGCGAGGCCTTCACGCGCGCCGGGTTCCCCCTCCGCGACCAGGTGCCTGTCGTGGTCCTGCCCGACAACCACCCCGCCTGGGTCTCCCCCTGGGAAGCGGGGCACTTCACCGCCGAGGGCTGGGGCATCGAGCTCAAGCGCAGCGCCGTCCGAAACGACACCCTCGAGGACACGCCGTGGCCCCTCGCGGCGCTCCTCCTCCACGAGACCTTCCACGTGGGCCAGCGCGACTACGCGCCCAACGGGCGCCTCACCTGGTGGATTGAGGGCACCGCGGAGGAGGCGCGTCGCGCCTTCCCCGCCTCCGTCATCTGCGCGGGGAGCGTGAAATACAAGGGCGACGACTGCGTCCCCCAGCGTCTCCCCACGCCCGCGGAGATGACGCGGTACGAGAACGGCGAGTTCGACATCGCCTGGGACGAGCACGGCCACGTGCCCGACCCGGCCTTCGCCTACGCTGTGAGCAACTTCCTCGTGAAGAGCTACCGCGAGCGCGCCGGCGAAGCCGCGTACCGCGCCGTGTGGGCGGACCTCGCGGCGGCCAAGAAGTGCTGCACCGTCGCGGAGCTCACCACGATCCTGCAGAAGCACGCGCCCTCCCTCTCCCGTGCCGACATCGAGCGCCCCTTCCTCGCGCTTCGCGCAAGCGACCCCGACGCCTACCGCGCGGCCGTGGACGCGATGCTCGCCTTCAAGCCCTGGCCTGGCACCGCGCCCGAGCCGCCCCAACCCCTCGTCGTACGCGTCACGGCCGAGCCTGCGGCCCCCGTGGTCCGCGACGCGGTGCAGCTCAAGGCCACCGCCCGCGGCGGGTCGGGCGGCGTCGTCTCCTGGGCGTGGAGCTTCGGCGACGGCAGCACCACCACGGGCTCCCCGCTTGTGAGCAAGCGCTACGGCGCTCCCGGAGAATACCTTGTCCGCGTCGTCGCCACCGATGCGCAGGGCGAGCGCGCCGAGGGCGAGACCACGGTCACGGTCCTGCCGCCCGCGCTCATCGTGAACTTCACCGTGAGTCCCGCCTCGCCCACCACGGAGCGCGAGCTCGTGTTCGACCCCGTCGTGGACGGCACAACGGGCGCGCCCCGCCGCATCGAGTGGGACTTCGGTGACGGCCGCGGCGGCGCCTACCCCGCGGGGGACGTGGCCCACCGCTACGACGCGCCCGGCACCTACCGCGTGAACCTCACCTACGTGGACGCCGACGGCCGCACGGCGAAGGCGTCCCAGGTGGTCGTCCTAGTTCCGAGGCCCTTCGAGACCGAACTCGTCGTCACGCCCCTGCCGCCCCGCGCGGGGGTCCCCGTGGCCTTCACGCGCGCCCTCGACGACCCGGACCACCCCGTGGTCCGGTTCACCCTCGACTTCGGCGACGGCGAGGACGTGGACTGCACGCCCGCCACCTGCCTTGAGCCCGTGAAACACACCTACGCGCAGCCGGGCCCCTACACGGCGACGCTCACCGTGTACAACGCGCACGGCAACAGCGCGAAGGCCACGCGGGAGATCGAAGTGCTTCCCGCAAGCGCCGTCGCTCCTTCAGGGACCACGCCTGAGGTCACGACCCCGGCGGAAGCCCAGAGCGCCGCGCCGGAACCCAACGCGGTCCCCGTCCCGTGGCCCCTCGCGCTCCTCGCGCTCGTGGGCGCGGCGCTCGCGCTCGGCCGCACCCGGAAGTAGGGCCGACGAGCCTTACTCCTTCTTGCGGCCGAAGCGGCCCGTGAGCCCCTTGAGGCCCTTCTTCTCGGAGGGGGCCTCCGCGGGCTTCTCGGCGCTCTCGACGGGGGCGGGAGCCTCCGCGGGCTTCTCCTCCGCCTTCTTCTTCTTCCCGAAGCCACCGAGGAGGCCCTTCTTGGGCTTCGCCTCGGGCGCGGCCTCCGCCGCGGGGGCAGGGGCAGCGGCCTCGGCCGTGGCGGGCTTCTCCTTCTTGCCGAAGCCGAAGCGGCTCTTTTTCTCCGCGGGCTTCTCCTCGGCCTTCACTTCAGGCGCGGGCTCGGTCGTCGCGGGGGCCTCGGCCTTCTTCTTGCCGAAGCCGAACTTGGACTTCTTCTCGGCCTTGGGCGCCTCGGGCTCGGCCGGCTTTGCTTCCGCGGGCTTCTCCTCGCCCTTCTTCTTGCCGAACTTCATGCCGAAGCGGCCCTTCTTTTCGGGCTCGGCCGCGGCGGGCGCGGCTGGCTCGGGAGCGGCAGGCTCGGGGACCGTGGCGGGCGCCGCTTCCGCGGCGGGGAGCGCAGGCTCAGCCGCCGGCGTCTCAACGGCGGGGGCCGTTTCGGGCGCGGGCGTCTCCACGGGCGCCTCAGGCTGGACGGCGGGCGCTTCCTCCTGCACGGGCGCGCTCTCGGGCACGGGGAGGTCTTCCACGCGGGCCCGGATCGTTTCGAGGTCCTGCACGGACTCGCCGAGGAGGCGCACGATGGTGCTGTCGAGGACGCCGTCGCGCTGGAAGCTCACGTCCACGATGAGGCCGCGCGCGGCGCGGTAGATGACGGCGACGTTCGTGATCTCGCCGGGGATGGCGCGGGCGAGGGCGGCGCGCTCCGCGTCCGTGAGCGCCACCACGGGGGCGGGCTCCGGCTCGGGCGTGGAGGCCACCATGCTCGGCGTGGGCTCGGGCGCCTCGACGGGCGCGGCCTCGGCGACAGGGGCCGCGGCGGGCGCGGGCTCCTCGGGAGCGCCCAGCTTGTCCACGGCGGCGTGGATCTGGAGCAGGTTCTCGGAGCGGCGCTTCTTCCACGCCTTCTCGAAGAACTCCGCCTCGGGCGCGTCCGCGACGGCCTCGGCTTCGAGGCGCTGCTTCTCGTCGCGGGTGACGCGGTTGAGCTCCAGGTAGCGGAGGGTCTCGCGCGTCTCGCGGCGGACCGTGAGGGTGGTGCGGCGGCGTTCCTGAGCGGGCTGGGTGGTGTCGGCGTTCGCGTCCGTCATGTCAGTCCCTCCGCCGGAACGGGAACCGGGGCTCCTCCGGGGAGATGGGGGTTACGATGATTTCGAATTCCACTTCCTCCTCCACGCCGCTCGGGACGAGCACGGGCGCGCCGGGCGCGGGAGGCAGGTCGAGGGGCACGCCGAGGCGGTCCGCGAGCGCGCGGAGCGCCGTGCGGAGCGCAGGCTCCTTCGTGCCCTCGTGGAAGGTGCCGCCCGACCGCGCCGCGAGGGTGCGGAGGGGCGCAGGGTCGACCCCGGCTTCGCCGAGGACGGCCACGTGAACGGGAATGCGG
>DATMKA010000128.1:0-5055 GCA_035553595.1 Thermoplasmatota archaeon | reverse complement strand
GCCCTCGCCACCTACGAGCAGGAAGCGCCCCTTCCCCGGGAGGAGAACCTTGCGCTCGTGGCCGCCCTCCAGGCCGGCGGGATGGCGGTGGACCTCATCCCCTGGACACGTTCCGGCGTCGCGTGGGACGCGTACGACCTCGTGGTCGTCCGCACCACCTGGGACTACTGGGACCGCCTGGAGGAGTTCCTCCGCTGGATCGAGCAGGTAGGTCCCCGCCTCCGGAACTCACCGCGCCTCGTGCGCTGGAACGCCCGCAAGGAGTACTTGTTCGAGCTGGAGGCCCGAGGGGTCCGTCTCCCCCCGACCGCCCACCTGCGGAAGGGGGACCGCGCGGACCTCGCCGCGCTCATGCGGAAGCGCGGTTGGAGCGAGGTGGTCGTGAAACGGCTCGTGGGCGCGGGGGCCGCGGGCCAGATGCGCGTCCGGCCCGGTGAGGAAGCGGCGGGTCAGGCCCACCTCGACGCCCTCCTGGAAGTGGGCGACGTGCTCGTGCAGCCCTTCCTCAAGCGCGTGGAGTCCCACGGGGAGTACTCCGTGGTGGTGTTCGACGGCGTGGTGAGCCATGCCGTCCAGAAGGTGCCGGTGAAGGGCGACTACCGCGCCCACCCCGTGTGGGGCGCGGCCACCGTCCCGCTCTCCCCGGTGCCGCCCCACCTCGCGGAGTTCGCGCTCACAACCCTCCGCACGCTGGGGGAGCGCACGCTCCACGCCCGGGTGGACATCGTGGAGTTGGACGACGGTTCCCCCGCCCTCATGGAGCTCGAGATCATGGAACCGTACCTGTTCCTTCGGGAATGCCCCGGAGGCTTGGAGCGCTTCGCGGAGGCCATCGCGAGGCACGGGGCGGCCGCGAAGCGGGATCCTTGAAGCAGGCCCAGGACGCTCGGGTCGCCATGGAGCGCCGCCCCTTGGGTCGCCTCGGTCTCACCGTCCCCGTGGTGGGGATGGGGACGTGGAAAACCTTCGACGTCCGTGGGAGCTCGGACGAGATGGCACGGCGGGACGTGGTGGACGCGATGCTCGCCGGCGGCGGGAACCTGTTCGACTCCTCGCCAATGTACGGGGAGGCCGAGCGCGTGCTCGCGAAATCCCTGGAGGGCCGCCGCGACCAGGCCCTCGTCGCCACCAAAGTGTGGACCTCCGACGATCGCGAGGCGGAGCGCCAGATGGCGAACGCCCTCTCGTGGTACGGCGGCGTCGTGGACGTGTACCAGGTCCACAACCTGGTGGCGTGGGAGCGCCGCCTGCTTCAGCTTGAGGCGCTGAAGGCGGAGGGGAAGGTGCGCGCCGTGGGCGCCACCCACTATCTCCATGGGTCGCTTCCTGACCTCATGGAGGTGATGCGGACGGGGCGCCTCGACATGGTGCAGGTTCCCTACAACGCAGGAGACCGCACGGTGGAGCGGGAGCTGCTTCCGCTCGCGGAGGAGCTCGGCCTCGGCGTGCTGGTGATGAAACCTTTGGGCACGGGGCGCCTCCTGGCGGCACCCCGAGGGTTCGATCCTGCGCGCTACGAGCCCTATGGGGTGTCCACGTGGGCCCAGGTGCTGCTCAAGTGGATTCTCTCGGACCCGCGTGTGTCCGCCGTCATCCCGGCCACGGCGCGCCCCGCCCACGCGCGGGACAACTGCGTGGCCGGGGACCCACCCTGGTTCGAAGCGTCCGAACGGGAGCGCATCGCGCGCCTCCTTCAGGCGTGATCGCCTCAGGGCGCGGCTTCGAGGAGGGGCCGGCGTTCGGCGCGGCGCTGGGACTTCATCGCGGGCTTGACCTTGTGGGTGGCGCCGTGGCGTTGGCCGCAGATGCAGCAGACGCCGTTCTGGTGGACGCAGTGGCCGGAGTCTGTCATGGGGAGATTTCACCTCGGGGGTTCTCGGGGCGCCCGGAGGGCGCTCACCGGTCCCCTCGGAAAGCGCCGGGAGAACGTGAGGATTTCGCCAACCCCCAGCCGCTAGGGCCTGCGCCCCCGGCGCCGCGGCCCTTAACGGCCGCGGCAACCCCCTTTGCCCGCGGGGAGCCGCGAAAGCCCCTCCAAACCTTCAAGGCGGGTGGGCTGTATTCGCGGCTCAGCCCGGGGACGGGGCCTTGAGCGCCACGCCCTGGCAGACCCCTCTCCACGGGGGTTTTGGAGGGATGGACGCTTGACCACCGGAAGGACCAGGCCGCAGCAGGGGGCTCGCCGCTGATGGAGCTCCTCGCCGTCGTCCTCAGCCCCTTCCTCCTCGCCCTCGCCGCCCCCCTCCTCGTGAAGGCGGCGCGCGGCGCCGTCGGTTGGGTCATCGCGCTCCTCCCGGCCGCCATCCTCGCCTACCTGCTCACCCACGGCCCCACCATCGCGGGAGGGGGCGCCATCCATGAGACCCACGCCTGGGTGCCCGGTCTCGGCATCAGCCTCTCCTTCACCCTGGACGGCCTCAGCCTCCTGTTCTGCCTCCTCATCACGGGTATCGGCACCCTCATCATGATCTATGGTGGGGGGTACCTCCATGGCCACCGCGACATCGGTCGCTTCTACGCCGCCATCCTCGCCTTCATGGGCGCCATGCTCGGCGTGGTCCTCTCGGGGAACCTCGTGGCCCTCTTCGTGTTCTGGGAGCTCACGAGCATCTCGAGCTACATCCTCATCGGGTTCAACCACAACGAGGAGAAGTCGCGCAAGAGCGCGCTCCAAGCGCTCCTCGTGACGGGGGGCGGCGGGCTCGCGCTCCTCGCGGGCTTCCTGCTCATGGGCATCGTGGGCGGGAGCCTCGACCTTCCCACGCTCCTCCAGAGCCCCGATGTCTACCGCGACCACGCGCTCTACGTCCCCATCCTCCTCCTCGTGCTGCTCGGTGCCTTCACGAAGTCGGCGCAGTTCCCCTTCCACTTCTGGCTTCCGGGTGCCATGGCCGCCCCCACCCCCGTGAGCGCGTACCTGCACAGCGCGACGATGGTGAAGGCCGGCATCTACCTCCTCGCCCGCCTCTCCCCTCTCCTGTCGGGCACGGACCTGTGGTACACCCTGGTGGCGGGCGCGGGCGCGATCACGGCCCTCGTGGGCGCCTACCTCGCGCTCCACCAGCGCGACCTGAAGCTCCTCCTCGCCTACAGCACCGTGAGCGCCCTCGGCACCCTCACCCTCCTCCTTGGCGTCGGCACGCCCACGGCCGTGAGCGCCGCCATGGTGCTCCTCCTCGCCCACGGCCTCTACAAGGGCGCCCTCTTCCAGGTGGCGGGCGCCATCGACCACGAGACGGGCACGCGCGACGTGGACACCCTCGGGGGCTTGCGCCGCGTGATGCCCCTCACCTTCGCGGCGGCCATCCTGGCGGCCCTCAGCCTCGCGGGCCTTGCGCCCCTCTTCAGCTTCATCGGCAAGGAGCTCCTCCTGGAGGCGCTTATCCACGCGCCCCGCGGCTGGCCCGTCCTCCTCGCGGCCTCCCTGCTCACGGCGATGTTCCTCACGACCGTGGCCCTCGTGGTGGGCATCCGCCCCTTCGTTGGCAAGGCGAAGCCCACTCCCAAGACACCGCACGAGGGGCCGGTGAGCCTCTGGCTCGGCCCCCTCCTCCTCGCCATCCTCGGCCTCCTCATTGGTCTCTTCCCCCGCTTCGTGGATGCCACGCTCGTGCACGCGAGCGCCGCCGCCGTCCTCTTGGAACCCGCCGACGTGGAGCTCGTCCTGTGGCACGGCTTCACGCCCGCCCTCGGCCTCAGCCTCGTCACCCTCACGGGCGGCATCCTCCTCTACCTCGGGTGGGACCGGTGGCACCACCGCATCACGCTCACGGAGCGCGCCCTCGAGTTCGGGCCCTCCCGTCTCTACGAGCTGGGGCTTGCAGGCCTCAACGGGGTCGCGAAGTGGCAGACCCGCCTCCTCCAGCACGGATACCTCCGCTACTACCTGTTCGTCACCCTCGCCGTGACCGTGGCGCTCGCGGGGTACACCCTTTTCGCAAAGGACGCCGTCCCCGCGGCGCCCGCCCTGGGCGACACCCGCGTGTGGGAGTGGGGCATCGCCCTCCTCATCGTCCTCGGCGCCCTCGGCACCACCGTCGCGCGGGGCCGCCTCACCGCCATCGCCTGCCTCGGCGTCACGGGGTACGGCGTCGCCCTGTTCTTCGTCATGTACGGGGCACCCGACCTCGCGATGACGCAGTTCCTCATCGAGACGCTCACCGTTCTCCTGTTCGTCCTCGTGTTCTACCACCTGCCGCGCTTCCAGAACCTCACGTCGCGGTCGACGAAGGCGCGGGACGCGGCCCTCGCCATCGGGGCGGGCGCCCTCATGACCGCCCTCGTCCTCGCGGCCCTCGCGGCGCAGTACCACGCGACCATCGCGGGCTACTTCGCGGAGAACAGCAAGGTGGTGGCCCACGGCCGCAACATCGTGAACGTCATCCTCGTGGACTTCCGCGGCTTTGATACAATGGGCGAGATCACGGTGCTCGCCGTCGCTGCCCTCGGCGTGTACTCCCTGTTGAAGCTGCGGGCCCGCCGCAAGGAGGGCGAGGGATGAACAGCCTTATCCTCCAGACGGCGACGCGGTTCCTGTTCACGCTGCTCCTCCTCTTCAGCGTCTTCCTGGTGCTCCGCGGCCACAACGAGCCCGGCGGCGGCTTCATCGGCGGCCTCGTCGCGGCAGGCGCCTTCGCGCTCTACGCCATCGCCTACGACACGACCACGGCGAAGCGCCTCCTCCGCGTGGACCCCGTCACCCTCATCGGCGGCGGCCTCCTCACCTCGGCCGGATCGGGCGTCCTCCCCCTCCTCCTCGGGAAGCCCTTCATGACGGGCCTCTGGACCCATCTCCACCTCCCTCTCCTCGGCGACCTCGAGGTGGGCACCCCCGTGCTCTTCGACCTCGGCGTCTTCCTCGTCGTGCTCGGCGTCTCGCTGCTCATCATCCTTGCCCTCGCGGAGGAGTAAACGTATGGAACTGGTCCTTGCGGTCGTGGTGGGCGTCCTCTACGCTGCCGGCATCTACATGATCCTGCGGCGCAGCCTCGTGAAGCTCATCATCGGCCTCGGCCTCCTCACGAACGCAGGCAACCTCCTCATCTTCACCGTGGG
>DATMKA010000127.1:0-3055 GCA_035553595.1 Thermoplasmatota archaeon | reverse complement strand
GCGGCCGCGCGCCGCCCGCTTCCCGTGCCCGCACGAAGCGCCCCCCGAGGCCGAGGGGCCACGGCGTGGGCACCGCGAGAAGGGCGAGACTTGCGCCGAGGAGCGCGAGGTTCCGCAGGAAGTAGGCGCGCTGCATCTGTGCCATCTGCGGGTCCGGGATCGTCCAGAAGGCATGCATCACGGGGGTGACGCCCACCAGGAAGACGATGAGGAGCGCAAGCCCCACACGGGGCCAGGCGCCCGCCGCCACGAGGAGGCCGCCCACGAGCATGAGGAGACCCGTCCCGAGAACGGCGAGGGCGGGCAGCGGGACGCCCTGGGACGCGGCGTACCCCGTAAGGCCCTCGGCGTTCTGGAAATGGTTGATCCCCGAGTACACGAAGAAGCCCCCGAACAGGAGGCGGCCAAGCAGGAACGCCCCATCCGTGCCGCGCATGCGAGGCCCTCGATGCGCCCCAAGAAAGAGCGTTCCCGCCGAGGCCTCGGTTCGGCCCCCGTGCCCCGTCGGGCCCCTGGCGGCCCGATGGATCGACCGCTGTACCAGAGAGCCAAAAGGCCCCTCGTCTGCGTGGCCCTCGGTGGTCTTGTGCACAGCAAGCCTCTCCTGACACGCAGCGCCCTTGGCCTTCTTGGCCTCGCCCTTGTTCTCTCCCTGTTCCCTCCCGCAACGGCCCAGGAGGACATCGCCTCCGTCCAGGTCTACAGCCTCATCTGCAGCGTGCCGCCGGACTTCCGCCCCGAGGAGGGCGGCGAGAACCTGCGCGCTGAATACGTCATCTTCGAGAACACCCTCACCGTCCCCGTGGACATGACGAACTGGACCCTCCAGAACGCCATGCGCGAGGACCGCGAGATCCCTGACACCTACACCTTCCCCGAGGGCTTCATCCTCCTCCCCGGCGCGATGGTCACCGTCCACACCGGAGTGGGCGACGACACCCCCACGGACCTCTACATGGACCGCGAGGTCGAGTTCTGGTTCAACGACCTCCTCGACGGCGTCATCCTCCGCAACGAGGAGGGCGAGTTCGTCCACTCCAACGAGTGCGGCTCCTTCGCCTTCGGCTGCCCCGACGTCACCGCCACGCCCCTCGAGGGCGGCGCCATCCGCCTCGACTTCGGCTTCGGCGACGCCGAGGAGCCGCCCCTGTGGCGCCTCTACCGCGCCGAGGGCGACGCCGTAACCTTCGAGGAGATTGCCGCCGTCCCCGGCACCGTCCACACCTACGTGGACGGCACCGTGCCCCGCGGCGAGACGGTGCGCTACATCGTCCTCGCCCAGTACGAGACGAGCATGGGGCAGAACTGCCGTGAGGTCACCGTCACCTCCATCCCGTTCTTCCCCGGCTACCTCGGCGGCGCCCTCGCCATCGCCGGCTGCATCGGCGCCTACGTCCTCGTGCGCCGCCACGGCTAACCCCGATTGACGCCTAGGCGGGGTTTATGCAGGCACCCGGGGATTCGCCCGGGTGCTGCCCCGCCTCGTCGTCCTCTCCCTTCTTCTCATCGCGCTCTCTCCGCTGGCCGCGGCGAGCCACGCGCCGCCCGAGCCCGCCTTCCACGAGCAGCTCGCGGCCTCGAAGCGCTTCGACCTTGTCCTCCGGCACACGCACGCGCTCAACACGCACTACGAGGGCTCGAAGGAGGAGGGGGACTCCGTGTCGCGCTCCCTCAAGGAGGAGAGCTTCACCCTGGCCCTCCGCAGCAGCCACGTGGCCGCGGGCCACATGCAGCGGGCCACCTACACCGAGGTTCCCACCTACGAGGCGGCCGTGGAACCCACGCGCGAGATGAGCTATTCCCAGGACTCCCGGCGCTTCACCGGCTTCTACTACGACTCCGGTCCGGACGAGACCCAGGAGTACCTCACCGCCTGCAGCGGCGCCGCCACCCTCCACGGCAAAAAGGACGGGCTCCTCAGCGTCCTCATCGCCGAGCTCACCCCCGACGGGAAGCACCTGAAGATTGTGAGCGGTGGCGGCATCGACCTCTTTTCCCCCTGGCAGGAGCATGGCCGCTGCCACGAGCAGTACCGCCGCAACGGGTACTCCGAGTCCCGCGACTATGGCTTCTTCCCCTACGTGGTGGGGACGGCGCTCGTGGAGGCCTTCACGGAGGAGCGGCGCTTCTTCGAGGTGCTCGTCCCCCTCGACGACGGCCACGAGACACTCTCCGCGACGAAAACCTGGGCGATGCCCGGCAACGACGGCGTGGCCGAGCGCTTCTGCGGCCACAGCTTCTTCAACCGCCTCGTGAGCGGCAAGTGCACCATCTCCTCCCAGGTGGAGGTCGAAATCCATGTGGACCGCTGCGGCCTCGCCGAGAAGTCCTACCTCCACCACCTGAAGGAAGTGGAGAACGCGCAGCCCATCGACCCCGCCGCGCCCGAACCCTGGGTGCTCGCGTGGGGCGAGGACATGCACCGCCGCGTCATCGACGTCCTCCAGGACGCGCGCGGCATCCTGCTTGCGGGCTGCGGCGACCTTCCCGTGGACCCCTTCCTCGCGCTCACCTCGGCCCAGCTCGAATACCGCGACGCGCTGCTCCGCATCCACCGCGAGAAGGGCCTCACAACGCGCGGCATCCAGGAAGTTCTCGGCGCCGAGCGCTCCCTCCAGCTTCTCGGCCACGAGGACTACGAGACGGCCCTCCATGAGCTCAAGACGAAGCCGCCGCGGGATGCCACCCTCATCGCCGAGGTGCGCTCCCCCGTTTCCCTCCACGCCTGGAGCGAGGACGGGAAGCACGTCGGGTGGAACAAGACTACGAACCGGCCTGACATCCAGATTGAGGGCGCCAACTACACGGGAGCGCCTAACGGGTACCAGAAGATCACGCTCCCCGCCGGGTTCTACAAGATCGAGGTGGAGGAGCTCGGCGAGGGCCCCTACCTCCTGGACGTCTCCTGGAACGGCACCGGCAACACGGGCCGCGACGAGGTGCTCGCGAGCGCCCTCCCGGGCCGCACCACCAACCTCCACTACGGCTTCGACCGGACGGACGAGAACGGGAAGCTGCTCCTCGACCGCAGCCTTCCCACCCGCATCCCGACCCC
>DATMKA010000126.1:0-11362 GCA_035553595.1 Thermoplasmatota archaeon | reverse complement strand
GGCACCACCGCGTGATGGCGGCGCGCCAGTTGGGCGTGGACCGCCTCGACGCCTACGTGCTGCGATTCGACTCCGAGATCGAGTTGGGGCTCGAGCGGAACGCGCGCGCCTCCGGCCTCCACAGCCTCGACGACGTGATCATCAACGACTTCGGGCAGCACCCGCTCGTTGAGGTCACCACGAGGTTGATCAAGGACCGGGAGAAACGCTAGACGCTTACTCCTCGGCAGCCACCGCAGGCTCCACGAGCGCGGGCTGCGCGGCGGCGGGCTGCGCGGTCACCACAGGCACGCTGCGTGCCTTGAGCATGGCCTCCGCGAAGCGCTGTCCCTCCTCCTCGCCGCGCGCGATGAGGGCCTTGGCCTTGCCGGGCGCGAAGTCGAGGATGGACACGCCGAGGGGCTCCTTGGGCCCGATCACGTGGATGTCGATGTGCCGGTACACGTCACGGGCGAGGCCCTTCGCGACGAGGTCGTTGAGGCGCTGGGCGTGGCGCACGTCCTCGCGGAGGGCCGTGACCTCCACGATTTCCATGAGGCGGCTCATGCTCTCGAGGAGGTTCGTGGGCGGCGGCAGCGACCCGGTCGTCATGGGGCTCACGACGATGGCGTAGATCTCGGTGGCGCCGAGCTTCACGGCGGGCTTGAGGGGCGTGCCGCCGGCGAGGCCGCCGTCCCAGAAGGGGGTGCCGCCCACGTCCACCATGGGGAAGACGAGGGGGATGGCGGCGGTCGCGAGGAGGTGCTCCATGCCGATCTCGCGGTTGGTGAAGGTGTGGGTCTGGCCCGTCTGCACGTCGATGGCAGTGATGGCGAGCTTGATGCGGCTCTCGCGCAGGGCCTTGAAGTCGACGTTGCGCTCGATTATCTCGCGGAGGGGGCTCTCTTCGCAGAAGTGGGTCCACCTGGGGAGGCCCCAGATGTCCTTCCGCATGCGCAGCAGGTTCGAGGTGTGGAGGTTCATCCAGACCTCCTCCATCTGCTCGATGCTTGCGCCGGAGGCGATGAGGGCGCCCGTGATGGCGCCCACGGAGGTGCCGGTGATGAGGTCGGGTTCGAGCCCTGCCCGGTGGAGCGCTTTGTACACGCCGAATTCGTAGGCGCCGCGGGCTCCGCCGCCAGAAAGGACGACCGCCTTCATTCTAGGGATAGCAGGGGGGCCGGGCATTGATTAACATTGTGGAATGGGTCGATGCACTGTCCGGCACAGTGGCAGCAAGAAGGCAGGCGGCTGAGTTGCTAAGGGCAGCGAGCGGACACGCACTACAGTGGGGAGTGCTTGAGAAGGCGGCTGAGCCGGAGCGAGTCGCAGCGAGCAACGGCGATGCCGCCGTCTGAGGTTTCGAGCGTAGCGAGAAAACGAGGAAGGCGGCTGAGCCGCAGCGAGCGAAGCGAGCGAGGCCTAGCCAGCTTCTAGGATTCTGAGTGAAACGAAGAATCAGAGAAGGCGGCTTAGCCCCGGACCCGAGGGAAACTTTGGGAGGCTGACTTTGGGAGGCTGAGGATCCGGGGCAAGGTGAGAAAGGGTTTCTTTCAAGCCGCGTTGGCAACACCCGCGTGCCGAAGCACGCGTGCCAACCCCTACTGGGTTCCTCTTGGTCTTAAGCTTTGTTGCGTGTTAGCATGGTGCACGGACGGAGCTCACGCTATTCGACCAAACAATGCCAGCAACTGTGGTGCGGTCCGCCTTGGACTTAAGGCTTGTTCCATCCGGCAGGGGCCTTTCCATGTCAAGTCTGAGGGTGGAGAAGTGATTTGGAGGGGGGCCCCGCAGGGCCCCCGGGAGGTGGCAACTCCAGCAAGCAACTCCCCGCGGCAAACGGGGTCGGAGGGCGGCGCGCCCCGGCAAGGGCCTTTGCGCCGCGCGCTTCTGAATCTTCCAGCGTTCCGGGGGGTCTTAAGGCTTGCTACACGTTAGCAAGGGACAAGGTCGGGGGGACTCGCCTAGAAGGTTTCGAAACACTATAAGTCGGCACTCCCCGTCTGACGGCTCAACAGCCCCTGAGGGGAGCTGGACCATTCGCCCCGCCCGCACACCCTGGGAGGCAAAACGGGAGGCCGGGCCGGGAAAGGAATGGGAAGACGCGCAGCACATGGGAGGCAAACGGAGGTACGGAAACCCCGCGCCGCGCGCCATCAATCGGAGGCGGTTCCAACCGAACCGTCCTGGACCGCGCCGCTCGCGAAACGAGCACGGCAACACCCACATCGGGCGGCGCGCGTCCTTCCCTACCCCAGGGCAGGTCGACACGACACGCTTCGAATGTCGAGTATTAAGTTTTGCGCACCTTCCCCTGGGCCAATACACGGTGTCACGAGAAGCGCCCGTCACCACGCCACGAATTCCCGACGCGGCGACGGCCCTGGCGCCTACACGTACATGCTGCCCTGGGTTTCCGCGAGCTTCTGGAAATCCTCCCGCTGCGCCCGCATCCGGGCCTTGATCCCCGCCTCGATCTGCTCCGCCTGACGGCGCAGGGGCTCCGGGTCAATCCCGATGTGCGGCACGAGCGGCTGCAGGGCCTCCAGGAGCTTGGCCGAGGCAGCCGCATCCGGGTAGTCCGCGCTTGCCGAGGTGAGCAGGCCGAGGACGGGCACCTCCACCTCAAGGGACTTCATCATGAAGGCGGCGCTCGGGCCGGACACGAGGCCCGCGCCCATGAGGGAGAACTGCTCCCGCGCAAGAAGCGCCCGCGCGTGCGGGCTCACGAGGCCGACCACGTTCACGAAATCCTCCGAGGCCTCCGCCGAGTTCACGCCCTCAAGCGTCACCACGAGCCGGATGCCCTTGTCCTTCGCCCACCGCAGAATGGCCTCCGCCACCCCCATGAACAGCGGCGTGTCGATGCCGGCGTCGGACTTCACGACAAGCAGTTGCTCGCACTCGCCATCAAGACCGCACCGCTCGGCCCCCGCCCAAATCTGGATGGGCGAGACGCCCACCCCATCCACGACGGAAACCGAGGGCGGCAGCGCGTCCCCGTTCACGGTGCCGATGAGGTTCATCTCAAGGGACTCGATGAGGAAGTTCGCCGTGATGCCGCCCACGAGCCCGTGGCTCGGGAAACCCACCACGAGCATGGCCGTAGGGTAGGGCTGGCGCTTGAACTCGATGACCTTCATCGGCGAAACCATGGGCGCCAAACCGGGGCTGACCCCCTTCAATCTTTGCAAGCCGGCCGCGGGGTCCCCCCAGAAGGCCTCCGGGACCGGATCGATCTTCAGGGCCACGCGCTCACTCTCCATAGGGGTAGGTTTCGGGAACCTCTTCCGCCTCCACGGGCATCGCAAGGGGACGCAAGGCCCGCGTGCGGTCGAAGAACAGGAGGGCATCATACCGCAGGGGCGCCGACGTGGGCACGTAGTTCCCGTACCGCTCGTGCTCCGGGTCGTACACGACGCCGATGGCACGATGGCCCAAGGGGGCCGCAAGTCCCTCCAGCGTCTCCTGCTCCAACGGCGCTCCCCTCAGGAGGGCCTCACGGTCAAGGCTCTCGGGGTCGAAGAGGAGGAGCTGGTTTCGTGGGCCCGTCTCATGGAGGAGCCCCTCAAGGGTTGCTGTGGGTGCCTCGGGGACGAACATTCGGTGCATGGGCGCGCCCCACCAGGCGCCAGCGATCACGTGGCCCCTGTACCCCGCGAAGCCGACGATCACCGTGTCCTTGAGGCCGTGGCGCTCCCGCGCGAGCTGGCCGAGGTTCGTCATTCCCGCGCCCTGCATGTCCGTGGCCCGGGCATCGCCCACATGCGTGTTGTGGGCCCACACGATGGCCTTCGCGTCGGGACCGTGCCGCTCCAGGAGGCGGTCCAGGGTGTCCATCATGTGAGTGTCCCGGAGGTTCCAGGAGTCGGGGCCACCCTGCATCATGGCCCGGTAGTAGCGCTCCGCGTTCGCGGCCGCCCACGCGTTCTGCTCCGCGTCGAAGCGCGCGTCCTCGTCCTCCTCGAGGCCGCGGCGGCTCCGCAGAAGCGCCGTGAGCATCCCCGTCACCTCCTCCGAGCAATCCATGGGCACCACCGTGGTCGCCCGCGCGTAGGCCTGCTCGTCCCCATGGTAGGGCTCGAAGCAGCGGAAGGCCTCCCGCGCCACCTGCAGCGCCCCCGGCTGGTGCTCCTCGAGGTACCGCGACACCTCGGCCAGGGAATCCCAGAGGCTGTACACGTCGAGGCCATAGAAGCCCACGCGGTCCTCCGGGTCGCGGTCCGTATTGAGGCCCCGCAGCTCCTCCATCAGGGCGAGAACCTCCCGGTTTGCCCACATCCAGGTGGGCCAGCGCGTGAAGGCCTGCAGCGCGTCCCAGGCGGAAGGCGCCGCCCCCGGCAGCCCTTTCACGTAACGGTTGAGGGCGTAGCAATCGGGCCAGTCGCCCTCCACGGCGATGAACTGGAACCCGTGGTCGCGAAGCAGGCGGAGACTGATGCGGGCCCGCCACTCGTAGTACTCCCGCGTCCCATGCGACGCCTCCCCGAGAAGCACGAGGCGCGCCTCGGCCACCCGGTCAAGGAGCGGGTCGAGGTCCGCCTCCGACTCCAGGGGGCGGGCCAAGGACCGGGCTTCCTCCCGGGCTGCCGCCGTCACCGATTCCGCTTCGCCAAGACCCACCCATCGACCCATCCGCGCCATGCCTCCCGGGGTGGCGCCGCGCGAGAAAGGGGGTTCTGGCCGGGATGGGGATACCGCCGCGAGAGCTATAATGGGGGACGGGGCTCCGCGGGCCATGGCAGCCGGAAGCGGCGGGGCAGAAGTCGAGGTGACCCTTCAGTTCGGGGACGTCCTCCACCGCCAGGTGCGCGGTGCGCTCCGGTCGGTCCTGCTCCCGGCCGCCCTCGCCGTGGGCTTCGTCACCCTCGTCCTCCTGTTCCTGCTCCCCCGCTCGGAGGCCACGAACCTCCTCTGGCTCGCCGTCATCCTCTGCCTCGTGGGCATCCCGGGCGCGCACCTCGCCCGCGCCTTCCAGGTGTGGCGCCACCTCGTGCGGCCCCGCGGCACCGTCACCTACCGGGCCGCCGCGGAGGGGCTCGTGAACGTCACACGGGGGCGCACCACGATCGTGCCCTGGGACCGCTTCCAAGGCGTGGAGGAGACGAGCCGCCACCTCGTGCTCCGCCTCACGCGGCAGGATGGCTTCGTGATTCCCCGCCGCGCCTTCCGCGACGCGGCCCACGAGCGGCGGTTCCGCGCGGCCGTCACGCGCCACGTCAAGCCCGCGAGGTAAGGCGGGGCCTCAGAAGAAGTCCGACAGCTTCGCCTTCTTCACGCGGTCGTTCTGGAAGGTGGACTCGATGCTGTCCTCGATGTGCTCGATACGCTGGCGAACGTAGTCGTTCACACCGTACTTGATGCACATCTCCTTGGAAACCTCGAGGTACTTCTTCACGGAGCCCTCATGCACCGTCATGGTAAGGTTGGGGTTGCCGCACTTGAGGCACTTGCCGGAGACGGGGACGCGGCGGAACTTGGCGCTGCACTTGGTGCACCGCATCTTCTGCTTGCTGAAGCTCTTCAGGTTGCCCATGAGGTCGGGCAGCAGGTGGCTGCCGATCACGCGGGCCGCCACGTCGGGCGCGTCCACGGCGCGCAGGCGCGCCGCAAGACCGAGCTGGCCATCCATCTTCTCGCGCATGTCGCCCAAGGTCTTGTAGGCAGACTCGTCGGGGCCTTCGGCGATGTCGCCCGTGTCGTGGGTGAACCCGATGCCCTCGTACTGGGCCGCCGTGCCGAGGCGCTTGCTCACCGTCTCGATGAGCTTGCCCGCATCCCCCGGCGAGGGGTGCTTCACGGTGAGCTCGAAGAACTCGAGCGGGTACTGGAACATGACGTCCACGTTGTGGGCTTCCTTGTCCACCTCGCTCGGGTCGAGGCGCTGCGTGAGCGTGAGGGGCGCATCCATGAGCCCACCACGGTTGGAGGGCAGGTAGGCGCGGCTGAAGTTCAGGAGGCCATCGAGGAGCAGCATCACGCAGTCCTCGTCACCGTCGGCGTTGCGGCGCTTGGCCGCGTGGAAGTAGGGGTGGCCGAAGTGGCCGAGGGCCTTGTTCCACCCGATGATGCGGCAGAGCACACCACCCGAGGTGTGGGGGGCGAGGGCGACGAACATGTGGCCCATGAGGTCCTCGCGCGTCTTGCAGTTGTAGAAGGGCTTCACGCCGTAGAAGCGCACGAGAAGCTCGTCGATGTACTGGCTGCAGCGGAGCATGTAGTCCACGCAGCTCGTGCTCACGATCACGTCCTGGACGCGAATCTCCAACACCTGATCGTCCCGCGTGAGCGGCTCTCCGTACACGTCGTGCGTGTACCCCATCTTCACGAGCTTCCCGACGCTCGTGTGGATCTCGCGGGGCTTGAAGTGGGTGAGGTTGATGTTGATCATGTCGAAGCGTACGGTGCTGTCCTTGAAGGTGAACAGCTCGTGCTTGGCCCGCAGGATGCCCTTCTCGATGGGTTCGGGCGTCTTGTTCTTGCTGATGAGGCCCACCACGGCCTTCACTTCGGGCGGCTTGTCGATGTCGAGGGTGCGGAGCGCCCGCTCGTAGTACTCCGCGAAGGGAATCTTGCGGGGCTCCGGGCGGCCCTTCGCGTTGTTCACGGGAAGCGGGAGGGTGCGGCCGCCGCAGTGGTGGCACTTCGGGAACACGCCCTTCTCCTTGCACTGCTGGCACTGGCGGTCCCCGATCTCGACTTCCACGGCGGGCGCCTTCGCGGCCCCGGACATGAGGCGCTGCGCGCCCCCCGCCTGGCCGATGGGGAACAGGGAGTGGACGGGCGGGTTCATCTTCCGCTCGGCGGCCTTCTCGGGGCGGCCCATGCGGGTGCCCACGCGGAACTCGCCGCGGGGCATCACCGGGAAGCCCGCGAGGCGGCCCACGAACTCGCAGGACTCCTCCTTGGGCTCGGGCATGAGGTCGCGCACGCGCACGAGCTTGCCGTCCTGCAGGTCGAGGCCGAGGCAGCGGACGAAGGCGTAGCCGTGGCGGCCCACCACCATCTGGTCCCCCTCGGGCTCCTGCAGGAGGCCCAGCTCGTGCGTGGTCTCCTTCCAGGGCGCGTTCTTGGAGAACCGCAGCTTCCCCTCGCGCCATGCGGCCTCCTGCAGCACCACGGCCGCGAGGTCCCGGATCTGGGTGGGCGGCAGGTCGTGCCAGAACAGGTTATACGCGGGGTGCAGGGGCGTCTTCGTGGCCTCGGCGAAGGCCACCGCTTCTTCTGCGGACTTGAAGGGGTTCTTCAGCCCGTGGATCGCCCGGGGCTTCTCCGGCGCAGGCCCGAGCAGCTGGAGCGCCGCCTCGGGCGCGTACTTGCGGGCGTGGAGCTCCCACCACTCCTCGCACCACGGGGCCTGGCTGAGGGTCTTGTTGTTCTCGGCGAACTCGCCGAAGGGGATCAGGATCTCGCCAAGGTCGAGAATCTTCTTGACCTTGGGGCGGACCTCCAGGGCTTGCTCGGCGCTCGTGATCTCCATCACCGCGCCCGAGTGCATGAGCACGATGGGCCCCTCCACGGTGTCGCAGGGCGTGGTGGCGGTGGCCTTGCCGGGACGCTCGATCTTCATCTGCGTGCCCACGGCGAGGAAGTCGTCCACCAGGATCATGGAGGCAGGGTGGAGCGCCGTGGTCGCGAGGCCCCCGGTTCGCGCGCGCCCGTACCGCAGACGCCACCCGCCCTTCCGGGAGGGGTGGGAGAACACGGGGCGGCCCGCCACGAGCTCGTTCATGTACTTCCAGTTGACCTCGATGGGCGGGCGCTTGGGCTTCTCGGCCTCGCCCTTCCCCTCCTCCTTCTTCTTGTCGCCCTTGCCCTTCGCGAGGAACTGGTCGATGAACTCCCAGCCCTCGAGCTTGAGCGTCTTCACGTGCTTCTGGATCTTGGGCGCCTTCAAGGTGAGACCTTCGGCAAACACGAGACACGCGCCGCCACGGAGGCGGTTGGACTCGATGCGGGGAAGGTCACGGTTGCCGGAGATTTCCTGGTCTTCCGTGCCTTCACCGTCAATCATGATGGGGCAGCCGCGGGCGATGAGGTCGATCTCGTCCGCCGTGGGCGTGTACTGGAGGTTCGCCGCCTGCTTGTAGGCGGGAATCTCTTCCTTGAGGCGCATGATTTCGGGCTCGGTGGGCTTGTAGCGGTCGAAGCCGAGCTCGCGCCGCACCACGTCCGCGATGAGCACCGACAGCGCCTGGCCCGTACCACCGGCAGCGCGGATGGGGCCCGCGAACATGATGCCGATGCAGCTCGTGCCGTCGTCGTTCTTGAGGAGGCGCACCTTGTCGATACCTTCGAGGGGCGCCACCAGGATGCCTTCCGTGAGAATGGCGAGGCCGACGCGGACGGCGCCGTCCACGGCCTTGTCCGTGGTTTCGTACTGGCCGAATTTGCCCGCCGCCACTTCCTTGGCGACCATGAGCGAGACGAGCTCACGGTTGTGCTGCTTGCTGAGCTCACGGATGCGATCCGCCACACCGGGCTGCGGGAGGTAGTCCTTACAGAGGGCCTCCACACGGGCCGCCAAGTCCTCGGCGGGCGGGATCTCCACGTCGAGCTCGGGGTCGAAGCCCTTCGCGCGGCACATTTTCGCGATCTCGTACTCGTGCCGCATGCGGCGCTCGAGGTCCGCGAAGTAGGCCTGCATGGCGGGGGACGCGCCCGACCCGGCCTTGAGGGGGACCTCGGGCACCTCGAAGTCGAAGTCGTCGAGTTCGTCGGGGTCGTAGTCCTCCCCCTTCTCGACGATGTCCTCGAACTGGCGCTGCACCATACCGATCCACCAGACAGCCGGGTGACGCCGCTACACCAGATAGGCATTGCGTTGCGCGCCGGGAATGATATGCCCGAAGCCGGCCTCCGGTCGAACCTCTCCAGTGGAAGAAAGGGGGTTCGCTGTTAACGAGACAGCGTGACAGAAGGAGCGGGGGGAGATGCCCGTCCGCCTCGCCATCCTGGGACGGCGAGGCGGGGCGGTAGCGTTCAGCGCACCCTAAGGCAGCAAGTAGGCGGACGGGCGTAGTTATGCGTTGCCCTTCCGCAGGATGCAGAGGAAACGATGGATGGCCCTGACACGCTAGATCAATAACCCCCGGACGATAAACCCAAGGACGAATAGCCACGCAGCTCCACTGAAGCCTACGATTACAACCACGAGGGCACTTGCAGAAGGAGAATAGCCCGAGGGCGCGAACATACGAATCCGGGGGCGAGGAAGGCATTTCTCCAAGCGCCGGATTTCCTCAGTAGCCAAATTGAGATAGTGGCCATTCTTGAGCAAAAACACCAGCCAGATGATCGAAGAAAACAGGCCAAGCATAGCCACAACAACCTCTCTGGTATTGGCCCTCAGCAAGTCCGCTCCGAGGATCACCGTCGCTAGCACGCTCTGGACAACCAAGAATGCCCCAACCAGCGTCCACCGCCTCTGGTCTTGGTGATGGACATTAGTCAAGACGGTCGAATACCACTCATCGCATTCATCTTGGCATCCCCGATCGCGACAGGGGCACCCTCCTTGAAGCCCTCCTGCGGGGAGGTCGTGTCCTCTGTGGTTAGGCGCGTCGGGTGGGGGATCTTCAGCTCGGCCAGCCATTGCACGCGCACGCCGCTTGAAGGAGAAATAGGTTGCTTTTGCCGCCCTGACATTGTGGTTCTACTCAAACTTGCTGAACCGCAACGCCACCACCGCCCCCGCAAACAGGACGGCCACCGTGGCGACCATCCCGGCGTGGGCGAGGTTGAGGGCGAGCCCGTTGTCCATCACGTCCTTCATGGCGTGGTAGGCCTGCGTGAGGGGGAGGACGCGCGCGACCTCGCCGAGGGCGCCGAGGCGGTCGAGGGGCCGCAGCACGCCGGAGAGGCTGATCATCTGGCTCATGAGGAGCGCGCTCGTGAGCACGGCCTGAACGTCCGTGGTGCACACACAGGAGATGAAGAGGCCCACGGCGTGGCACATCATCCCGAGCAGGAGCATCGTCACGATGAAGGCGGGCACGTCGAGGCTGCCGAGGCCCTGGATGAGGAGGTCCGTGGCCACGAGCACGATGAGGGCCTGCACGACCACCACACCGAACGCGACCACCATCTTGGCCGCAAGGAAGCTCGTGAGGTTCGCGGGGCTCTTCGCGAGGCGCTTGAGCGTGCCGCCCATCTTCTCCTTCACGACGCTTGTCGCGCTCATGATGATGCTGGAGAAGGTGATGCTCAGGCAGAGGGTGAAGGCTGTGGGGTTCACGCCCGCCTGCGACTCGGCGGGCCCCATGAGCTTGTACACGCCGATGCTGAGGAAGGGCGTGAGCACGGCGAGCACGATGCTCAGCCAGTCACGCTTGAGGTGGAACCAGTCCTTCTGCAGGTGCGCCATGAAGGCGCCGCGGGCGTAGATGCCGCTCGCGACCTCCACTTGCGCCGCCTGGGCCAGGGTCAGGCCTCCCGGCTCTTCACGACGAACTTCTCGCCCGTGGTGTACACGAACACGTCCTCCAAGGTGGCGTCCACGATGTCGAGGCCGCTGAAGGGCACGCCCTCCGCGGAGAGCGCGTCAAGCACCTCGCGCGTGTGCGCCTGCGGGTTCGTGGCGTACAGCTTCAGGAAGTACCCCGCGCGGTCGGTGGCCGCGATGTGGCCGCCCTGCAGGAGGCGCTCCACGACGCGGTCGAGCTTGTCCTTCATCTGCTCCGCGGGCGTGAACAGCTCCACCGTCATGGCCTTCCCGCCGCCGGGCATGTCGCGCTTGAGGCCCTCGGGGGTGCCTTCCGCCGCGACCTTGCCGCGGTTGAGGATGAGGATGTGGTCCGCGAGGTCGGCCTCGTCCAGGAAGTGCGTGGTCACGATCACGGAGACGTTGAGCTCCCGGTTGATCTGCTTGAGGAAGCTCCACAGGTTGCGCCGCGTCACTGGGTCGAGGCCGGAGGTGGGCTCGTCGAGAATGAGGAGCTGCGGGTTGAACACGAGGGTGGCGCCAATGCTTGCGCGGCGCTGCTGGCCCCCGGAGAGGCTCTTCACGTTGAGGTTCGCGCGCTCCTCGAGGCCGAGCACCTTCAGGATCTGCGGCACGCGGGTCTGCAGGTCCTTCTTGCTGAGGCCGTACTGGGACCCGAAGTAGGCGATGTTCTCCGCCACCGTCATGTTCTCGTACAGCTGCGTGTCCTGCGGCACGTACCCCACCACGTACTTCAGGGTGGCCTTGTCCTTGCGGGGGTTGAGGCCGAAGACGCTCACGTCGCCCTCGAAGTCGGGGTTCTCGCCCACGATGGCCTTGAGGGTGGTGGACTTGCCGCACCCGCTGGGGCCCAGGATGGCGAGGGTCTTGCCGCGGGGGAAACCGAAGCTCACGTTGTGCACGATGGTCTTGTCGCCCGCGCGCACCGTGAGCTCGCTC
>DATMKA010000125.1:0-28206 GCA_035553595.1 Thermoplasmatota archaeon | reverse complement strand
CATCGACCCCTTCAAGAGCGCCGACGCCCAGATTCCGGACGTCCTCAAGGCGCTCAGGCCCCTCATCCCCATCCGGTTCGAGAACGTGCAGATTGCCGTGAAGCTCCCCCCGACCGAGGCCGGCAAGGCCTACGCGATCATCAAGGGCTTCGGCGAGCTCAAGCAGGAAGCCTGGCAGAAGGACGGCTCCTGGATCGGCGTCGTCGAGATGCCTGCAGGCATGCAGACCGATTTCTACGCCGAGCTCAACCACCGCACCCACGGCAACGCGGAGACGCGCATCGTCAAGAAAGACCCCTGATTCTCACGAGTGTGACACAATGGCAAAGAAAGCAGCGCGAGAGATCGTCGTTCCCGGCGACCTCCTCGACGACGCGGGGACCTACAAGCCGGGTCCCAACACCTACCGGGACGGAGGCCGCATCTACGCCTCCCGCCTTGGCGTCAAGACCGTTCGCGGCGACGTCATCGGCGTCATCGGCCTCAGCGGCCGCTACGAACCCTACCGCGGCGACATGGTCATCGGCACTGTCGTCGAAACCGGCCCTAGCAACTGGTACCTGAAGATCGGCGCCTCCCACGACGTCGGCATGCACGTGAACGACGTGCCCTGGCGCGTGGAGTTCGGCGAGACCAGCAAGTACCTCGACGTGGGCGACACCGTGTTCCTGAAGATCTTCCACGTGGACGAGCTCAAGCGCGTCCAGGTGAGCATGAAGGACCGCCAGTGCCGCAAGCTCACGGGCGGCGTCCTCATCGAGGTCGCCCCCACGAAGGTGCCCCGCATCATCGGTCGCGGCGGCAGCATGATCTCCGTCATCAAGAACCTCACGAACACGCGCATGTTCGTCGGCCAGAACGGTGTCGTCTGGGTCGACGGCGAGCCCAAGGACGTGGAGCTTGCCATCGCCGCCCTCCGCCGCGTCGAGGCCGAAGCCCACACCACGGGCCTCACGGACAAGATCACGAAGTGGCTGGAAGAGCAGGTCCCCGAGCGCGCCGCCGCGCTGCGCGAGAACGCGCGCCCCGCCCGCGAGGGCGACGAGACCGACGCCCCCGCCTCCAACGACGGCGACACCATCGCCGCGGAGGAGCCCCTCACCGACGAGGATGAGGAAGCTGGCGACGAGGACGACGACGCGGACCTGGACAACGACAAGGAGAGCTGAAGTTCATGGGTGGAAAGAAACCAGAGGGCATGGTCCTCTTCAACGAGCAGGGGCGCCGCATGGACGGGCGCACTGCGGGCGAGCTTCGCCCCATCAAGATCGAAGCCGGCGTCCTCAACCGCGCCGACGGCTCCGCCTACCTCGAGTGGGGCGGCAACAAGATTCTCGTGGCCGTGTACGGTCCCCGTGAGGCGCACCCCCGCCACATCCAGGACCCCACGAAGGCCGTGGTGCGCTGCCGCTACAACATGGCGAGCTTCAGCGTGAGCGACCGCAAGCGCCCCGGCCCCGACCGCCGCAGCCAGGAGATCAGCAAGATCACAAGCGAGGCCCTCGCGCCCGCGATCCTGACCCACCTCTACCCCCGCGCCGCCATCGACGTCTTCATCGAAGTCATCGAAGCCGAAGCGGGCACCCGCTGCGCCGGCCTCACCGCCGCCTCCGTGGCCCTCGCCGACGCCGGCATCCCCATGCGCGGCCTCGTGACGAGCCTCGCCGCAGGCCGCGTCGACGGCAAGGTCGTGCTCGACCTCTCCCGTGAGGAGGACAACTTCGGTGAGACCGACCTCCCCCTCGCCTTCAACATGAAGACGGGCGAGATCGTGCTCATGCAGCAGGACGGCATCTTCACCGAGGAAGAGCTCGACCAGGCCATCAGCCTCGCCGAGGAAGCCTCCAAGAAGATCTACGAGCTCCAGAAGAACGCCCTCCTCAAGAAGTACGAGTACGCCATCCAGCACGGCGACGACGAGGAAGAGGCCGCTGAGGGCGAAGGCGCCGACACCCACGGCGAGGGCGAAGCCGCCCCCGCCCGGCGCGAGCGCCGCCTCCGCGTCGAGGACGAGGACGAGGAGTCCGAAGCCGCCGACGAGGAAGAGGAGGAAGGCGAGGAAGCCGAGGGCGACGAGGACGAGGAGTCCGAGGAGTCCGAGGACGGCGAGCGCCGTGAGCGCCGCGGGCCCCGCGGTGGCGGGCGCGGCGGCGGCGGACGCGGTCGCGGCGGCGGTGGCCGCAGTGGCGGCCGCGGTGGTCGTGGCGGCGGCGGTCGCGGCGGCGGTGGCCGCGGCGGCGGCGGTCGCGGTCGCGGCGGAGGTGGTCGCTAATGTCTGACGACGTCATCAGTGAAATCAAGCGCGACTACGTTCGCAACCTCGCGAAGGAAGGCAAGCGCGTCGACGGCCGTGCCTTCGACGAGTTCCGCCCCATCAAGATCCAGACCGGTCTCATCCAGCAGGCCGAGGGCAGCGCCCGCGTCCAGATCGGCAACACGGATGTCTTCGCCGGCGTGAAGATGGCCGTGGGCACCCCCTACCCCGACTCGCCCAACGACGGCACCCTCACGACCTCGGCGGAGCTCATCCCCATGGCCTCCCCCGACTTCGAGATGGGCCCCCCGAGCGGTCCCGCCATCGAGCTTGCTCGCGTGGTGGACCGCGGCATCCGTGAGGCGAAGACCGTGGACATGGGCGCCCTCTGCATCAAGCCGGGCGAGAAGATCTGGATGGTCTACCTCGACTTCCACATCGTCGACTATGACGGCAACCTCTTCGACGCCTGCTCCCTCGCCGGCCTCGCAGCCCTCATGACGACGACGGTGCCCGCGAGCAAGCACAAGATTGAGGACCAGCCCATCGGCGAGGACTTCCCCATGCCGGTGAAGCGCTACCCCATCATGACGACGGCCATGAAGCTCGCCCCCGGCAAGCTCGCCTTCGACCCCAGCCTCATCGAGGACAAGGTCGGCGGCCCCCGTCTCTCCGTGAGCACGGACGAGGAGGGCCTCATCCGCGCCATGCAGAAGGGCCTCGAAGGCGGCCTCACCCGCGACGAGGTCCGCGAGATCATCCGCATCTCGAAGGAGAAGGGTGCCGCCATCCGCGAGCAGCTCTTCAAGACCCTCGGCCACCGCTAAGGTGGCCCTGGTCGACCAGGCACGCGGAGGGCCCCGCCCTCCGCCTCTCTTTTTCTATCACGGTTTCTTCAGCGTCAGCGCTACGGAGACCGTATGCCTCCTCGCATATCTGATAGAATTTCATCTGTACTTCTGCGAAAAGGAGCGACTTCCGGAAGAGCGGTGAAGAATAAGGGTTAAATACGGACACTCCGTAAAAGGGATGCCCCCGGCACCACCCTGTGGGCACGGTGATTTTGACCATGACCGAGGAGAACCTCCCAGACCTTCAGGGGGAAGATTACCAGGCCTACCTCCTCGACCGGGTAAAGCACCTTGAAGAGCGCAACTCCCAGCTCCGGGAGCAGAAGCGGCGCCTCGAGACGCAGTACCGCAACGCCGAGAACGACCGGCAGCGGCTCTCCCGGGAAATCAAGCACCTCAAGGCCGAGATGGAGAAGCTCAAGAGCCCTCCCCTCATCGTCGGCTACGTGAAGGACGTCCTGGAGGACGGCCGCGTCGTCCTCAAGTCGAGCACCGGGCCCCACTTCGTGGTCCATGTCGCGGACTTCATCGACCGCACGACCCTCAAGCCCGGCGACCGCGTCTCCCTCAACCAGCAGTCCCTCTCCGTCGTCGGCGTGCTCCCGAGCAGCCTCGACCCCGCCGTTTACGGCGCCGAGGTCATCGACGCCCCCGGCATCAGCTATGCCGACATCGGCGGCATGAAGGACCAGATCCGCGAGATCCGCGAGGCCGTGGAGCTTCCCATGACGAAGCCCGAACTCTTCGCGAAGGTGGGTATCGACCCCCCGAAGGGCGTCCTCCTGCACGGGCCCCCCGGCACCGGCAAGACCCTTCTCGCGAAGGCCGTCGCGCACCACACGGATGCCACCTTCATCAAGCTCGCCGGCAGCGAGCTCGTCCAGAAGTACATCGGTGAGGGCGCGCGCCTCGTGCGCGAGCTCTTCCAGATGGCCCGCGAGAAGGCCCCGAGCGTCCTGTTCATCGACGAGCTCGACGCGATTGGCGCCTCCCGCTACGAGGCGAGCACGAGCGGCGACCGCGAAGTGCAGCGCACCCTCATGCAGCTCCTCTCGGAGATGGACGGCTTCAGTCCCCGCGGCGACGTGAAGATCATCGCGGCCACGAACCGCCCCGACATGCTCGACTCGGCGCTCCTCCGCCCCGGCCGCTTCGACCGCATCATCGAGGTGCCCACCCCCGACCTTGCCAGCCGCAAGGAGATCTTCCAGATCCACCTGCGCCGCATGAACCTCGACACCGGCATCGACGCCGCCCGCCTCGCCATCGAGATTGGCGACCAGGGCACCGGCGCCGACATCAAGGCCGTGTGCACGGAAGCCGGCATGTTCGCCATCCGCGACGACCGCGACTACGTGACCATGGAGGACTTCCGCCAGGCCATCCGCAAGCAGATCGGCCAGCGCATCGCCTCCTCCGAGCAGCTCAGCAAGGACCAGGCCTTCGCGTAAGGTCCGCTCCGGGGCCCCCGGGCCCCACCCCCTCTTTTTTCGTTTCTGTCTTCCAGCGGGCGCCAGGCTTAACACCCCCCTGGCGTCTCCCCCTCCATCGGAGCGTTCCCACGTGCGAACCCCAACCCACACCCTGGTCCTCGCCTCCCTCCTCACCCTCGCCGCCTTCGCGCCGGCTGCCTCCGCGCAGACGGACCTCGTGGCGACGACGGTCGAGGTGGCCGCCGACCCCGGCACAGGCCCCCTCGTTCCCGGCACCGAGACGCGGCAGGTTCCCCTCCTCATCACGTACACCTGGGAGAACGGCGGTGCCGCCCCGCCGGGAAGCAGCATCGAGATCACGCTCACCGCGGTCGCTCCCGCCTCTGCGACGATCACCATCGATCCTCCCACCGTGACCGTGCCCGCCCCGGCCCTGCAGGCGGGGAGCGCCACGGCCGAAGCCACCGCCACTGTGACCCTCAATGGTGAGGCCCCCGGTCTCACGGACCTCGAGATCACTATCATCGCGCAGGCCGCGGAGGCCGGCAACCTGAAGGAGGCCATGGGCGAGACGACGTTCACCCTTCAGGCGGCGGCCGTGATGCTCGGGACCGCGACCGCGATTCCGCCTATCATCGTGCTCGACCTGGACGAACCCGTGGGGCTCGGTCTCTCCCTCCAGAACCTCGGCAACGTCGCGGTCGTCCCCTCCTTCCAGTTTAATGGCGTCCCCGCGGGCATCGAGGTCATCGTCCCCGCGAGCTTTACGCCCATCGGCGCCCGCCCCCTGGGGACGTCCGACCGCGCCGAGTTTCCCATCCAGTTCAACGTCACCGGCCCCGTGGACGCAGGCAGCCACGACCTCTCGGTCACGGTGACCTTCACGGCCGTGGCCGCGAACGAGTCCACGTGGACGGGCACCGCGAACCTCACCGTGGTGGTGCCTCCCGGTCCCACGCCCGAGCCCGAGGTGACGAACTTCGTTCCCGCGCCCCCCGCGGCGCTGGGGCTCCTCGCCGTGGCGGGCGTGGCCCTCGTGATCGCTGCACGACGACGCCAATAACGTTAAGACCGGTCGGTCCGGTGCCCCGATGATGAGCCTCCGCCGGTGGCTGCCTGTCGCGCTCGCCCTGCTCCTGCTTGCTGTAGCGGTCGGGAGCGCGGCCGCGCAGGCGAACGTGGTTGCCTCGCGCATCCGCCTGGACATCGAGTCCTTCTCCGCGCCCCTGAAGCCCGGCGTCCCCACGACCGTGAACGGGACCCTCACCTACATCTGGGAAAACGGGGCAATCCCCACGGGCTCGACCACCATCACCCTCGCCGCAGCGCCCGCAGGGGACGCCTTCAACGTGACTGTGGATCCCACGAGCGTCACGATCACGCCGGGGCGCCTCCAGGGCGGGTCCGAGACGACCCCCTTCAGCGTCACCATCACGGCCGCGAACGGCACCCTCGCGGAGACGCGCGGCAACACCACCATCACGGCCACCTCCACCGACAACGGGAACCTGCGCGGCAGCACCACCCCCGCGAGCCTCAACTTCCTGACGGCCTTCCTCCCGAAGACCGTCGTGACGGGGCCCGAGGGCGAGGTCCTCGTGCGCGGCGGGGCGGCGCAGACCCTTGAGTTCCGTGTCCGCAACGACGGCAACGCCGACATCCAGGTGGGCCTCAGCGTGACCGTGCCCACGGACGTCCAGTACACCGCGCCCGAAACCATCCCTTCCCTCAAGCCGGGCGAGGAGACGATCGTTCCGGTGGAGATCCGCACCCCCTGGACGGGCGGCATCCGCGGCGACCTGAAGCTCACCGCGACCGGCACGCCCCTCGAGGTGGAAGGCCGCGGCTCAAGCGACGCGCACACCCTCACGCTCGTGTCCACGAGCGCCGTTCCCGTGGGCGGCGCCACCCTCCCGCTCGCAGGTCTCGCGGTGGCCGGGCTCCTGGTTGCCCGCCGCCGCCTGTGGTAGCGCCACGCGGGTATTTTCAGTCCATCCGCGGTAAGCCTTTATAGGATTGCACGCTATCTTCGGCCCCGGATGGGGTTGCCAGGCAGGCAGGTGCTACTGCAGGCTCGGCAACAGTAATTTCACACTCACCGACGAGGAGGTTCGCTTTCTTTGGTTCCACCGCCCCCAGCGCCAATCGCCGAGGAGCTCGCGAAGAAGCAGAAGGAGATCTCCGTCTCCGAGTTCTTCGAGCGCAACAAGCACATCCTCGGGTTCGACTCCGGCACGAGGGCGCTCATCACGGCCGTGAAGGAGGCCGTGGACAACGCCCTCGACGCTTGTGAGGAGGCCAACATCCTCCCCGAGGTCAACGTCGAGATCCGGAAGGGAACGGGCGACGAGCTCACGATGATCGTGGAGGACAACGGTCCCGGCATCGTGAAGAAGCAGATGGGCAACATCTTCGCCCGCCTGCTCTACGGCAGCCGCTTCCACTCCATTCGCCAATCCCGCGGCCAGCAGGGTATCGGCATTTCGGCGGCCGTCATGTACGGCCAGCTCACGACAGGCAAGCCCGCCATCATCGAATCGAAGATCGGCGACAAGTACCCCGTGGTGCGCGTCCACCTCAAGCTCGACACCCGCAACAACCGGCCCGACATCGTGAAGGAGGAGCTCGACTCCTGGGAGAAGCCCCACGGCACCCGCGTGGCCATCTCCATGAGCGCGAAGTACCAGCGCGGCGCCCAGAGCGTCTTCGAGTACCTGCGCGGCACGGCCATCGTGAACCCGCACGCGCGCATCACCTTCAAGGAGCCCGATGGCACCATTACTCTCTTCGAGCGCGCCACCGACCAGGTGCCCCCGCCCACGAAGGAGATCAAGCCCCATCCCGAGGGCATCGAGCTCGGCATCCTCATGAAGATGGCGAAGAACACGGAGACCAAGAAGGTCACCGCGTTCCTCACCAACGAGTTCAGCAGCGTCGGCCTCCGCACCGCCCAGCAGATTGCGGAGGAAGCCGCCAAGATCCTCGGCCTCAAGCGCCCCGGCGACTTCGAGGACTTCGAGCCCGCGAAGATCGAGGTGGCGGAGGCGAAGGCCCTCATGGAGGCCTTCAAGCGCGTGAAGATCCAGGCCCCGCCCACGGACTGCCTCAGCCCCATCGGCGAGGTGCTCGTGAAGAAGGGCCTCAAGAAGGAGCTTCCCGACACCGAGTTCATCGCCACCGTCACGCGGCCCCCCAACGTGTACGCGGGCCGCCCCTTCCAGGTGGAGGTCGGCATTGCCTACGGCGGCGGCCTCCCGAAGGACGAACAGGTGCGCGTCATCCGCTTCGCCAACCGCGTCCCCCTTCTCTACCAGAAGGGCGCGTGCGTGAGCACCCAGTCTATCGAGGGCGTGGACTGGCGCCGCTACGAGCTCGAGCAGCGCGGCGGCAAGGGCATGCCCGTGGGCCCCGCGGTCATGCTCGTGCACATCGCGAGCGTGAACGTGCCCTTCACGAGCGAGGCCAAGGAAGCCATCGCCGACATCGACATCATCTTCAACGAGATCAAGCTCGCCCTCCAGGAGTGCGGCCGCAAGCTCGGCAGCCACCTGCGCAAGAAGGCGAAGTACGTGAAGATGCGCGAGAAGGAGGCCCTCATCCGGAAGGTCATCCCGCGCCTTGCCGAGAAGAGCGCCCTCATCCTCGGCAAGCCCACGCCCAACTATGAGCCCGTCATCGCCCGCATCATGAACAACATGATGATCACGGACGAGATCAAGTACCACGGCGGCCACAAGAAGCACAACGTGGAGATCAAGGTCACGAACTACTGCGCCTTCGGCAAGACCTTCGAGCTGTACTCCGTGATCCCCCACGGCGTCCGCGTGGAGAACGTGGACCCCGCCCCCCTCGAGGTCACGGACGGCCTCATCGTGTGGAAGATGCCCCGCATCCCCACCACCGAGAACGCGAGTGTCCGGTACACCCTCTGCGGCCTCGACCAGGCCGACTACGACGAGACCGACCTCTACGTGAAAGGCATCGACGAGGACCTCGTCATCGGCGCCGAAGCCTGGAAGGGCAAGGAGGACGAGGACAAGGTGGAACGCATCGTGCGCCTCAAGCCCGACGGCACGCCCTACACGGCGGAGGAGCTTGCGGAGCTCGAAGCCGCCGAGAAGGCCGCCCAGAACGGCGCGGACGGCGACGGCGGCGCGACACTCGCCGCGAAGGACGACCGGCCCAAGAAGGCCGCGAAACCGAAGGCGGCCGACATGAAGGAGAAGGCGGCGGCCCTCGCCGCGAAGCGCCACGAAGGCCAGAAGGCCGCCCGCACGGCGGGCCTCACCCCGAAGGCCGGCGCCAAGAAGACTCCCGGCAAGAAGGGAGGTGCTAACTGATGGCCAAGAAGAAGACGGAAAAGAACGCCCCGACCGGCGAAGTCACGGAGCGGCAGCGCCGCGCCATCGACGAGATGAACAAGATCGCCGAGCGCATCTACGCCGACTTCGAGGCCCGCCGCATCCCCAACCTGGAGCTCGCGGTCCGCACGAAGGGCAACATCCAGCTCGAAGAAGAACTGAACGTCTGGAAGTATGGTGACGCCACCACCGAGCGCTCGGCCAAGAAGGCGGACGGCGCCATGATGCTCCTCCGCACCATGTACATGGCGGAGTTCATCAAGCAGATGATCAACGAGCGCAAGTCCTCAACGCTCAGAGAAATGTACTACATCAGCGAAGGCTGGGACCTCGCGAAGTTCAGCGAGCAGTCCGAGTCCGACAAGCTGGCGGAGGACCTCGAGATTATCACCACGAGCCTCCGCGAGGACTTCAAGCTCCGCCCCGAAGAGGACGGCGCCCGCGTCCTTGGCAACATGACCCTCGAGGAAGTGACGCGCAACGGCGAGCGCCGCCGCATCAACTGCCGCGACGACGTGGGCGACGCCGGCTACGGCATCCCCTACAACGTGGAGAAGGACAAGCTCCAGTTCAAGGACATCGACGCGGACCTCATCATCGCCATCGAGACTGGTGGTATGTTCGACCGTCTCGTGGAGAACCGCTTCGACGAGACCCACCGCGCGCTCCTCGTGCACCTCAAGGGTCAGCCCGCCCGCAGCACCCGCCGCTTCATCAAGCGCCTCAACGAGGAGAGCAACCTCCCCGTGGTGGTGTTCACCGACGGTGACCCGTGGTCCTTCCGCATCTTCGCCTCCGTGGCCTATGGTGCGATCAAGACAGCGCACATCTCGGAGTACCTCGCCACGCCCGCGGCGCAGTACCTCGGCATCACGCCCTCCGACATCGTGAACTACGACCTCCCCAACGACAAGCTGAGCGAGCAGGACGTGAAGGCCCTCGAGGCCGAGCTCACGGACCCCCGCTTCGCGGCCGAGGAGTGGCAGGGCGAGATCCGCCTGCAGCTCGAGCTCGGGAAGAAGTCGGAACAGCAGGCGCTTGCCAAGTACGGTCTCGACTTCGTGACCGACACGTACCTGCCCGAGAAGCTCACCGCGATGGGGCTCCTCTGAGGGGCTGCCCGAGGCACGGGCGCCGCCGCGGCGAAACACGCAGCGCACGGCGGCCCAAATTTTTTATTCAATTTTCTTTCTTTTCCCCTGCCCCAGTTAATCCTCCGCGTGGAGGGTGCAATCACGCGGGAATGCAGGCCGGAAGCCTCCTTCGTTAGACCGTGAGGGTTAATAGCAACCCATACTCAATATTGGGGAAAGCGTTATAACGCCCCAGGGGGCTCGCCCTCCTGCAGGGAGGCCTCGGCCCATCACGGGACAGGGGGCTTGTGGGAGAGGGAGTGCTCTCGGAACACGCTGCAGCCAACGCTGCCGCGCACCAACCGGAATTCTCCTGTTCTCATTGTCCCCTCCTCGCGACGCGCTTTGGCGCCCCCCGGAACGACGCGCAACCTCGACATTGTCCGGACTAAAGGTTCTAATAGACCAGTCTGATTGTCTTGGACGACTCCGTAGCCCCCGGGCTGCACGCGTCATAAGGGAGTTGGAGGAAGCAGATATGCAGAAGTCTGACGTCACAGAAAAGCAGGCCGCGACGAAGGTCAAGACCAACGTCATCAAGTCCTCTGAGACCAACGTTCTCGAGGACGGCACCATGGTGCGCGAGTCCGAGGGCATCACCACCCGTGTCGCCCCCGACCACACCTTCACCCAGAAGTACTCCGCGGGCACGACCGTCATCGTGACCCCCGACGCCGAGCTCGGCACCGAGTTCGCCGACGGCACCCGCGTGGCCGTGACCCCCAACGGCGAGTTCCTCGCCGCCTGGCCCAACGGCACCGTCATCCGCATCACCGCCCAGGGCCAGTTCTGGCTCGACTACCCCGACAAGGCCAGCATCCGCTTCGGCCAGTCCGGCTTCGAGAAGCACTTCGCCAACGGCTCCATCGCCAAGGTGGCCGTGGACGGCAACATGGAGTTCGCCGCCAACGGCACCGGCATCCGCGTCGCCACCGACGGCAGCTTCACCAAGACGACCCCCGACGGCACCACCATCCAGAACCGCCGCGACGGCACCCTCGTCAAGGAGACCGCCGACCACGTCCGCGTCCAGATCGGCGCCGACAAGTCCGTCACCAAGACCTACCCCGACGGCATGAGCATCACCGAGACCGGCGCCGGCGTCATCCGCAAGGTCCTCTCCGGCGGCATCACCGTCGAGGTCGACCAGGCCGGCAACCTCACCAAGACCTACCCCGACGGCTCCGTGTTCCGCGAGACCATCGCCGGCACCATGGAGAAGAAGCTCTTCGACGGCACCGTCGTCCGCGTCAAGGCCGACCGCACCTTCGAGAAGGTCCTCCGCGACGGCACCACCGTCCGCGAGTACCCCGACCGCACCTTCACCAAGGAGTTCCCCGACGGCATCTACGTCAAGCAGCTCCCCGACTACACCGTGGTGCGCACCCTCCCCGACGAGACCAAGCTCGAGATCGCCCCCGACGGCACCCTCATCAAGACCCTCCGCGACCGCACCGTCGTTAAGGAGCTCCCCTCCAACGTGACGGTCAAGACCCTCGCCGACGGCACCCTCGTGAAGGTTCTCGGCGACGGCCTCATCGAGAAGGTTCTCCCCGACGGCACGATCCTCCGCGAGCTCCGCGACGGCACGCTCATCAAGGAGCAGCCCGACAACACCGTTGTCAAGATGCTCCCCAACAACTGCATGGAGAAGTACCTCCCCACGGGTGTCTCCATCCACGAGCGCCCCGACGGTGCCATCGAGCGCGCCTTCGCCGACGGCAGCCGCCTCCGCGTCAACCCCGACGGCACGGTCAGCAAGAAGTAAGGTGCTCCGCCCATGGCTCCCTTCCCCGACGTGAACCCGACGCAGCACGAGATCGCCTTCGGCCCCACGGACGCGAAGCCCCTGGTCAAGGAGGGCGTCACCCACGACGTCCGCACCTTCACCGACAAGCTTCTCTTCCGCAAGGCCAAGGGCGGCGAGCTCGCGTGGAACCTCACGGACGCCGGCTTCACCTTCACGGGTGGCGCCGGCCACACGGGCACGGGGAGCCTGTGGCTCAAGCCCGTCAGCATTCCCGCCCCGCGGGATGAGGACGGCCACATCCGCTTCCGCGGTGCCTACTTCCACATGCTCGAGCGCCGCTCCGGCGGCGTGGGCAAGGAAACCCTGGTCGCGCACGTGCGCTCCACGGCCACCCTCGAGGAGGGTGCCGAGGACCTCGCGCGCGCCGAGTTCCCCATCCACGCCCATGAGGAGGGCGCCGACGCCGCCTGGCATGGCGTGTACCTCGACTTCACGGAGCTGCTCACGCCCTTCGCGGGCACGGGCGCGTACCTCGTCCTCGAGCTTCAGGTGGCCTGCGAAACGGCCCTGAAGGACCCCGACGGATGCAAGTACAGCTTCCAGAAGCCGATGCTCTCCCTCGTGACGAGCGTCCCCAAGTACGAACCCCGCGCAAGCCTCTTCCACCACTAAGGTGGGCGGCGGCGGGGTTTCTTTTTTCTATTCATTCCTCCTCAGCGTCAGCTCCGTGAGGAGCAGGGTCAGCGGCTCGGCCGAAACCGCAGAGGGTCGGTGGGTCAGAGGTTCGCGGAGCGGTGGGAAAAACCTCTGCGAACCTCTGACCCTCTGACACCCTGCGGTTTCGGCCGGAAGCGCCCCCAATCGCCAGAGGAAAACCTCGATGTGCCGCCCGGGCACACGCCTCCGTGAAGGGTCCCTCAGCCCCTCGCCTTCAGTTCGGCGATTGCGGCACAAACCTTAAGGTCGCTCTCCGGGCTGGTTTTTCTCACGGAGCCGTTGCCGGTGATTCCCATGGACCGCCCCACCCGCCTGGCCATTGCCTGGAACCAGGAAGTCCCGGTCGCCCTCTACAAGCAGATGGAGCGCCACGCCCGGCGCCTCGGGCTCCCCATGGACACCATCGAGGTGCTCGGCCTCGACAGCGCGGTGTGCAGCGAGTTCGTGAAGCACGCCGAAGCGGGCGCTGCCGACCTCTTCCTCGCGGAGCTCGACGTGGACGAGGTGCGTGCCGCCTCCCAGCGCCGCGCCCCCCTCCTCACCGTTTTTGACGACGCCGCCTTCGTCTACTGACGGGGCCGGTAGAGCTCGACGCCTGCGCCTGCGCCCGCCGCGATGGCGAAGAAGGCCTCCACCTCACCGCGCGCCACGAGCGAGAGCGCGAACCCCTTGCGGCCGGCGCGCCCCGTGCGCCCCACGCGGTGCACGTACGCCTCGGCGCCCTCGGGCAGATCGTAGTTCACGACGGCAGCCAAGCCCACGATGTCGATGCCGCGCGCTGCAAGGTCCGTCGCCACAAGGATGCGGATGTCGCCCTCGCGGAACTTCTCGAGGGCCGTCTCGCGCTTCTGCTGCGTGAGCCCCCCGTGGAAGGGCGCGGCATCCAGCCCTGCCTTGCGGAGGGCACGGTACACGGTGTCGACGCGGTCGCGCGTGTTCACGAACACGAGCACGTCGAAGGGGTCCTCCGCCTCCACGAAACGCGCGACAGCGGCAGCCTTCTCCTTCTCCTCCACCTGCACGTAGCGGTGCACAATCTCGGGCGCCTCCTCGTCGAGGCGGACGCGCACGGGGTCGCGCAGGAAGCGGCGCGCGAGGTCCTTTACGGGCGGCGGGAAGGTCGCGCTCATGAGCACGGTTTGGCGGTCCCTGGGCAACGCCTCCAGGATGCGGGCGATGTCCTGCTGGAAACCCATGTCGAGGAGGCGGTCGGCCTCATCGAGCACCACCGTCTCCATGCTGAGGCGGGGGATGAGCCCCTGCTGCAGGAGGTCGAGGAGGCGGCCGGGCGTGGCCACGATGCAGGTGGCCTCCCCGGACTGGAGCGCCTCTGCCTGGCGCCCGTACCCGACGCCGCCGTACACGGGGACGGCGAGGAGGCCGGAGTTAGCGCCGATCGCGTTCAGCTCCTCCGCCACCTGGGTGGCCAGCTCGCGCGTCGGCACGAGGACGAGAGCGGAGAGCGTGCCGCGCTTGGTGCGCTCCGCGATGGGGATGCCGTAGGCGGCCGTCTTCCCCGTACCGGTGGCGGCTTGGCCGAGAACGTCGCGGCCCGCGAGGAGGGGCGGAATGGCGCCCTCCTGAATAGGGGTCGGGGCCTTGAAGTGAAGCGCGAGGAGCGCGTCGAGCACGCGGGAGCTCACGCCGAGGTCGGCGAAGGTGGCCATCAAGGCCCTAAACGGCCCCCGCGTCCTCAAGGTACCGGTTCAAGGACGCTTCCAGGATGTCGATGGAGGCAAGGTACTCCTCCACGCTCACGCGCTCCTGCGGGGTGTGGTCGAGCGAGGAGTCGCCCGGGCCGTACGCGATGCAGGGAACGTTCCAGGTGGGCGCGAGGACGTTCATGTCGCTCGTGCCCGTCTTCTTCACGTACTTCGCCGTGTACCCCTGGCTGCGCACGCCCCAGATGAAGGCGCGGCAGAGCGCGCTGTTCTTGTCCGCCACGTAGGCGGGCACCGCCTCGGGGATGCTGAGGAGGCCGCGGTCGCTCACGGCGGTGAGGTGGCCAATGAAGCTCTGCGCGTCGAAGCCGGGCGGGGTGCGGACGTTGCCGTCCATCTCGATGCGCACGCGCCCCGAGGGAAGCATCTGCGTGTTGAAGTGACCAAGCTTCGCGGAGGCCGACTCGAAGAGGCCTTTGCCCTGGAAGGCGCCGCAGTAGGCGTTCACGCTGCGCCAGAAGGCGATGCCGCGGTCGGGCACGCTGGGGTACGGCGCACCGGAGTGCGCGAGGTCGTCCTCGAGCTCGTACCGGATCTTCACGATGCCCTTGTACCCGATGGTGACGCCGTCCACGCCCGAGGGCTCCCCGATGATGAGGGCCTCGGGCTTGTAGCGGGGGAGGAGGTGCTTCGCGCCCTCCGACTCCTTCTCCTCGTCGCACGCGCCCACGACCACGAGGCGCACGTCCTCGCGGTCCTTGAAGCGCGCCGCGGCAGCCACGAAAGCCGCGAGGGGGCCCTTTGCGTCCACCGCGCCGCGACCCCACAGGAAGCCGCGCTCAAGCCGCACCGGGAGGTCGCCGGGCACGGTGTCGATGTGGCCTACGAGGAGGATCACGCGCTCGCCGCGGCCCGCGGTAACGACGGCGTTCCCGGCCTCGTCCACCATGGCTTCGAGGCCGCGCCGCTTCGCTTCGCCCACGAGCCACTCGGCGGCCTTCTCGGTGTCGCCGGTGACGCTCGGGATGGCGACGAGGTCGTGGAGCAGCTGCACGTCAGGGTGGAGCCAGGAGCTGGGGCGAGCCATCGGATCACGCCGCCGGGACCTGCAGGAGCGCCTTCGCCGTGGCGGCCACCGCGAAGTCCACCTGCTGCTCCGTGACCACGAGGGGCGGGAGGTAGCGGACGACGGTGGTTCCCGTGGGGAGCGTGAGGACGCCCTCCGCCACGAGGCCGTTCAAGAGGGGCACGTTCTTGCCCTTGAGCTCGAGGCCGACCATCAGGCCACGGCCGCGCACCTCGCGGACCGCGTCCGTGGCGACGCTGCGGAGGCCGTCCACGAGGCGGCGACCCATCTGGGAAGCGCGCTCAGGAAGATGCTCGCCGCGCAGCACGTCGATGGTGGCGCTCGCGGCGGCGCACACGAGGGGGGAGCCGCCGAAGGTGTTGCCGTGCGTTCCCAGGGGGAGCTTCGCCGCCTGCTCCGTGAGGAGGACGCCGCCCATGGGGAGGCCGCCGGCCACGGACTTCGCGAAGCAGAGGATGTCGGGAGTGACGCCGTCGTGCTCGCAAGCCCAGAAGCGGCCCGTGCGGCCGAAGCCCGTCTGGATCTCGTCGAAGATCACAAGGGCGCCCGCGTCATGCGCGATGTCCTGCACGGCCTTCAGGTAGCCGGGGGGCGCGACGTAGACGCCACCCTCGCCCTGCACGGGCTCGAGGATGACGGCCGCCGTCTCGCGCGTCACGGCCTGCTTCAGGCTCTCCTCATCACCGAAGGAGGCGAAGCTGACGCCATCGATGAGGGGCTGGAAGGGCTCGCGGTAGTCGTTCTTGAACGTGACCGAGAGGGCGCCGAAGGTGCGGCCGTGGAAGCTCTTCTTCATGGCGACGAAGTTCTTGCGCTTCGTGACGCCACGAGCGAACTTGAGGGCGGCCTCCACGGCCTCCGTACCCGAGTTCGCGAGGAAGGCACGCGTGAGGGGGTGCGGCGCCGTGCTCAGGAGCTTGTCGAGGAGGATGGCGCGCTGGTCGTTGTGGTAGGTCTGCGCGATGAACATGAGCTCGCGGGCCTGCCGCTCGATGGCTTCCACCACGCGGGGGTGGCAGTGGCCCACGTTCATGACGCCGTAGTTCGCGCCGAAGTCGAGGTACTCGCGGCCCGTGGCATCCCACAGGCGCGCGCCCTGACCCTTCACGATGGGGGGAAGGGCGCGCTTGTTGAAGACCCCGGAGTCGTGGCGCTTCTCGGTGTCGATCACCCACTGCGCGTCCACCATTCAGGCCACCCCCGCGACGGGGACGGCCACGGGCTGGCCGATGACGGTGCCCTCGCCCGCGAGCGCGCGGCTGAGGGGCTGCGCGACGTTGGCGGTGGCGAGGATGACGCGGCGGACGCCACCGTCAAGGGCCTCCTTGGCGCCCATCATCTTCTTCTTGAAGCGGCCTTGGGCGAATTGCTCGTAGCGCTCGAACTCCGCAGCGGGCACGTGGCGCACCAGGGAACTGGGGTCCTGGATGTCCTTGAGGAGCCCGGGGACGTTGCTGAGGATGACGAGGTTGTCGGCCTTGAGAGCGGCGGCCACGGCGGCGGCGGCGCGGTCGCCGTCCGCGTTCACGGCATCGCCCTCATAGCTGATGGCGGGAACCGTGACGACGGGGAGGTACCCGTTGTCGAGCATCAGGTTGAGGAGGTGCGTGTTCACCTTCTCGACGGTGCCCGTGAAGTCGCCGCGGAGAATCATCTTCTTGCCGTCCACCACGGCCTTCACGTGGTCCTTGCGGGTGCCCTCAAGGAGGCGGCCGTCCACGCCGTGGAGGCCCACGGCGTTCACGCCGCGCTTCTGGAGGCCCTCCACGAGGCGGAGGTTGATCTTCCCGGTGGCCATGGCGAAGTAGTCGAGGGTGCGCTCGTCCGTGAAGCGGCTCACGTGGCCGGAGACGGAGGTGACGAAGCGCGGGGGGTGCCCCAGGGCTTCGGAGAGCTGGTTCGTCTCGTCGGAGCCGCCGTGGAGGAGGACGATACGGTGGCCCTGCGCGCGCAGGGTGGCGATGTTGTCGAGGAGGGGCGCGGACTCGATGCCGGCGCCGCCGCCGATCTTAATCACTGTGAGGGACATCGGAGGCACCTTAGACGGGGTGGAGACCGAAGTATTCGAGGCCCGTCGTTTCCGGCAGGCCGAAGGCAATGTTCATGTTCTGCACCGCCGCGCCGGCGGTGCCCTTCACGAGGTTGTCGATGGCGCCCAGGACCACCAAGCGGCGGCTGAGGGGGTCGCGCTCGAAGCCCACGTGGAAGAAGTTCGTGCCCGCGAGCAGCTTGGGCTCGGGGTAGCGGTAGAGGCCCGCGCGCTCCTTCACGATGCGCACGAAGGGCTCCTGGCCATAGGCCTCGCGGTAGACCTTCCAGATGGCCTTCTCGTCGAGGTCCTCCTTCAGCCACACGTGGCAGGTGGCGAGGATGCCGCGCACAAGCTCCACGCTCGTGCAGGTGAGGCCGACCTCGTGGAGGCCCGTCTCCTGCCGGATCTCAGCGGTGTGGCGGTGGCCCGTGGGCGCGTAGCTGCGGAGGCAGTCGCGGCGCTCGGGGTGGTGGCTTGCGGGCGTCGACTCGGCGCCAGCGGCGGAGGAGCCCACTTTCGCGTCGATGACGACTCGGTCCTCGATGAGGCCGCGCTTTGCGAGGGGCGCGAGGGAGAGAATGCTCGTGGTGGCGACGCACCCGGCGCCCGAGATGAGGCGCGCGTTCCGGATCTCGTCACGGTGGAGCTCGGCGATGCCGTAGGCGCGCTCCTTCAGGAGCTCGGGCTCGGGGTGCTTCCACCCCTCGTAGAAGGTGGGGTAGTCGGCGGGGTTGCCGAGGCGGAAGTCCGCGGCGAGGTCGAACACCTTGCGGGCGGCCTTCAGGTAACCGTGGATCTTCGGGGCGGTGGTCCCGTGGGGGCCCGCGATGAAGAGGGCGTCGAAGTCCTGCTGCTCGGCCGCGCTGTGCGGCTGGAACTCCATCTGGAGGTGGCGCAGGTTGGGGTGAACCATCTTCACCTGCTTGCCCGCGAACTTGTTGCTCGTCGCGAGCGTCACCTCGACGTTCGGGTGCTGGGCGAAGAGACGAAGGAGCTCCCCACCACTATACCCTGACGCGCCTACAACCCCGACGCGCAGCTTCAAATGACGTCGCCTCCGACGAAGAGCCGTGTCCCCATGGGGGTGGCGTAGGTGTGGTCGTGGCCGGCGTCGTTGCCGCCGCACTCGGAGCAGAGGAGGGCGCCGTCGGCGCGGAGGCTGAACCCAACCCACGTGGGCGCCTCAGCGGACTCCCGCGTGTAGGCACAGCCGGGGCACGCGCAGCGGTAGCGGTAGAGCGCCACTTGGGCCTGCATCTCAGATCCGCCCCTTGGCCACATCCACGACGTACTCGACGATCTTGCCGGGGATGTCCACACCGGTGGGAGCAACGGAGTTCTTGAACTCCATCGTGTGGTTCACCTCGTGGCAGGTGAGGGTGCCGTCAGGCCGCTCCATGACGTCCATGGCGAGGATGCCGCCGCCCATGGCCTTCGCAGCCTTGAGGCAGATCTCGGTGAGGGCGGGCGTGACGGGGCAGTTGCTCGCCTTGCCTCCCTGGGCGGTGTTGGTGATGAAGTGCTTGCTGTTGCTGCGGTAGATGGCGGCGATGACCTCGTCGCCCACCACGAAGGCGCGGATGTCGCGGTCGGGCTTCTTCACGTACTCCTGCACGTAGAAGATGCTGTGCTGGGGGCCACCGAGGACGGCCTTGTGCTCGATGAGGGCGAGGGCCTGCTCGCGCGTGTCGGCCTTCGCGATGAGGCGGCCCCAGGAGCCCACCACGGGCTTGAGGACGCAGGGGTAGCCCATCTCGTCGCAGGCGCGGATGGCGCTCTCCTCGTCGATGGCCACCCGTACGCGGGGCGTCGGCACGCCGTGCTTTGCGAGAAGGAGGGAGGTCTCGGCCTTGTCGCCGCAGTTGCGGAGCACCTGGTGGGGGTTCACGCACGGGACGCCGTACTGCTCGAGGTGGCGCGTGGCGTAGTAGGAGCCCCAGTAGCTGATGCTGCGCTCGAGGACGGCGTCGTAGGAGCCGCGGGCGAGGAGGTGGCGCTGGCCGTTCTCGTCGATCCAGGTGGCGCCCTCGGTGAGGTCGTAGACGAGGTTGCGGTCGTCGATGAGGTCGATGTGGACGCCGCGCTTCTCGGCGGCCTCCAGGATCATCTTCTCATCCATGCGGACGCGGGACACGAGCATGCCAATCTTGACCATCAGGAGACCTCCGGGCGGGGTGTAACGGGAACTGGGATAGGTTGGTTGGGAGCGGGGGCGGGAGCGAACTGGCGGGTGACGATGTCGCGCATGGCGATGACGTCCTCGTAGATGGCGCGCAGCTCCTCGTCGGAAGCGTCGTTGATGCCGCGGCGCTTCACGTAGTTGAGGACGGCGTCGATCTCGGCATCCGTGGGGACGATGCCGAGCGCCTCCAGCCGGTAGCGGACGGTGGGGCGACCTGCCATCTTGTCCACGACGAGGCGGCGCGTGCGGCCCACGAGCTCCGCGGGAATGGATTCGTAGTGGGTGGGGTTCATGAGAACGGCGGCCACGTGGAGGCCCGCGTTGTGGCTGAACGCGTTGCGGCCCACGATGGGCGCCTGGATGGGCGTGGGAATGCGGCTGTACTTCTCGACGAGCGCGGAGAGTTGGGGAAGCACGTCGAGCTTGTAGTGCTGGCCTTCGCCGTATTTGAGCCGGAGGGCAACCGCGGTCTGCGCGAGGCCGGCAATGCCGGTGCGCTCGCCGAGCCCGTTCACGGTGACGTCAATCACCTGGGCGCCGGCTTCGCAGGCGGCGAGGCTGTTGGCGACGGCCATGCCGAGGTCGTCGTGGCAGTGGATGCCGACGGCGGTCTTGCCGTTCACGCCCTCGACGAGGCGGCCGATGAACTGCTGCATGGTGGTGGGCGTCATGTAGCCGGTGGTGTCGGCGACGCCGATGCGGTCCGCGCCGGCCTCAGCCGCGGCGAGGGAGACACGGAGCACCTTCTGGAAGTCGCTGCGGACGGTGTCTTCGGGCGTGTAGCGCACCCTGAGGCCGTGGGCCTTCGCGTACTGGATGCAGTCCGTCACGAGGGCGATGGCCTGGTCCATGTTCTTGCGGAGGTCGTCCTCGAGGCGCTTGTCGGCGACGCTGAAGAAGATGCCGACCCAGTCGGCGTCGGTGCGGAGCACGGCGTCGATGTCGCGCTTGAGGGCGCGGCTGTGGGCCACGACCTCGGCCTTGAGGCCGAGGTTTGCGATCTGCTTCGTGGCCTGGAAGATCTCGTCGCTCACGGCGGGGTGGCCGGCCTCGATGTAGTCGATGCCGAACTCGTCGAGCCGCTGCGCGATCTCGATCTTCTGGGCAAGGGTGAAGCTCACGCCGGGGGTCTGCTCGCCCTCGCGGAGCGTGGAGTCGAGGAGCTTCACGCCGCGGGGCAGGGTTGCCACGGGGCGGTAGCGCCAGTCGCCGTTGCCGTTTGCGCCGTTCGCGGACATCGCTGCTCACGCGCCCGGGCTTATTCGCCCCAGTCCTCGCTCTCTTCGGGAGCGTAGTCGAACTGGACGGGGTTTGTGCCCGTCACTTCGAGCTCGACGCCGCAGTCGGGGCAGGTGGCGATCTCGCCGGTCACGGGCTTGTTCAGCTGGATGTTGAAGCCGCACTCGATGCACTCGGTCATGGTAAACGCTCCGTGTTTTACGCTGACGGACGCCCACAAAGCGCACCCAGTATAAACCATTTTGCGTGTTTCCGTAGTCCGACTGCGGAGGTTCGCAGGATTAGCCACGAATCCCACATTTGCTTATGTGGCCAACCAACGAAAAGGCACAGAGACGTTACGAAAAAGGCGATTGCACCCGATGCAGGCGCAACAAGGGTTCGCGATCAGTACTCACGGAGAATGAGGCGGGAGCGCGTAGACTGAGTCTCCTTGAACTGGCGGATGCGCTCCACAATATCGTTGAGCGCGAGGGTGCTCTCCACATCGACGAACACGACGATATCCTGCTCGCCCGTCACTTCCCAGACGCGCTCGACGCCGTCCCACTTCGCAATCTCGGAGGAGACGGTGCTCATGTTGACGTTCGTCTCGATGCGAATCTCGATCATGGCCTTGACGTTGCTGCCGGCCGTGACGACGGTGAACTGACGGATGATGCCCTCATCCTGCAGGCGCTTGATGCGAGCCCGGATGGTGCCCTCGCTCGTGCCGAGGGCTTCCGCGAGGCTCACGAAGGACTCGCGGGCATTGCGCTTGAGGGCCTTCAGGATCTGGCGGTCGAGGTCGTCCACGCCCCGAAATCCGCAGCCCCCCTTAAGTACCCGCCCATGCTACTCGTTGGCTCTCCGATCACTTTTTGTCACCCCGCGTGACACGCGAGAGTCTATTAGTTTCGGCCGATTCCTGCATTATGTCAACCCATTGGCTGGTTTGACGCGCAGGCCGATGCCCTCAGCTGCGGCCTACCCCGCATCACTTTGGGGTGCTCCGGGTGCCAATCTGCATCCTCCCCACTCTCTCCGCCTCCTCCCCACCGAGGCCCCCGGAGCGCGCATCCTTTTTTGTTAACCCACCGGCACGATGCCCGTGAGCATCGCGTGGGCAAGCAGAACGGCCAGGAGGCCACCGAGGGTGTTGCCCACGATGTCGAGCACCATGCCGCCACGACCTTCAGAAAGGTCGATCATCAAGCACGGGCGACCTTCGGTCGCCAGGTCAGCGGAGACGCGAGGGCTCCCACGAGCGGGGGGCGGCCACAGCCGTCAACCCACCGGCACGATGCCCGTGAGCATCGCGTGGGCAAGCAGAACGGCCAGGAGGCCACCGAGGGTGTTGCCCACGATGTCGAGCACCATGTCCCAGTTGTGATACCACGCCTGGGTGTCCATGTACTCCGTGCCGTACATCTCTAGGTACTCCCACACGACCCCCACGGCAAACACGATCCCGGCCGTGGTGAAGTAGGCCGGGAGCGAGATGGCGCCCTGGAAGAGCCCGAAGTACACCTGCACGCCGATGCAGAAGCTGATGCTCGTGTGCGCCGAGAAGTGGAAGATCATCGACTCGTAGAGGCGCAGGGCGTGCCCGAGCTCGTGGATCACGATGCTCATCAGGAAGAAGAAGTTCGCCGCCGCGAGCGGGAGCGGGCCCGTGCCCACCCACCCGAAGAAGGGCTCCACGACAGTGAAGGAGGCAGCGAGGAACGCCCCCTCGATAAGGAGGTAGGGGACGTCGCTGCTCGGCTTGTTCGTGAGCTCCTCGCGCGCGAACTGCTTCCCGCGGCGGAGGTGGTCGAGCCGGATGAGGATGAGCGCCACCAGGATGAGGCGGGGGACCCACAGGAGGGTGCGCCAGAAGTCCATCAGGCATCCCCGTGACGCACGGGAAGATGTATCCTGCGGCTGCCCGGGCGAGGGTGGTGGATTTGTAATGGAGAAGGTGCGGAGCCCCGGCCGGAACCGCGGTGGGACGGTGAGGCGGAGGCGCGCGGAGGGCAGGGAAAAATGCCCCCAGCTCCGTGAGCCACCGCCTCCCCGTATCACCGCGGTTCCGGCGGGGCGCCGACCCTGAACTCAGAACTCGCCCTTCGGCCGGTACTCGCCCCACTCGGCGCGGAGCGTGTTGCAGATCTCGCCGATGGTGGCGTAGGCCTTCACGGCGCGGAGGATGTGGGGCATCAGGTTCTCGGTGCCGCGGGCGGCCTTCCGGAGGTCCGCGAGGGCGGCCTCCACGGCCTTCGCGTCGCGCTTCGCGCGGAGGGCGCGGAGCTTCTCCACCTGGCGCGCTTCGAGGGCGGGGTCCACCTTCGCGACCTCCACATCAAGGGGAGCGTCGGAGGTGAACTCGTTGACGCCCACCACGATCTGGTCTTTCTTCTCGACGCGCATCTGGTAGTCGTAGGCCGCGTTCTGGATCTCGCGCTGGACGAAGCCCGTCTCGATGGCGCGGAGCATGCCGCCCATCTCGTCGATGCGCTTGATGTAGCTGAGGGCGTCAGCCTCGATGCGGTCGGTGAGGGCCTCGATGTAGTAGCTGCCCGCGAGGGGATCCACGGTGTTCGTCACACCGGACTCGTAGGCGATGATCTGCTGGGTGCGAAGCGCGATGCGGGCCGCCTTCTCGCTCGGGAGCGCGAGGGCCTCGTCGAGCGCGTTCGTGTGCAGTGACTGGGTGCCGCCGAGGACGGCCGCGAGGGCCTCGAGGGCCGTGCGGACCACATTGTTCTCGGGCTGCTGCGCCGTGAGGCTGCTGCCGGCCGTCTGGGTGTGGAAGCGGAGCTTCCAGGAGTCGGGGTTCCTCGCGCCGAAGCGGTCGCGCATGATGCGCGCCCACAGGCGGCGCGCGGCGCGGAACTTCGCCACTTCCTCGAGGAAGTCGAGGTGGCTGTTGAAGAAGAAGGAGAGCTGGGGCGCGAAGGCGTCGATGTCCTGGCCCGCGGCGCGGGCGGCCTCACAGTAGGCGATGCCGTCGGCAAGGGTGAAGGCCACCTCCTGGGCGGCGGTGCTGCCGGCCTCGCGGATGTGGTACCCGGAGATGCTGATGGTGTTCCAGCGGGGCACCTCCTTGCCGCAGTAGGCGAAGATGTCCGTGATGAGGCGCATGCTGGGCCCGGGCGGGAAGATGTAGGTGCCGCGGGCGATGTACTCCTTCAGGATGTCGTTCTGGATGGTGCCGCCGAGCTTCGCGGCGGGGACGCCCTGCTTCTCCGCGACGGCGATGTACATCGCGAGGAGGATGGAGGCGGGCGCGTTGATAGTCATGGACGTGGTGACCTTGTCGAGGGGAATGCCGTCGAAGAGGGTCTCCATGTCCTGGAGGGAGTCGATGGCTACGCCGACCTTGCCGACCTCGCCGAGGGCCATGGGGTCGTCGGAGTCGTACCCGATCTGGGTGGGGAGATCGAAGGCCACGGAGAGGCCCGTGGTGCCCTGGCTGAGGAGGTACTTGTAGCGGCGGTTGCTCTCCTCGGCGGTGCCGAAGCCGGCGTACTGCCGCATCGTCCAGAGGCGGCCGCGGTACATGGTGGGCTGCACGCCGCGGGTGAAGGGGAACTCGCCGGGGAAGCTGAGGTCGCGCTCGTAGTCCGCGCCCTGGCGGTCCCAGGGGCCGTAGAGGGGTTCCACGGGGGTGCCGGAGATCGTGGCGAAGGCCTTCCGGCGCTCGGGGAACTTCCGGGTGGCCTCCTCGAGGGTGGTCTGGCGCCAGCGCTTGTAGCCGGCGGGGTCCGCGGGAGCGGTCATGGCGACCCCATTTCGAGGACGCTATTTGGTTCTATCGACCCCTTTGGCCCAGGGGACCCGACCGGTGGGATGAAGCCCGGAACGGCCCAACCATAGCAGGGAGCACTACTCCGGCGTGCCGCTCGGGGGCCCGTTTTCTACGGCTGTCGATTTCACCATAGGAAAACGTCGATGGTCGAATTTGTCCCCACGGAACTTCGGCACTTGCAGAAACGTTTATTTCTCCAAAAGCCTACCCTGACTCAGAGCAGACGGGCGACCAGTCGAGGCGCCCGACGGGCTCGGGGTGACCACCGTGCTGGGCGAAATCGTGATCTTCGGGGCTGTGGGCGTGGCCCTCATGTACGTGCTTGTGGCGATTGGCAAGGGAGGGTCCCGCGGATGGATGCGCTGACCCGCGCCTACCAGGCGGGCAAGCGCTTCGGGGACTTCTTCAACCACCGCTACTTTGCCCTCGACGAGGAAGGCCGCCGCCTCTGGGACGAGAAGCGCCTCTTCCACCACGGCGCCCTCGGCCAGGCAATTGCCGTGGGCTCCGCCGCTGCCCTCACCTTCACCGACTCCCCACGCCTGCAGCGCGCCCTCGAAACGAGCGCCGCCGTGGGCCTCGGCCTCATGGATTCCGACGAGCACGACCGCGACCGCTGGTGGACCGAGGGCCGGATCACGCTCGCGAGCATCGCCATGTTCGCCCCCATCATCTCCCGCGTGAAGCAGGACTGACGATAACAGAGGATACTCGAGCTCTCGGGGGCCGCCGCCCCCGAGCGGCTCTTTTCACCCCCTTTTCTTTTCCCGATTGTTCACTCCTCCCGGTAGTCCACCACGGGAAGTCTTTATGCCATACTATCTCCTACAACGCGACAGGTAGGAGAATCGCCTCATGCGGGACGTGTACGTGGTCGGTGTCGGGTCCACAAAATACGGCAAGATGCGGGAGAGCGTCCGCGAAGGCGCCGCCCTCGCCGCCCTCGAAGCCATCGAGAACAGCAAGATTGATCCCCGCCTCATCGACGGCGCCTTCATCGCGAACGCCTTCGCCGTGACCGAGCGCCAGGGCCACGTCGGGCCCCTCGTGATGAGCGCCCTCGGCATCCCCGAGAAGCCCGCGAGCACCATCGAGGCCGCGTGCGCCTCCGGCGCCTCCGCCTTCCGCGAGGCCGTCGTGAACGTGGCGGGCGGCTTCGCCGACGCCTACATGGCCATCGGCGTCGAGAAGGTGAGCACCCTCGACACCATCACCGCCACCGGCTACTTCGCCATGGGCAGCGACTTCGTGTACGAAGGCGCCTGCGGCGCGAGCTTCCCCGGCCTCTACGCCATGCTCGCCCGCGCCCACATGCAGCGCTACGGCACCACCGAGGAGCAGCTGGCCGCCGTCGCCGTGAAGAACCACGCGAACGCCAAGCACAACGAGAAGGCCCACTTCCAGAAGGAGATCACCGCCGAGATGCACAAGGAGAGCATGGTGGTCTCGAGCCCCCTGCGCCTCTACGACGCCTGCCCCTTCAGCGACGGCGCCGCCGCCGCCATCGTCGCCACCAAGGAGGTGGCGCAGCGCCTCGGCGGCCCCATGATCAAGGTCGCCGGCATGGGCCGCGCCGGGTCCGTCGCGAGCCTCCCCGACCGAGTCGCCACCGACCTCACCACGCTCCCCGGGGCGAAGCTTGCCATGAAGCAGGCCCTCGACCGCTGGGGCAAGCCCGCGAGCAAGATCGACTTCGCGGAGGTCCACGACTGCTTCACCATCGCCGAGATCATCGCGAGCGAGGACCTCGGCTTCTTCGCCCCCGGCACGGGCGCGAAGGCCGTGGAGGCCGGCGAAACCAAGATCGGCGGCCGCATCCCCATCAACCCGAGCGGCGGCCTCAAGGCCAAGGGCCACCCAGTGGGCGCCACTGGTGTCGGCCAGATTTACGAGATTTACAACCAGCTTGCCGGCAAGGTGAATCCCGCCCGCCAGGTGCGCGGCGCGAAGGTCGGCCTCGCCCACAACGTGGGGGCCACCGGCGGCTCCGTGGCCGTCACCATCTTGGAGGTGGAAAACTAATGTTTTCCACCGAGAAGACAGCCGCCGAACTCCGTTCGGTGAGTGTCCTGGAGGCTGAGAACTAATGTCCTCCGAACAGACCGTCTTCACCATGGAGGACGCCAAGCAGGCCCGCAAGGACGGGAAGCTCATGGGGTGGAAGTGCGCCCAGTGCGGCCACACCCAAGCCACCCCGATGTTCATCTGCTCCAAGGACATGGGGCGGAAGATCGAGACGGTGGAGCTTCCCGGCGAAGGCGAGATCGTGGACTTCACCGTCCAGAAGATCAGCTCCGAGGACTTCATCAACGACGTCCCCTTCGCCTTCGTCCTCGTGAAGCTCACGAACGGCGTGCACATCAGCGGCTGGGTCCCCGACATCGCCCGCGACCGCGACCTCCCCCTCGGAACCAAGGTGCGGTACACGCCCTCCTACCGGCCGGGGATCATGTTTGAGAAGGCCTGAGTCCCGAAGGGACCGAGCCGAGCGAACAAGCCGCCGGCCCACCCCCGGCGGCCCCCTCCTTTTACCTACTCCGCCACGCAACTAGCGATTCTAGAGACTACTTATAAGCACCCGAGTGCACCCTATGTTTCGGCAACACCTGCCCAAGACGGCAACCTTGGGCAAAGGGGACCGGTCCGCCCGATCTCCAGCAACAACGGCAACACACAACGGCAACCCCCACGCCTGCGGCAACGGGCCTGGGAACATCGCTTTTCAAGCGGCCGGGCGGACCCCCTCTCCTCTCTCCTTCTTCTCAAACCCATCCCCCACGACCCCATCGCCGGGGCAAGTGATGGCGGGCGGCCGGGCCTGAGTTCAGGTGACCCTCCATCGGACCGCGCAAGCGGAGTCCGATGGAGGGTCACCTGCACCTTAGCGCCCCTCGCCCCGCAGGCTTTATCCCCCGAGAGCCGCTAACCGGGCCCAATCCGGGGTTTTCTCTTTATGCAGTGCGAAATGTGCGGAAAGGACTTCCCCTCCCTGCGGCGGGCCATCGTGGAAGGCGCCCTCATCAACGTGTGCGGAGGCTGCGTCCGCTTCGGTGTCGAGCAGGTGGGCCACCAGGCGGAGGTCACGGGCAAGAGCAAGGTCGTGGAGGCCATCCAGAGCCGCCAGACGCGCATGAAGGCCCGCGACATCTACAACGAGATGGAGGAGGCGCTCGTGGAGGACTACGTCACCCTCATCCGGCAGGCGCGCACCCGCCGCGGCCTCACCCCCGAGCAGCTCTCCGAGAAGCTCAGCGAAAAGCGTTCCACCATCGCGCACGTCGAGTCCGGCCAGCTCCACCCGAGCGACCTCCTCGTGAAGAAGCTCGAGAAGGAGCTCGGCATCAAGCTCATGGAGAAGCCCGAGTACGCCCTCGGCACCCAGAAGAAGGACGTCGGGAAGGCCGTGACCCTCGGCGACCTCATCAAGAACGAGCTCGACAAGAACAAGAAGCAGCGGTAATCCGATGACGGTCCTCCAGCTGCTGCGCGAGCCCGACTGGCTCACGACGGTCACGCACCTCCTGGACGCGCGAGCCCTCATCGTGTACCCCACGGACACGGCCTACGCGCTTGGCGGCGACGCCCTCGACGAGGAGGCCGTCACCCACGTGATTGACACAAAAGGACGGCCCCGCGACTTCAGCGTCCCCGTCATCGTGGGAAGCGTCGAGGACATCCGCCACGTGGCCCGCATGACGCCCCTCGGGCGCCGCCTCGCGCAACGCTTCCTCCCC
>DATMKA010000124.1:0-6019 GCA_035553595.1 Thermoplasmatota archaeon | reverse complement strand
CGGGAGGGCATGCGCGCCCTCGCGATCGCCCTCGGTCTCGTCCTGCTCGCCCTTGCGGCGGGTGGGGCCGCGGCCCAGGACCTTCCCACGCCCAAGCAGCCGCCCTCGATGACGGTGCTCCTCACGCCTCCGCCCGCGCCCGTGGACCCGGGCAACATCGCGGCGGTGCCGGTGGTCGTGGAGGTCACGGTGCCGGGTCCCACGATGGCGGGAAGCCTCACCGTGACCCTCGCGGCGGAGGCGCAGCAGGGCCTGTCGGCGGCCTTTGCTTCCGACACTCTCGAGCTCGCCTACGAGACGAGCGCCAGCTCCCAGGTGATCACGGGCGAGACGGTGCTGCGCGTGGGTCCCGAGCCCTTTACTCCGGCAGGGCTTCCCCTGGAGGTGCGCGTCCTCGCGGTCACGGAGGGCAACAACTTCGTCGGATACGCCGAGGCGCGCGCGGAAACCGACCTCGTGGTGGCCTTCGCGGGCACGGGCAACGTCACCGTGGGCACGTCCTCGGTCCTCCTGGAGCGCATCCAGGAGCGCGGCACGGGCGCCGTGTACTATCGCGGCGAGCAGCGTTTCTACGTGAACGGCTCCTTCAATGCCGACGCGAAGGTGGTGTTCGATGTTCTCCAGAAGCCCGCCGGTTGCCTCGTGGCGCTCGGGGACGTCACCCTCGCGCGGGCAAGCGCCGAGCGGCCCGTGCACCGGACGGACGTGATGGCGTCCCTCCAGTGTGAGGGGGCGGACTTCACGGGCGGCCCCGTGGGGATGCGCGCCACCTTCAGCCACCCGCCGAGCGGGCCCGACTCGTTAACCCTTGAGACCACTTTCGAGTTCCTCGTCACCACCGACCCCGCGGCCGCCGGTGGCGACCCCACGACGCACGAGGCCATCCCCGTGGAGCCCCAGCGGACGGTCCCCGCTGCTGCCTGGAGCGGGGTCGCAGCCCTCGCGCTTGCGGGCCTCGCCCTTCGCCGGTGGCGCAGCGGCTAGGCGGCGAACCGCCGGACCCGAGTCTTTATGCACCCTGAGGCGCTCTGAGGATGTGCGCGCAGGCGCGGCCCCCTTTCCGGTTCGCTTTCGGGGGCCGCGGCCCGCTGCCGCTTTTTCCCTTTCCGGTTCGCCCGAGCGAGCGCGAGCGAGCGAGGCACGGACGAGCCTTTGGCTCGGCCAGTGTTTCGGGGGCCGCGGCCCGCTGCCGCTTTTTCCTCCGGTTCGCCCTCGCAGGGCCCCATCGCTTTATTCCCCGCCGCGTCCTTCCCGGCTTGCCCCTCGTGATTAAACCCCTGCCGACATACGCAAGTGGGGCAGGCGGGTCGATAGAGGGGCGACACTCTCCTTGCCCGAAAGCTTGCCCCCGGGGCGGCCGTGGGCCCGTCCCGCCAAGCGCCGGGTCCTCCTCGGTTTCGTAGTGGCGTTTCACTGATTTTCCTGATGTGGCGGACTCAGTAGTTACGGAAGGGAACCTCACGTGGGGGTTACCGTGCCTATATATAGAATGCGGACAAGAAAAGAGTGCTTAGCGCACTGACGCGCTCGCTTTTCGGGAGGCATTGGTCCCCGTTCTTCGAGCAGCGGCTTTCGCGCGCAACCGAGATCACAATGACAGTCGTCACAGAAATCCACCACCAGAAGTATACGCACAAGCAGACGGACCGTGTTCCCGACCTGGCAGCCTGTCCCGAGTGCGCCGGTTCCCTTGGCCGGGATGACCGGCACGCCGAGGTCACGTGCCAGCAGTGCGGCCTCGTCGTCGAGGAAGGCCTCATCGACCAGGGCCCCGAGTGGCGCGGCGGCGATGCGCAGGAGCGCGCGGCGCGCGCCCGCACCGGGAGCCCCCTCACGGAGGCGCTTCACGACCGCGGCCTCAGCACGGTCATCGGGTACAGCATGAAGGATGCGAGCGGCCGCAGCGTGCGCGCAGAGAACCTGCCCGCGCTTCGCCGCATGCGCCGCCTGCACCACCGCACGAGCATGGCCACGGGCGCCTCCCTGGGCGTTGGCGCCACGCGCAACCTCGCCATCGCCATCGCGGAGATCCTGCGCCTGGGCTCTGCCCTGGGCGTGCCCCGCCCCATCAGCGAGCAGGCCATCCGCCTGTACCGCCAGGCGGCCCAGAAGGACCTCATCCGCGGGCGCAGCGTCGAGTCCATCGCGACGGCCTGCCTGAGCCTTGCCTCCCGCATGGCCGGCGTCCCCCGTGACGCCGACCAGGTGGCGAGCGTGAGCCGGGTGGACCGCCGCACGCTCCTCCGCACGCAGCAGAAGCTCGTGCAGGAGCTGGGGCTCAAGCCGCCGCAGGTGCGCGCGCACGACTTCGTGCCGCGCTTTGCGAGCAAGCTCGGGCTCGCTCCCGACGTGGAGCAGCACGCGAAGGCCATCCTGACGCGCGCCGAGGAGACTGGCGTCGGCAGCGGCCGCGCCCCCGCCTCCCTGGCGGCCACGGCGCTCTACCTGAGCAGCCGCGAGCTCGGCACCCCGCGCACCCAGCGCGAGGTGAGCGAGGTCACGGGCGTGACCGAGGTCACGGTGCGCACCCGCATGCGCGAGCTCCAGCCTCTCGTGGAGCAGGCGAGCGCGGCCTCCCAGAACTGAGGCCGCGGCGCGTCCCTTTTTTCCCGTTCACGACGCCTGAGCTTCAGGCTTCGAGCGCGTCCCCGCCAGCATATTGAGGGTCGAGGAAGGCGTGGATGGTCATGTGGTACTTGACCTCGTAGGGGAGGCAGCCGGGGCAGAGGCCGCGCTGGGTGCCTTGGCCCGTGTACCCGGAGCGCACGATGAACTGCCACCCGGAGGTAGGCGCGTAGGGCGAGTCCCAGCCCGTGTACTTCACGGGGATGGTGATGACCACGTGCGTGGGGTCGGTCTTGTTCCCGTACACGCGGTTGAGCCCGGTGCTGAACTCGGTGTAGTCGCCGTACCAGCGGCCCGTGGCGTTCGTGTAGTCGATGAAGAAGCTGTCGGGCTCCACGTCGCCGGTCTGTGCGGTGACCTCCGTGATGTTGAGGTAGATCACGATCTTGCCCGTGCCGGAGCTGATGAGCGCGTCGGGGCGGACCACGTTGGCCTCGTCACCGAAGAACAGGGCATCGTGCGCGCCCACGCTCTTCGTGCTCGCATCCTTGTCCATGACCACGCGGTAGGGCTTGTCCGCATAGAAGTCGGGGTGGCCGGGCCAGTCCACGATCTTGTCGCCCTTGAACACGGTGATCTTCACATGGAAATCGGGCTCCAGGCGGAGGGAACCCGGGAACCACAGGCTCTCGGGACCGGGCGCGATGTTCCCGATGAACTTCCAGGCCCACTGGCTTGCCGAGGCGTGGGGCATGTCGGTCTCGATGGCCGAGACGGGGATCTCCACGGGCGTGTCCTGCGCGAGCGCCACCGCGGAGCCCCATTCGGGGTTCGCGCCGTTGCGCACCTTCATCTGGAGGCCCGTGACCCACGGCTGGAACGCGGTGGCCTCCACGGTGAGGCGGACGGCGCCCTCGTACACGAGGACGGCGGGGTCGCTCACGGGAAGCTGGAGCACGTAGCACCCGATCTTGCTCGTGTCCTTGTTGTCGCAGAAGGTGGGGTCCTCGAGGTAGATGTCCCCGTCAAAGATCACCTTCTCGGTCTGCCCTTCCCAGTAGTCGTGGAGGTGCTCGATGCCGCCCTTCCCGACGACGGTCTTGTTCGTCTCGTTGGCGGCGGCGCTGACGCCGCGACCGTCGGGGTTCACGAAGGTCGCGTTGGTGCTTCCACCCACGGTGTTGCTGTCCTTGCCGACGGCCTCGTTGCCGTCGGGGGCGGGCTCCTCGCTACCGAGGCATCCGGCGGCCACGGCGGACGAAACCAGGAGGGCAATGATAGCGAGAGCGCGCATAGGACTCGACTCGTTGGACTCGGGGGCGCCCCTATTGAACCTTGCTCACAGGACGTGAAAGCCTGGTCGGGTTTTTGGAAACCCGCCTAGGCCTCCAACGCGTCCCCGCCCAGGTACTGGGGGTCGGGGAAGGCGATCACGGTCATGTGGAAGTCCACCTCGTAGGGGAGGCAGCCGTTGCAGAAGCCCTGGTAGTCGGACTTGATGAGGAACTGCCAGCCCGAACTGGGCGCGTAGGGCGAGTCCCACCCGGTGTACTTCACGGGAATCGTGAACACGTACTCCGTCTGGGAGATCGCCTCGCCGAAGACGCGGTTGCCCGCAATGTTGGACTCGGTGTAGTCGCCGTCCCAGTAGCCGGTGGCGTTCGTGTACTCCAGGAAGAAGCGGTCCGGCTTCACCTCGCCCGTCTGGGCGCGGACGGCGGAAACATTGAGGTAGATCTTGATGGAGCCCGTGCCGGAGCTGATGAGGAGGTCGGGGCGCACGATGTTGGCCTCGTCGCCGTACAGGAAGCCGTCCACGATGCCGTTGATGGAGGTGGTGGCGTCCTTGTCCATGACCACACGATACGGCTTGTCGGCGTAGAAGTCGGGGTGGCCGGGCCAGTCCACGATGCGGCCGCCTTTCACGGCCTTGATCTGCAGGTGGAAGTCCGGTTCGGGGGCAGCGAAGGAGAGGCTGCGGGTGGACACGAACTTCCACGCCCACTGGCTGGCAGAGGCGTGGGGCATGTCGGTGTCGGCCGCCGTGAGGGTGAGGACGGCGGGCACGTCCGGCTGGAGCGGGAGGATTTCGCTCCAGGAGGGGTTCGCGCCGTTCTTGTAGCGCATCTGGAGGCCCTCCACCCAGGGTTTCACCGCGCTCACGGTCACCTGGACTTCGCTCGCGCCCTCGTACACGAGGGTGGCGGGGTCCGTGACGGGAAGCTGCACGATGACGCAGCCCATCTTGCTGGTGTCCTTGTTGTCGCAGAAGGTGGGCCCGGAGAGGTAGAGGTCGTCCTCGAAAATGATCTTCTCCGTCTGCCCCTCCCAGTAGTCGTGGAGGTGCTCGATGCCGCCCTTCCCGACGACCGTCTTGTTGGTCTCGTTGGCGGCGGCGCTGGTCGTGCCCGTGGGGTTCACGAAGGCGGTCTTGTTCTCCGTCTTGTTGTCGACGGTGTTCGCGGCGGGCGGCGCTTCCTCCGTGCCGCCGATGCAGCCCGCAAGGGCCGCGGCGAGGACCAGGGAGGCGACGAGCCCCGTGAGGGCAGGTCGGGGGAGAGGCATAGCTTGGGACCCGATGGGGCCCAGTTTAAACCTTGTTGCGTTGACGAGAAAAAATGATAGATCCCCGGCCGCCGCCGGGGGTGGGGGTTTGACCCGTCAGCGCTCGAGCGCGTCCCCGCCCAGGTACTGGGGGTCGGGGGTCGCGATGATGGTGAGGTGGAACTTCACCTCGTAGGGCAGGAACTGCGGGGAGAGGTAGACGCCGCGGTTTTCCGCCTCCGCCTTGTACCCGGGCCGCACGAGGAACTGCCAGCCCGAACTGGGGGCGTAGGGGGAGTCCCACCCGGTGTGCTTCACGGGCATCTTCATCACGTAGTGGGTGTCATCGATCTTCTCGCCGAGGAGGCGGTTCACGGCGCGGTTCCACTCGGTGTAGTCGCCGTTCCAGTAGCCGGTGGCGTTCGTGTAGTCGATGTAGAACAGGTCGGGCTTCATCTCGCCGGTGGTCGTGGTGGCGCTCGTGATGTTCAGGTACAGCGTCAGGTTGCCCGTGCCGGAGCTGATGAGGAGGTCGGGGCGGACGATGCTCGCCTCGTCGCCGTAGAGTGTCTGGTCGTGCTGGCCCGCGTTCTTCGTGACGCCGTCCTTGTCCATGACGACGCGGTAGGCCTTGTCCGCGTAGAAGTCGGGGTGGCCGGGCCAGTCCACGATGCGGCCGGACTTGACGACCTTCACGGTGACGGTGAAGTCGGGGCCCGTGGGGTTGAGGCCGGGGACGCTGTTGGTGGCCACGAAGCGCCAGGCCCACTGGCTCGAGTAGGCGTGGGGCATGTCTGTCTCGATGGCCGAGGGCTCGATCACGATGGGCGTGTCCACCTGCACGGGGATGGGGCTGCTCCAGGTGGGGTTCGCGCCGTTCTTGTAGTTCATTTCAAGCTGCGTGATGGTG
>DATMKA010000123.1:0-5087 GCA_035553595.1 Thermoplasmatota archaeon | reverse complement strand
GCGCTGGGGACGTCCTCCTGGGCCTCCTCCACCCCCCCGTCGCTCTCCTGGGGTTCCTCGGGGACGCCTGCCGTGGCGTCGCGCTTGACGCGGAAGCGCAGGAGCACCTCCTCGCGGGTGGGCTGGTAGGCCTTGTCGAGGAAACCGTCCACGAGCACCTGGAGCTCCCGCACGAGGGCGCGGACGTCGAAACTGTTGACTTCCTCTTTCATGGCCACCCCTGGGAAGGGGAGGTCGGTCAAAAGGATTTGGGGCCCGGGCCACCTGGGAGGCGGGCGGGCTCAGAGGCCGCGGCGGGACCCGCCGCTGGAGCGGGCGCCCCCGGCAGGGACCCCCAGGGAGGCCCCGACGTTGCGGAACAGGAAGTCGGCCTTCTTGATGTCGTCGCGTCCCTCCTCGCTGAGGGAGTAGCGGTCGTCCTGCTCCTCGATGTGGCCGTCCCGGTCGAGGCGCCTGAGGCAGTCGAGGACCGTGGCCTCATCCACCTTCCCCGTCCAGCCGCCCACGTTGCGGACACTCATCACCAGTTGGTCGAGGGTGCAGTCGGGAGTGTTCCGGAGCTCGTGGAGGATTACGGTCTCGATGAGGGCCTTCTCCATCCGCCCCACGTAGGTTTCGCTCGCTGCAGCCATAAAGCCACCAGCGGGCCGTCCCTCGGAGCCGGGAAATAGGTATCGCCAACCCGCCCCAGGCAGGCGGGCCTCCCCCGGGCGTGGTTCTTTATCCTCCGCGGCGGATCCGGGCCCAACCATGGACCTCAAGGCCTTCACCGCGCAGCTGGAAGCCGTGGAGCACGAGTTGAACCTGGAGACGTACAAGCAGTACGCCGGGCTCCCCTACAGCGACCAGGTAATGCGCGACCGGGCGGCCCGCCAGCAGGCGCTCGCCCAAGAGGGCCTCAAGCGGTTCCCGAGGGAGGCACTGCCGCCCGTCCTGTTCCTGGGCCTGCTCAACGGGAAGGACGCCGCAGACCACACCCAGCTCAGCAACGAGGTGTACCGCCTCCGCAACGAGGAGGTGGCCGTGGACGTGGCGGGGGAGCGCGTGAACCTGAACACGGTGCGCCGCTTCAACCACCAGCACCTGCGCGACAAGGGGCTTCGGAAGCAGGTGTTCGACACATTGATGGTGAAGGCCAAGGCCCTCACGCCCGTCTTGGAGCGGAAGTTCCGCCTCACGCTGCAGGCGCACGAGGCCCACGGCCTCAACCCCCTGGAGGCCTACTGCCTGGAGGAGCAGGTGACGGAAGCCCAGCTCGTGCGCCTCGTGGATGAGACGGCGCGCCGCGCGCGGCCGGAGTTCGAGCGCCTGGCGGCGAAGCTCACGCCGGAGGTGCTCGGCAAGGATCGGATGGAGTACTACGACGACATGTACGTGTACCGCCACGAAATCTACTCGCCCTTCGACCACGTTTTCAAGGACCTCGACTACACGACCCAGATGAAGGCCGTGGCCCGCCGGCTCGGGTTCGCGGTGGACCGTGTGGCCATCGACGGGGAGCCTCGCGAGGGCAAGTACAGCAGTCCCGTGTGCTTCGGCGTCCGCATCCCGGGGGACGTGCGCATCCTGTACCAGCGCACCTCGCCCTTCGGGGATTACGAGAGCTTCTACCACGAGATGGGGCATGGCCTCCACTTCGTGAGCGTGCAGCCTGACCGCCCCTACTGGGACCGCCACCTCATTCCCAACGGGGTCGCGGAAATCTTCAGCACCCTCTTCGAGGAACTCGCGCTCTCCCCCGACTTCCTTCAGGAGGAGATCGGGCTTTCGCCCGAGACGGTGGCGGCGGTGCTCGAGCGCCGGAAGTTCATGGAGCTGTACTTCCTCACCTTCTACGGCGCGAACAGCATGCACAAGGTGCGCTTCTGGTCGGAGAAGCTCACCATGGACGACGCCGACGAGGCCTACGAGGAGCTCACCGAGAAGTACATGGGCGTCCGGTACCCCGGGAGGTACTGGCAGACCCACCACATCCTCAGCATGAGCACCGTGTACGCGCCGAGCTACCTGCTCGCGAACATCCGCAAGAGCGAGATGATTGCGCTCCTCACGCGCCGCTTCGGGCGCGCGTGGTGGCGCAGCCCCGAGGCCGGCGCGTGGATCCGGGACGAGGCTATGGGTCCCGGCGGGGCCCTCGACCTTGCCGCCTTCAGCCGCCTCGACCCGGAGCCGTACCTCCGCACCGTGTTCCGGGCCTGACCCCGCACGGCCCCGTCCCGACCCATTCAGGGATACCTTGATATCGTGATGGGGGCATTGTGAGGTGGCGCGCTTGCGCCTGAGGCTGAAGCATGTCCACGCGAACCTTCCTGATAGCTGCGCTCCTCGCGGTTTCCGCCCTCTCCGCCGGCCCCGCCCTCCAGGCGAGCCACGGAGGTACCCACGTTTCGTGCTCGGGAGGCAACACGGATGGCCGTGCCGTCACCCTCCTCGATGCGTTCCACGTCGACCGCTCCACCAACGGGGTGTGGCAGGAGACCAACGGCGTTGAGGGCCTGCAGAAGAGCGCCCGCACCTGCGTGGAGACGGACAACAGCCACCGCGTCATCCGCTCCTGGGAGGAGTACCCCGCTGACACGCAGGTCAGCCAGATGCTTCCCCCCGTTCCCGGCGTGCCGCGTTGCGTGAGCAACATCTGTCTCGCCTGAGGAGGGGGCCTTCCGGGGGGTTGGACACCCGCCGTTCAACACCCCTTATATCGTCGTCACCTGACAGCGTGAGTCAAGGTGCCCAACTTGGCGATGAAGATGGACTTCAACGGACTCCGCATGATCTCCCAGACCATGGCCTACCTGGGCAACCAGCCCCTCCATGTGTCGGGCGCCGTCCGCTTCCGCTAACCGCGTCACGATGACTCACCTGACTCTCACCGGTTGAGAAAGGGTTCGCTGCAACACCGCCCCCGGAGGCTTCGGCCTCCAGAGGACGTCCCCGGGTTTGGGAAACAGAGGCCCCGGGGACCTCCCGCTTCTTCCTGCACGCTCAGGCGTGCACCGTCTTTTCCATCCACACGTACCCGAGGGAGATGCCGCCGTCAAGGCGGCGCACCCCGCGCTCCACCGCCGTGTAGCCGCGGGAGGCGTAGAAGGCCTCGGCGTTCAGGGACGCGCGCAGCCGGAGACGGTGGTGCCCCAGGGCCGTGGCTTGTTTCTCGAGGGCGGCGAGGAGCGCGCTTCCGACGCCCTTGCCCGCGGCGTCGGGGTGCACGTACAGCATCTGGATTTCCCGCCCAAGCAGGGAACCGAAGCCGACGAGGCGGCCCCCTTCTTCCGCCACGAGGGTCCACTCCTGGCGGCCGGAGAGGCTCTCCCGGAACGCATCCTCGGAGCGCGCCGCCGCCCATGCCGCCCGCTCGAGGGGCGAGTAGGCGTCGGCGGCGAGGTGCCGGATGGCGGCCACGAAGACCGCGTGGATCCGGTGCGCGTCCCCCGGGACGGCTTCCCTCAGGTGCACGTTAGGTCACGCTGCTGAGGGCTGGGTTGCCAAGCTCGTCGGGGAGGTAGTGGAGGACGTAGAGGCCGGTGTAGCGGTCGGAACCGTAGATGGCGCCGTTCCGCACGACCACGTCCCACGTGTTCGGAACCTTCGCGAGCTTGGGGTCGAACACCTTCACGGGCTCGTGGGGCAGGTAGTACCCGAGCACCTCCGGGCGTTCGGGGTTGTCCACGTGGGTGCCGTTGATGATGGCCCGCAGGTCGAGGACCCACACGCCGGCGTGGTTGTAGGCGAGGTAGAGGCGGCCGTCGATGAGCTGGAACTGGTGGGTGGTGAGGAGGAGGCCCTCGGCGCCGTGCTCTCCGGGGGGAATCCACTCTCCCACGAGCTGCATGTTGCGGTAGTCCGTGGCGTCGAGCACGTAGAGCGCGGGCGGGTTGTCGCTCAGGAGCTCGGGGCCGACGACCACGTAGCGCTTGCCGTCCACCACAGTGGGCGCGGCGCCGTGCACGTTGCCCTCGTACCGCGCGGCGCCTTGGCCGGCCCAGGTGCCCACCTCGCGCGGGGCGCGGGGGTTGCTCACGTCCACGACGCGGAGACCAAGGTCCCAGTAGCTCACGTACAGGAGCGGCGTGCCGTCCACAGGGTCGAACTGGAAGGTCATGTCGTGGGGGAGGGGCCCAGGCGCCGTTTCGCGGCTCTCAATGGTTTCGTCCGTGCCCGCCGTGCTCTGGGGGCTGTACTGGCCCACGGGCAGGAGCGTCCACTTGCCCTGAGGGTCCTCCTCCACCACGAAGATCGCGATGGTGTCGGCCACGCAGAACACGTGGAGGCCCCCCGCGACCTCGGCCACGGAGAGCATGTGGCAGCCGCTCGGCTCCACGGGCATCACGCCCTCGAGGAGGGGCTGCGCGGGGTCGCGGATGTCGAAGACGGCGACTCCGTTGCGGTTGAGGTAGCTGAGGTCGAGGCCGCCGGGGATGAGGGGGGCGCGGCTCGTGCCCGCCTGGGAGGCGGCGAAGACGCGGGTGCCGTCGGGGCTGAACTTGACGTCCACCACGTAGCTGTAGGGAAGGTCCGCGCGGCCCACCACCTGGGGGTTCCGGGGGTCGGAGACGTTCACGAGGACGAAGCCCGGCATGGAGCCGCGGCCAAGCACCTGCACCACGAGCAGGTCGCCGCGCCAGTCCATCTCGCCGATGTAACTGTAGGCGGTCTCCTCACCCGAGAGGATGTTGAACCCGATCTGCTCCATGGTGGGGGTGCTGAAGTTGTGCTGCGCCGCGTCGGCATGGTCGTGCCCGTCGTCCTCGGGGATGGGGTCCACGAAGGGCCCGCGCTCGGGCAGGGGCACGGGAGCAGTCCCCTGGGGAAGGTCCGTGCTGGTGATGCAGCCTGCAAGGGCGAGGGTGAGCGCGGCAAGGAGCGCGAACCGGGGGGCGCGCATGGGTATCGCGCGGGGATTCCCGAGGGGGTTCTTAGCCCTGGCGCCCGTGCGCGGCCTCGGCCGCCTCCGCCGCCTCGGCCACGAGGACCGCGAGGTCCACGAGGCGCTTTGCGGGCTCCGCCTCCCGCTCCCACCCCTCCCAGGTGATATGGAGGACCCCGCGGCGAAGCACCAGGTGCCAGAGGGCCTCGCTGGCGAGCAGGCG
>DATMKA010000122.1:0-4088 GCA_035553595.1 Thermoplasmatota archaeon | reverse complement strand
GAGGAACGTGATGGCGGCGTAGCTCGCGGAGACGGGCGAGGTGATGCTGAGGGGCCCCTCGTAGAAGCAGCGGAAGATGAGGTGGGCCGCGAGGACGTTGAGAAGGCCGAGACCCGCCGCAAGCGCCCATGCCCACCACGGCGCCTCCGCCGGAAAGGGGGTGCCGAGGACGGCGATGAGGCTGACGAGGGCGAGGGCCCCGACACCGCCCAAGGCCAGGATGAGCCCCGAGGTGCCGATGCGTCCCGTGGGGCCGCGGGAGAGGAAGTCCCCCAGCCCCCATGCGAGGGCGGCCACGAGGCCCAGCAGGATCTGGAGGCTCACGTCCATGGCTTCAGAAGGGGCGCTTCACGTTGGGGAAGTTCCGCCACACGTCGATGCCACACCAGCGCGGCCCCTCGGGGCAGGGCCCGATGAGGGGGTCCTCCTCCACGAGGCCCTTGCGGAACACACAGGGGGGCCCGATGTGGCGGCTGAGGTTCGGGTGCACGGAGCGCACCTGGCTCAGCTCGTCCATGGAGGCGTCATAGATCTCCTCCTGAGCGAGGAAGCAGGTGCGCAGGCGCCACTTGTGCATGAGGTTGAGGAGGCTGCCGGACTGGGTGAAGCGGATGGCCGTCGCGTTCGGGAGCAGGTAGCACGCGAACTCGGCGGAGACGCCCATGCCGATGAGCTCCTCCTTCGCGCTCCACAGGTCCTCCATGGCCTCCACGTACCGCTCGTGGGCGGTGGGGTTCTGGTGGACCACGGGCGGCGTGATGAAGTCGGGGCGCCGCGTGTGCACCCGCGTGAGGAGGGGGCGGCTGCCGGGAACGGTGCGGTGGCGCTGGTCCTGGCTGTCCGCCGTGTGGCTGATCTTCTTGCGGAAGGTGTACTGGGCGTGGTTGAGGGCCCGGGTGAGGGGGCTGTGGCCCCACGCGTTGAGCGTGTCGAGGAGGTGAGGGTTCTTCGCGGGGTTCACCGCGAGGTCGATGGCCTCCGCGTCCGTCATCTGCTCCGAGGTGAGTCCGAGGACCTCACGGACGGAGTCGGCCACGAGGCGCTCCCCCTGGGGGTCGTAGGAGACGAGGCGGCTCGTGCGGCCCGCGAGCTGGCGGTCGAACTCGGCCGCGAAGGCGTCCCCGTCGGGGTGGTGCCTCACGCGGTGCTCGGGCACGCGCTCCTCGGCGATGGGGCCGTCGCCCACGCGGGAGAGGAAGTCGGGATCCACCTTGCGCACCTCCTCCACCATGGCCTGCACGACCAGGTTGTTCTCGTAGGGGGTGTCGCCGGTGTTCATCATGCGCACGTAGCGCTGCAGCTCGATGCCGCTGATGGTGTGGTAGAGGCTCGTGTAGGCGCCCACGGGGAGCACGTACCGCGCCATCTCAATGGCCTTCTTCTCGATCTCGGACTCGATCTTCTTGTCCGACTGGCCCTTCTTCTGGCCGATCTTCGTCATGAGGCGGCGGTAGTCCGCCTTGAGGAGATCGCTGATCTCGTTGTAGGCCTGCCAGGCGGCGAGCACGGCCTGCTCGTACACCTCCGCCGCGTGCGGGGGGAGCGGCGGCACGAAGGCGCGGGCCTCGTTGGCGAGGTTCACGTAGCGCTGGCTGCTCTGCTCGGAGTTGTAGAAGGGGTGGCTGTGGAGGAAGCTCCACACAAACTGGCGGGAGACGTTCTCCAGGCCGAAAATGAACGTGGGGTGCTGGAAGGGGGTGTGGTGACCCGCCTCGAAGATGGATTTGCCGATGCGCTCACGCTGGCCCTCGGTGACGGTTTCCGCGAACACGAGGCCGGGGCTGTAGCACGTGCGGGCGCTCGCCACGGCGAGGTCGTACGGCTTGGGCGTGTACGCGAGGAGCTTCACCACGGGCTGGTCGTGGACGACGCGGGTCAGCGCTTGCACACGACCGCATCGCCGCGGTCGTAAATAACCCTCTGCCGACCCGACCTCTCTTTCCACTGGAGGCGATAGCGTCAGCCGTCGAAGAGCGTCCGAACGGTCACGCCCGCGGCAGCCACGACGCTTGCCGCAACGAGGCCCGTCATGAGCCAGAAGGCGCCGCGGCAGTCGTGGTAGAGGTGGCTGAAGAAGGCGTCGTGGGGGTTGTGGCGGTCGCGGTGCAGCACCCATTCGAGGCCCGCGTCATGGATGTGGTAGCACCCGTCGCGGAACTGCCGGAGCACCGCCCCCTTGATGGGGTACCCGATGCTGCGCCGCCACGTGGGGTAGGGCGCGAGGGGGAGGTCGCACTTGGGGATGCGGATCTTCTCGCCGGGCTCGAGGCTGTGGAGCAGCGTTTGGAGGCGCAGGTAGGGGTCCCCGCAATCGCTCATGGCCCTTCCTTCGTTCGTCACCTACAAGAACCGTTTGGCGGTGGCATCGGGCGGTCGCCCCCTGTCACGCCTCCTGCCCTGCCCGCTTCCGTCCCCTGGGAATACGAGAAAACCACGGTCCGCGTCACGATAGGGCACGGGCAACGTTTATAAATGAAAAGGGGGGTGAGGGGCCCATCTAGGTGCTCCCCCATGGCTCGCGAGAAGTACCTCATCATCGGTGACGGGATCGCCGGCGCGACAGCCGCCGAGACGCTGCGCAGCCACGACGCCGAGAGCGAGATCACGATGCTCACGACGGAAGGGGAGCCCCTCTACAACCGTGTCCAGATCAAGGACTACGCCAAGGGCAACAAGCCCGAGGAGAAGTGCAAGATCCACGACATGAAGTGGTACGAGGACCGCAACATCCAGCTCCACCTGTACGCCCCCGTGGCGCGCGTGGACGACGCCCACAACCTCGTGGTCTGCGAGGACGGGCGCAAGTTCCCCTACACGAAGCTCCTTCTCGCCGTGGGCGGCAACCCCCGCAAGTACCCCGTGCCGAACGGGCAGGCGGAGGGCGTCCACACCTTCTGGACCTTTGCTGACGCGCGCCGCATCCGCGCCCACGCCCAGGAAGCAAAGCACGCCGTGGCCATCGGCGCGGGCCTCCTCGGCATCGACCTTGCCGTCATCTTCGCCAAGAACGGCGTCCCCACGAAGTACATCATGCGCGGCAACCGCTGGTGGCGCGAAGGCCTCAACAAGGACGGCTCCGCCATCGTGGAGGGCTACCTGAAGGAGCTCGGCGTGGACTGCATCTTCGGCGAGACGCCCACCCACTTCAACGCCGACGACAAGGGCCACGTCCGCGAGGTCGTCACCGACAAGGGCATCACCTACCCTGCGGACATCGTGGGCGCCGCCATCGGCCTCAACATGAACCTCCGCTGCGTCACCTCGAGCAACGTGAAGACGGGCGAAGGCATCCTCGCGAACGAGTACCTGCAGACGAGCGTCCCCAACATCTACACGGCGGGCGACTGCGCGCAGTACTACGACATCACCCTCAACCGCGTCCAGATCAACGGCTCCTGGGCCTCCGCGAAGCGCCAGGGCGAGGTCGCGGCCATGAACATGCTGAAGGGCAACCACCTCGCCTTCGAGTTCGTGGACTTCTACAGCATCGACCACTTCGACAAGCCCGTCATGTCGGTGGGCAACATCATGGGCGACGAGATCCTCGAAGGCCTCGTGGCCGAGGGCGTCTACCGCCGCCTCATTTTCAAGGAGAACCGCCTCATTGGCGCCGTCATGGTGGGCGACGCGAAGCCCCTCCCCTTCATGAAGAAGGTCATCAGCGCCCGCACCGACGTCTCCGCCGTGAAGGCCGAGATGATGAAGGGCACCTTCGACTGGAAGGGCTACGCGGCCGGCCTCAAGGCCCCCGCCGCCTGACGGGGGCCCCATGGGTACCCGGGTCGAGCTCAGCCGGCCCTGGACGGCGGCGCTCCTCGCAGCGGCAAGCCTCGTGGACCTCGGCATCGTGTACCTGCTCCTTCGGGACTTCCCCGAGGCCCCCTTCGTCCCCGTCCTCGGGTCGGGCCTCCTCTGCATGCTGCAGGCCTTTGCGGGAAGCCAGGCCCTCGAGGGCCGCCGTTTCATCCTCGTGTGGCTCACCCTTGCCGCCACCCTCCTCCAGGTGGTCCTCGTCCCCTGGCTCCTCCCCGTGGACCCCGCCCTCGCGTGGGCCCTCGGGGGTGCCCTCGTGCTCGTCCTCGCGGCCT
>DATMKA010000121.1:0-11942 GCA_035553595.1 Thermoplasmatota archaeon | reverse complement strand
AAGGGGGAGGGAGGAACGTGGGGACGCATCCGGCATCCTTGCCCCCAAGGCGCCCGGACGCCAAGTCGTTTTCCGCAAACGGCTAAGAGCGAGCGCCGTGGCGCAACTATATATGCCCGAGCAGGCGGCCGGGCCCTCCCGGATTGAGAGCACCCCTTAAGCCTGACGGGAGGCACAAATAGGGGGAGGGGAGAGCGGCCGCGCAAGCGCTATAGGGAGCCTTTTGCGGCGCGTTCTCCGCCGGCCATATAGGTTCCGTTTCGGCCTCCTTGCGCGCACGCCCGGGGAAAGGCCCATGAGAGGGCCCCGCGTTCGGAGCCCGCCAATGGTGCCGCCCGAGATCCTGGAGTTCCTGCGCCTCCCAGGCCGTGCCTTCGTGATCAAGGGACGTGCCGGCACGGGCAAGACTCTGTTCGCGCTCGAGCTTGCGCGGGAGTACCAGCTCAACCACGGGGACGTGCTGTGGGCGAACTCGCGCGACACGGACCCGGGCTCCATCGCCGAGCTCGAGAAGGTGGTGGGCGCGGAGCAGCACCTCCGCTACGCCGACGCGGTGAGCCCCATGGAGGACGCCCTTCTCGCGGCCGAGGAGGACCTTCCGACGGCCCTTGCCGCGCTGGAGGACTTGGCCTTGAGCGCGCGCGAGGCGCACCGGCCCCTCCTCGTGGTGGACAGCCTTGACGGCCTCACCGAGGGCTTCTCCCGCTCGGAGCGGGCGCGCTTCGTCACCGCCGCCGTCCGCCTCGCGCGCCGCCTCAACGCGAGCCTCCTCCTCATCCTTGAGACGGTGGAACCGGACCCCGCTGACTATCTCGTGGACGGCGTCGTGGTGCTGCGCGACGAGAGCCGGGACGGCGCGCGCGTGCGGGCGCTCTACCTGGAGAAGCTTCGCGGCATCGCCCTCCGCCGCCCCGCCTACGCCTTCACATTGTCGGAGGGCCGCTTCAAGGCCTACGTCCCGCAACCCGAGGAGCTCCCGCGGCGGCCCGTGCGTCCCGCGGCCCGCCCCGACGTGGAGCAGCGCGTCTCCACCGGCGTCGCCGATTGGGACCTGGTGCTGCAGGGAGGCTTCCCCCGGGGAACGGCGCACCTGCTGGAGGTGGTGCCGGAAGCGGTTGCCGAGTACCGGCGCCTGCTCCTCCCGCTCGTGTTGAATCAGCTCAACCTCGGTCGCGGGGTCGTGGCGCTCCTGCCTCCAAACGATCCGGCGGCCGACTTCGAGGCCGCTCTCCTCCCCTTCGTGGGGGCGCCCCGGAAACAGGCGCCGGCGCTGGCGCTGCGCGACACCGCGACCCTTGCCTCCGCGCCCGCCTTCGGCGATTACGCCGTGGGCCCCGAGGAGCGGCTTGCGCCGCTGCAGGTGGCGCGGACCGCCCACCGCGAGCGCGGTCCCGTGGTGTCCGTCCTCAGCGTGGATGCCCTCGTCACCGCCTTCGGTGTCGCAGCCGCGGGCCCGTGGCTTGCGCGGTGGGTGGGCGAGACCCGACGGAGCCGCGAGGACGTGGACATCCTCCTTGCGACACTCCCGGAGGCGGTCCTCCTGAGCGCGGCCCTCGCGGATTCGCGGTGGCGCTTGGACGCGGCCCACGAGGCCATCCTGCTCCGAGGGCGCTCGCCTCCCACGGAGCACAATTTCGTGATCCCGAGCTACGCGCGGGGCTTTCCCGAGACGCGGCTTCTTCCCCTTCACTGAGGTACCCATGACCGACTCCCTGCTCCCCACCGGCATCCCCGACCTCGACGGGCTCCTCGGGGGCTTCCGCATCGGGGACAACGTGATCCTCCAGGCGCAAGTGGGGACGCCGCCCCAGGCCTTCGTGCGCGCCTTCCTCACCGAGGCCCTCCGGCGCGGGGATCGCGCCTTCTTCGTCTCCTTCGACCACTCCCCCGCCACCGTGCTCCAGAGCCTCGAAGGGCTGCCTGCGGGCGACTTCACGCTCGTGGACTGCTTCACCCACGGGAAGGGGCGCAGCGAGGACGTGTTCGTGCGCTTCTACGAGCGCGCCCACCCCCCCGGGGTACGCGTGGTGAGGGTGGAGATGCCGCAGCACCCGAGCCAGTTCCACGAGGCCTTCGACCGCCTCACCCGGGGGGATTCCCGCGACTGCATCGTGGTGGACAGCCTCACCGGCATGGCGGAGCTGTGGCGGAGCGAGGACCGCGTCCGCGAGTTCTACACCCACACGTGCCCCCGCCTCTTCGACACGCGCGCGCTCGCCATCTGGGTGGCGGCGGAGGCCGTCCACTCGGAGGCCTTCCGCGCCCACGTGGGCCACATCGCGCAGGTGGTGCTGCGGCTCGACCGGCGCGGCGCGGAGACCACGCTCCTCGTGGAGCGCGCCGTGGGACGGAACAATCCCGGCACCTACACGCTCCACAAGTACGAGGAGCTTGAGGGCGGGCGCCTCCGCCTCACCCCCAAGCGGTAACGGGCCGGACGACTGACCTCACGACGCCTGGGGCATGGGCTCCGCCGGCCTCAGCCGCTCCCCCGGTTGCAGGAGCCGGCGCGCTTCCTCCACCTGGGGGCGGCTCCCCACGAGGATGACGCGGTCGCCGGGCGAGGCGAGGAATTCTCCCGCGCGCACGGGGACGGCCCGCGTCCCGTGGACGGTGGCCACGACCACGGCACCCGTTCGCGCCTGGATCACGCGGTCCGAGAGGGCGACGGCGCGTTCCGGCTTCGAGGCGGCCACCACCACCTCTACCGCTTCCACGCCCCAGGGGCAGCGGTCGCGGATCTTCTGGAGGTAGGCGCTGGTGCCGCGCCGGTGGGCCGGCATGAACATCTCGGCGAGCGTCGCCTCGAGCCACCGGCTGAGCGCATCGAGCCGCCGCCACAGGAGAGCCGCCGTGGCGGCGAGCCCGACGATGACGAGCGCAGTCACGGGCCAGTGGGGGAGCAGGAGCGGCTGAACGCGCAGGGTCGCCACGGCCAGAGAGAGCGCGGGGAGGGCGAGGGCGGCGCCGGCCGCGAGGAGGAGCGCAAGCGCGCGCCGTGGGAGGACGCCCGTGCTCCGCCGCGTGAGGCTTCCCGGCCGGAGCGTGAGGTGGCGCGAGCGCGCGGTGTACCACCCGACGGTGGCGCGCCCGAAGGCTGCGAACAGGGGAAGCCCCAGGAGGCCCACGAGGGCGAGCGACAGCCCCCGGCGCGCCTCCTCGCCGAAGGGAAGCAGGGCGCCGAAGCGGTCCTCGACCCAGGCGAAGAGGGTGAAGCCCGCGAGGAACAACCCGAAGACCCAGCTCCCGAACAGGAGGAGGCTCACCTTGTGGGGGTAGGTGTGGTCGCGGAGGAGCGTCCCGTCGCGGGTGCGCCAAGCGTTCTTCACGCCCTGGAGCGCGTCGCGGTAGGCGGCCGCGGCGCGGGAGAGGAACGAGGGCGTCCGCTTCGTCACCGCCTCAGCGACGGTTCCCGAGGCGCGGAGCACGAAGGGCGCCATGAGCATCGTGAGGGAACAGGCGGCAACCGTGGCCGGGTAGAGCGCCTCGGGGATGGCGCCGAGGGAGAGGCCGAGGGCGGCCACGATGAGGCTCCACTCCCCCATCTGGGCCATCGCGAGCCCGATGCGGAGGGACGTCGCGGAATCGTACCCCGCGAGGAGGCTTCCCGCCCAGTTCACGAGCACCTTCCCGCCAACGAGGGTGGCGGTGAGGAGGAGCACGAGCCACCACTGCTCCACCACGAGCCGCGGGTCGAGCAGCATGCCCACGGCCACGAAGAAGAGGCTCGAGAAGAGGTCGCGGATGGGCACCACCTTGCTCTCCACCTTCCTCACGAGGCGGCTCTCCGCCACGATGGCGCCCATCAGGAAGGCGCCGAGGGAGAGGCCGAAGCCGAGGTGCGTGGCGGCGAGGGCGCCTGCGAAGGCGAGGCCGACGACGGTGATGACGAGCACCTCGTCCACGGCGTGGCGCGACACCCACTCAAGGAGGCGGGGCACGCCGAGGATGCCGACGCTCACCGTGATCGCGAGGAAGAGGCCGAGCTGCAGCAGCAGCATGCCGAGGGCGGGAAGATCGAAGGCGCCGCCCTGGGCCGTGCTCTGGAGGATGAGCGCGAGAACCAGCACCACGAGGTCCTCGAGGATGGTGACGCCGATCGTCACCTCCGCGAACTCCTCCTGGATGAGGCCGAGCTCGAGGAGGGCCTTCACGAGAATGGTGGTGGAGGTGGAGGCAAGGATGGCGCCGAGGAAGAGGCTCTCCACGGCGTCCCACCCGAGGGAACGGCCCAGCAGGTAGCCGAGGCCGATCATGCCCGCGACCTCGACGGCGGCGATGAAGAGCGCGGTCCCGCCATGGCGGCGCAGCTTCGTGAGGTTGAACTCGAGGCCGAGGGCGAACATGAGGAAGATGAGGCCGAGCTCCGCGAGCTCCCCCACCCGGGCCGAGTCCTGGATGATCCCGCCCGGGAGGAGGTAAGGCCCGATGAGGAGGCCCGCGAGCAGGTACCCGATCACGAGGGGTTGCTTCAGGCGGGAGAAGAGAACCGTGACCACGGTGGCCGCTACCGTGACGATGACGAGGTCTTGCAGGAAGGTGGCGCTCATGGCGGACCCAGCTAGGGGCCCCACGAAGCGTCGTCGCCATAGGACTGTTGTTCCGAGCCAAAGCGGTGGAAGCCTTCAAGAGGCACCCTCGCCCACGAGGGATCTGCGCTCAAGCGTCCAGAGAAAAGGATTTGGGTGCCCTCCGCGGGCCCGCCCCATCGGCAGAACCGGTGAGGCACGAGGGGACGGCGGGCCGCGGCCGTCGCCTGAGGTCACCAGAGCGATTAAGTACGCCGTCACGGGGCAGAGGCGGAGCCGGATCGAAACGAACAAGAAGGCTTCGGCGGAAGGGAGGACCCCACGCCCGTTCGAGGGGAGGAAACCGGGTGGGCGGAGGTCTCGCGGCGGGCGGGAGGGCTTCCGCTCGGGAGAAACGGAAGGAAAAAAGGAGGTGAGCGGGCGCGCCGAGATTCGAACTCGGGTCAAAGGCTCCGGAGGCCCCTAGGATATCCAAACTACCCCACGCGCCCAAGCGTGCTTCCGGTGCAGGCGGCCTGCTCCGGGGGCAGCCGAGATAACGTGACGCTCGCTAAATAGCTTGCGTGTCCTGCCTGGTTAGCCGGGGACGAGGGAGGCGAGGCGCGCGAGGAGAATCTCCCAGGAGAGCTTCGCGGCGTGCAGGAGGAGGCGCCCCGCGTTGCGCGCCATTTCGACGGTGTTGTTCCACCCGTACTTGACGGTGAGCAGGATGAAGATGAAGCTCAGGAGGACGCCGAGGATGAGGAGCGCGTAGGTGAGGCCGGTGGCCGAGTGGTTTGCTGGCGAGTACACCACAGTCTTTCCCCGCTAACGGCGTCGGCGCGGGGAGGGTATAGGCTTCCTCAATCAGGCGTTTGACAGTGGCTTCGCTGATTCGCACAACAGGAAATGATAAGAAAAGGAGAGGGGCGCGTGGCGCCCCTGGAGGGCCTTACTTGCCCTTGCCCTTGCCACCGGCAGCGGGGGCGGCGGGGGCCGCGCGCTTCTCGGTGTAGCCGCAGTTGCCGCAGCTGGCGCGGTCCTTGTGCTCGGCGAGGAGGATGCCGGGGCCGCACTTGGGGCAGGACTTGCGGGAGCGGACGAGCTTGCCGCCCTCGACCTTGTAGTGCGTCTGGCGGCCAGACGGGGCCTTCTTCGCGGGGGCTGCGCCCTTAGCAGGAGCCTTTGCCATGTGTCTTCACCTCTCCGTTTACCTCTTCTTGGGAGCGGCCTTCGCGGGAGCGTTGCCGCCCTTGGCCTTGCGGGCCTTCGGGATCTTGTCCTCGAGGTTGTTGCGCTTCATGACGTGGTGGCGCTCGAGGGAGATGAGCTTCTCCTCGGCAGCGTACACCTTGGCGTAGCCCTTGGTGACGGCGCGGCCGAAGACGCTTGTCATCATGTCGACGACGACGAGGCCCTTCTTGCTGTTGAGGTTGGCGGCGAGCTTTTCGCGAACGGCGTCGCGCTTGGGCGTGGCCTCCTTGTCGTGCAGCACCTTGAACTCAACCTCGGTGCGGCCGAGAAGGGGGTTGTCCTTCCGGGAAACGATTTCGATTTCCATGGTTATCTGACCTCCATCCGGTGAAGGATGTGGTGAGCGTGAGAGCGGGCGGCGGGGGTGACCTCCACGATCACCATGCCGCCCTTCGTGATGCCAAGATCGGTGACGGGGGGCTGCCCGTACACGACGAGGGTTCCTGCGGGCGCCATCGCGAGCAGGGGGAGCACGGCGAGGTCCTCCTCGCCTTCGACGCGGACCACGACGGGGACGCGGGCGTGGAGGGCGCTCACGAGGGCTTCCCACAGGTCGGCAGTGATGACGCCCGGGGGGTTGTCGACCTCGATTTGGGGGAGCTTGCGGTCGGCGACAAGGGCAGCCATCTCGGCGTCCTCGGCGCGCTTTGTGCGGTAGTCCACCACGGCCACCTGGGGCGTGAGGCCCGCTTCGAGGAGGGTGCGGGTGACGACGTCGCCCACGGTGATCACCCGGGCGCCTCCAGTGAGGCGCGGGAGGGCCTCCTCGGTGGTGAGGACGGGGCCCATGGGGCGCGCGAGGTCCGCGCGAAGAGCGTGGGGGACGTGGTACATGCCGGGGGGATTCTCCTTGGTTTGCCCCCCTCGGCCGGGCGCGTCATGAGGGAGCGGAGGGTGCGAATGTCAGGGTCGCGCGGGAGCGCGGGGTCGGGGCTTAACGGACCTTCAGGGCGTAGGTGCCCGGAGAGTCGATGTTCATCTTCTTCGCGATGTAGCTGCGCTTCACGTCGACGACGTGCACGAAGCCCGAGTAGTCCTTCGAGAGGTTCGTGGACTTGCAGGTGGGGCAGGCGTCGGCTTCGGTGATGCTGTGGCAGTCGCGGCAGGCCTTGCTCATGGCTTACTCCTCCTGGGGAGCGCCGCGGCCCTTGCCGCCGCGGGGGCCGCCCTTGCCGCCGCCGCCACGGGGCGGGGGAGCGCGGCGGGGGACGCCGTCGGGGTTCGCGCGGTCCTCTTCAAGCCACTCAAGCTTGCCGAGGCCGGGCTGGCGCATGGTGAGACCGATCTTGCTCTCGCGGGGGGAGAGCTCGTTGAGGCTCACGGTGACGAGGCGGGCGCGGACGCGGTCGCCAAGACCGAGAGTGCGGCCCGTTTCCTTGCCCATGAGGCGCTCCTGGCCGAGGTCGACGTTGAGGTAGTCGTTCATGATCTGGCTCATGTGGAGCAGACCATCGAGGGGGCCGAAGCGGACGAAGGCGCCGAACTCGACGACTTCGCAGATGGTGCCCTCGACAACTTCGCCCACTTCGGGCTTGAAGGTGAGGGCGTTGAACTTGACGCGCTGGTAGACGGCGCCGTCACCGTGGATGACGCGGCCTTCGCCCACGCGCTGGATGTCGGTGGCGAGCACGGTGAAGCCGTGCTTCTTGTTGAGGCGGCCCTCGAAGCTGCGGTGGACGAGGGCGGCCACGATGTTGTCCTGGTCCTCGCTGAGCTCGGAGGGAGGGATCCGCACCGTCTCTTCCATCTCGACGATCTGATACATGGAACTGGCTCCAGAAGGGGCCCGCTATCGCAGGCTGGACCGGATAGCTCCGAATAAAAGGGCCCCTATTTAATCCCATCGGACGCTGGGTTGGTTGTCTCGTGGGGATAGCAGGGGTCGATGGGATTTGGCCGGTGGCGAGGCCGGGGGGCCAGGGCTCAGGGGCGGGATTGGCCGGGCGGCCGCGCGGGCAGCGTAGCGCTGCGAAGGCGCGACGCGGCGAAGGACGGCGAAGCAGGAGGCATGAGGAACCTCTTCGCGGGCCTTCGCGGCATCGCCGCTTCGCGTTTCCGACGCTGCTCGGGCGCCGGAGGCCGCCAGCGTCCCTTTGTGCTCCAAGGGGCAGCGCCGCAGCTAAGCAGCAAAGATCCAGAAAAAGAGAGAGGGGAGGGGCCGAGGTCCGGCCCCGGGTTCGGGACTTAGACAGGCGGCACGAGGCTGAACGCCACAATCAGCGACGCGAAGATCACGGCAATCGTGGTGATGGCCTTGATGAGGGGGTTGAAGGCGGGGCCCGCGGTGTCCTTGAAGGGGTCACCGACGGTGTCGCCCACGACCGCAGCCTTGTGGGCCTCAGAGCCCTTGCCGCCGTGGATGCCGCTCTCGAAGGCCTTCTTGCCGTTGTCCCAGGCGCCACCGGCGTTGCTCATGAAGAGCGCCATGGCGAGACCCGCGACGATGACGCCGATGAGGAGACCGCCGAGGGCGAGGGGGCCAAGGAGGAACCCGACCGCGAGGGGGGCCGCGACGGCGAGGAAGCCGGGCACGACCATCTCCTTGAGGGCGGCGTTCGTCACGATCTTCACGCAGGCCGCGTAGTCGGGCTTCCTGCGGCCGGCCATGATTTCGCCGTCCTTGAACTGGCGGCGGACCTCTTCCACGACGCTGTGGGCGGCGCGGCCCACGGCGCGCATGGCGAAGGCACCGAAGAGCATGACCACGGCGGCGCCGATGAGGAGACCGCTCAGCACGAAGGGGTTCGCGATGCTGAAGTCGAGGCCGTTGCCCCAGCGGGCGGCACCGTAGTGCTCGAGGCCCGCGGCGTTGGCGTGGTCGACGAAGTCGGCGAAGAGCACGAGGGCCGCGAGGGCGGCGGAGCCGATGGCGTAACCCTTCGTGGTGGCCTTGGTGGTGTTGCCGACCGCGTCGAGGGCGTCGGTGACGGTGCGGACCTCCTTGGGGAGGTCGCTCATCTCGGCCACGCCACCGGCGTTGTCGGTGATGGGGCCGTAGGTGTCGAGGGCGACGACGAAGCCCGCGACGGAGAGCATGCCCATGCCGGCGATGGCGACACCGTAGAGACCGAAGGGAATCGCGGCGGCGCCCGCGAGGCCGAGGGTGGTGGCGTAGTGCTGGCCGATGAGGAAGCTCGCGACGATGCCGCCCACGACGAGGAGGGCGGGCACGAAGACGGACTCCATGCCGACGGCGATGCCCTGGATGATGTTGGTGGCGGGACCGGTCGTGCTCGAGTCGACGATGCTCTTCACGGGCTTGAAGTGCTTGCTCGTGTAGTAGTCGGTGACGAACACGATGGCGAGCGTGAGGACGAGACCGATGAGGCCGGCCCACACGTAGTGCCAGGGGATGGCGGTGTCGCCCTCGTTGAAGAGGAGGGCCTTGACGCCCACGAAGAGGAGGGCGCTCACGATCACCGTGACGACCGTCCCGATGTAGAGCGCGGTCATGATGTTGCCGCTCTTGGGGAGGCGCACGAAGTAGATGCCGACGATGCTCGCGAGGATCGCGACGGCGCCGAGCACGAGGGGGAAGGTGATGCCCGCGACACCGAGGCCGGGAGCGCCGGCGGCGCCGAAGACGCCCGCCGTGCCGGCAAGCGTCATGGCGGCGATGAGCGTCACGACGTAGGTCTCGAAGAGGTCGGCGCCCATGCCCGCGCAGTCGCCCACGTTGTCACCGACGTTGTCGGCGATGACGGCGGGGTTGCGGGGGTCGTCCTCGGGGATGCCGGCCTCGACCTTGCCCACGAGGTCCGCGCCCACGTCGGCGGCCTTCGTGTAGATGCCGCCCGCGATACGGGCGAAGAGGGTGATGAGGGAGGCACCGAAGGCGAAGCCGATGAGGTTGAGGCCGATGTCGCGCTCAGCCATGCCGGCGGCGCGGAAGCCCATGTAGAGGCCCGTGACGCCGAGGATGCCGAGGCCGACCACGGCGAAGCCGTTGACGGCGCCCGCGCGGAAGCTCACGCCGAGGGCCTCCTTGAGGCCCTTGCGAGCGGCTTCAGCGACGCGCGCGTTGCTGCGGACGCTCACGGCCATGCCGATGAAGCCGGCAAGACCGGAGAGGATGGCGCCGAGGAGGAAGCCGCCCGCGGTGAAGTACCAGAAGTTGCTCTGTGTGGCGTAGCCCACGATGAGGAAGACCACGGTGAGGAGCGCGGTGAAGGCAGCGACGACGCTGTACTCCACCTTCATGAACGCCATGGCGCCCTCGCGGACGGCCTGGCTGATCTCCTGCATCCGGGCGTTCCCGGGGCTGTTGCGCATGACGCCCGCCACGAGGAAGGCGCTGTAAGCGAGGGCGACGACGCCCGCCGCGATACCGAGAAGTGCGTAGTCGAAAGAGGCCAAGGGTCTCACCCGTACGGGTGCCTGCTAAGGCGCCCGGTCGATATCTCTGACGGCCGCGGAAATGCGGGGCCGCATAAAAAGGTTGTCCCCCGTCTAGTAGGGGAACGCGCGCGGACCTCTGTTGCCACTGGACAGGTGTGGGGCTACTTGGCGGCGGCCTTGCGGCGCTCGCGGCGTTCGCGCTCGGCGAGCTCGCCCTCGATCCGGGCCTCGAGGTCGCGCTCCTCCATCTGGTCATCGGTGAGGACGCTGAACCCTTCCGCGCGCAGGCGCTCCACGACGCGGCCGTAGAGGCGGAGCTCGAGGAGGCGGGACTCGCGGAAGGTCCCCACGTACAGGAGACCCGTCGTGAGGAGGAGGAGGGAGAGGGCGACGGCGCCGAGAATCCAGACGTCGTTGTCGCTGGGGAGGAGGATGAAGTACCCGATGGCCACGAGGAGGGCGCCCCACACGGAGCGCCAGAAGAGACGCTGGGGACCGAGGGCGACCACCTCGAGGCGGACCTCGACGTCGCGCTCCCCCGTGTGCTGGTAGGTGCCCACGTACCCGCCGCGGCTGAAGCTGTAGTTCGCTTCCGGGTTCATGCCTTCGAACTCGATGTGGCTGCGGGTCTGCTCATCGATGAGGCCCTGGCTCTCCTCGATGACCTGGACGATCACGTCGCTGACGGCCTTCTGCTCGGCGTCCTCGACGTAGGCGACCTTCATGACTCACGGGAAGTCCGGGCGTTTCAAATACCTATCGAAACGGCGGGGGCTCTGGGTGCAGGTGCAACTGCATCGGCCAGCGCGTGGCGGGGGAGGTGGCGTTGCACCTGCACCAGGACCGGCCTGCCCGAGGCCCCCTCCCGGGGGCTCAGTCCAGGAGCTCGAGGACGCGCTTCGGGGGGTCGGCGACGATGATCTTCTGGTCGCGCATCACGAGCGGCCGCACGAGGAGGCGGGGGTGCTTGTGGAGAATCTCGGCGACCTCGCCGCGGGAGAGCTTCTTGCTCGCAAGGCCGAGGGCCTTGTAGTCCTCCTCTTCGGTGCGGAGGGCCATCATGGGGTCGGGGTAGTTGAGCTTCACGAGGAGGCGCTCCGCCTCGTCGCGGGTGAGGCCCATCTTGAGGTAGTTGATGACCTTGACCTCGACGCCCTCGTCCTCGAGGAGCGCGAGCACCTGCTTGCACTTCTCGTCCTGGGGATTGTGGTAGAGGGTCAGGACGGTGAACATGGGATCACCGCAGCCCCAGGTGGCCTTCCACGGTGAGGAAGGCCTTGGAGCGCATGTGGATGTTGGGAATGTCCTTCGCGCGGAGGCGGGCCCGCAGGATCTTGTCGTTTGTGACGACGACGGCGTGGAGCTGCTCCGCGAGGCGGAGGATGGCAGTGTCTCCTTCGCCGGGGGCTTCCACGACGCGGAACTGCTTCGCGAACTCGAGGGCGAGGCGGGCCTCCTGGGCCTCCTTCGCGTTGTTGCTCTTCTCGAGGCGCTGCAGCTCGTCCACGACCACGCTCGGCACGATGATTTCGTAGGGGATGTCCAGGACGCGGCGGACCTCGGTCTCGATGTCCACGTGGAACTGGAACTGCATCATGACGGCGTTTGTGTCGAGGACCACGGCACGCTTGCCGGTCCGGAGCGTAGGGGCGGGCAAGGCGGAGGTCACCTGCTCTCGAAAGATGCGCTCGGCAATGGCCTTACGTTCTTCCGCGGTGGCGGGACGCGGCTCAGGCGGGCGCTTGGGAAGGGTGGCAGCGGTCACGAGGCGGCCCTGCTCGCTGGGGAGCGGGGGGCGGCTGAAGCTGTAGTTCGCTTCCGGGTTCATGCCTTCGAACTCGA
>DATMKA010000120.1:0-7591 GCA_035553595.1 Thermoplasmatota archaeon | reverse complement strand
CGGGCCACCTGGGCGCCCATGGCGCGCAGGCGCGCATCGAGGAGCCGGGCGACGCGGAAGCACTCCGCCACGACGTCCTGGTAGCCGCGCCAGCCGAGGTGGCGGAGGACGGCGTAGGTGGCGGCGGCGGCCGCGCCGGAGCGCGTGCCTTGGAGGGTGGGCTGCTTCTCCACGCTCACGTAGGGGCTCGGGATGCTGATGTCCTGGAAGTACGCGGCGTCGCGGGAGAGCAGGATGCCCGCGGGGACGGGGGCGAGGCCCATCTTGTGCGGGTCCACGGTGAGGGTGGCGACGCCGGGGAGCGCGAGGTCGAAATCGGGCACCTTGTGTCCGAGGCGCTTTGCGAAGGGGATGACGAAGCCGCCCCAGGCCGCGTCCACGTGCAGGTGGACGCCGCGGGAGACGGCAAGCTCCGAGAGGGCGGGGATGTCGTCCACGACGCCAAGCTCGGTGGTGCCGGCGATGCCGACGATGGCGGCCGTGTCGGGGCCAATGAGACGGCGCACGTGATCCACATCCACGGTGCCGTCGGGGAGGGTGTCCGCGAAGCGGGGCACGAGCCCCAGGTAGTCCACGGTCTTGTCGAAGCTGAAGTGGGCGCTCCGCGGGAGCACGACCTCGCGCTTCCCGCTCCGTTTCACGGCCATGCGGAGGGCCGTGAAGTTTGCTTCGGACCCGCCGGTGACGAAGACGCCGCTGCCCTGGGGGCCTGCGCCGAGGAAGGAGCCGACCATCTCCATGGCCTTCACCTCGAGGTCCCGGGCCCCGGGGAACAGGAGGGGGTCGCCGAGGTTCGTCTCCAGGAAGAGGCGGTGGGCCTCGGCCCCGATGGGGTGGGGCGCGGTGCACATGGAACCGAGGATGCGGCCGGACTCGAAGGTGAAGTCGCGGCGACGGGCCTCCCGCAGCTCCGCGAGCACGTCCGCGGCAGGGGTGCCCTCCTCGTTCAGGCGGTTCACGAGCGGCTTTAGGAGAGCGCTATTTATGAGGGTTCCGGTAACAGGGAAATGGCCTAGCGATGCCCCGGTCACTAGCTATAAGGCCGTGGGCGGCACACGTTTGCAGTACCCATGAGCGGTCCCGCTCCCTCGTTCTCCCCGGTTCCCTACGTGAAGCGGGCTACCCGTGTCGAAGGCCACCGCGTCCACTATCTTGAGGCCGGCGAGGGCCCCACGGTGGTGCTCAACCACGGTTTTGGCGCCTGGAGCGAGTGCACGTGGCGCCACACCATCGGGGTCCTGTCGCGGGATTTCCGGGTCCTCGCCCCTGACATGGTTGGCTTCGGGTACAGCGACAAGCCGCCCCTCGAGTTCTTCAGCGAGGAGGACGTGCTGGAGCCCCCCGTCCGGATCCTCCGCGGCTTCCTGGACGAGGTGGGGGTGGACCGCGCGGCCATGGTGGGTCTCAGCTTCGGCGGCGCCGTGAGCCTGCGCTTTGCGCTCGACCACCCGGAACGCACCTCCGCCCTCGGTCTCGTTTCGAGCTTCGGCCTCGGCCGCGCCATCCATTACGCGTACCGCACCCTGGCCTTCCCGAACCTCGCCGTCCGCCTCTGGTCCTCCCCGGACCCATCGCGGGTTAAGCTGTTCCTGCGCGGGATCGTCCGGAACCCGGAGTGCTTCAGCGACAGCTTCCTCGAGGAGGTGGTCCAGGTGATGGGGATGCCCGGCAGCACCCATGCCGTGCAGGCCGCGGCCCACGCCATAGGGCTCTCGGGGCAGCGCGTGAACTATCTCCCCAACCTGGTGAGCGTCCGCGCCCCGTCCCTCGTCGTGTGGGGCGCAAGGGACCCGGTCTTCCCCCTCCGGCATGCCCGGCGCGCGGCCCGGGCCCTCCCGAACGCGAAGCTCCACGTCCTCCCGGATTGCGGCCACCTTCCGCCCCTGGAATGCCCCGAGCGCTTTGCGGAGGTCCTTCACCGTTTCCTCCGGAAGTCCCTCCTCGCCTCCAAGGCGCCCGCGGTGATGGCGCCGCCCCCGGTCCTCGACATGGACAGCTACGGCGAGGCCTGAGCCAAGGGGCCACTGGCGGCCACAATCGGCCCTGGCGGGGGTGGGTGGTGCCTCGCACTATGGTTTACAATTCCTCACGCTCGCTGTCAGAAGCCTCAGCAACGGTTGACCTTTGGCCATCGGTGGGGTTTGTTGGCAAATGCTTGCGGACCTGGTGCCTGTATTTCGGCATCTGCCTTCGCAACCTCCGGAACGAATAAACCGACCCCGGGACGTGGTAAGGTGGGATGGTTAACATGGTTCGGAAGGTTCTGAAGGAAAAGCCGGCGCCCCGCACAAGCCTCGGCAGCACCGAACGGCCCTACGCCCTCGAATGGGAGCTGCTCGACGCCAACCACGGTGCCGACTACAACCACCATGAGACCCGGGACGAGGAAGCCCTCGCCCCCGTGAGCCTCGACCAGCGCCGCCGCGCCCAGGAGGAGCCCCTGAAGCTCCTCTGGCGCATCCAGGGCTGACGCCGCTCCGCCCTCAGGCGGCGGGGTTCGGCTTCGCCTCGCCGATGAACACGGCGAGGTCCACCTCGTAGGTGGCGCCCAGCTCGTCCCCGGCGGGCTCAAGGGCCACGGGGGTCCCGTCAGCCGCGGGGTCGTAGGTCAGGGTCAGCTGGAGCTTGTAGACGCCGGCCTCGGCGAAGCTCGCGGCATCCTGGATGGGGACGGTCATGTTGCCGCCCTCGGCCGTCTGGTCCACGAGGGGGTTGCCGCTCGGGGACGTGATCATGATGCGGGCGGCCTGGGCGTTCGTCCACACCACGGACAGGAGGCCGTTACGGCCGTCCTTGGGGATGGTGATGTTCTTCGTCACCGTGTAGGTCTCGGCCTGCACGGCGAGGGGCGGGCTGCCCCAGTTCTTGCTGCCCTTCTCCTCCACCTGGATGTCGCGGTAGTAGGGCTTCTCGAGGACGGCGATGCCGCCCTTGTCGTTGGTGACGGTGAGGCGGATGCGCTTCACGCCGGGCTCCTCGAAGGTCACCTTCTCCACGACCTTCCCGCTGAAGTTGCGGGTGGCCTTGTCGCCCTCGAACACGAGCCAGGCGTACTGGAGGGGGCGGCCCGCGGGGTCCGTGGAGCCGCTCGCGTTGAGCACCAGGTACTCGTTCTTGAAGCCGCGGTTGACTTCCTTGGTGGCGTCGTCCGGGCGCGTCACGATGAAGCTCGCGACCGGGATGGGCGCGTTCGGGGGGCTCACGGGAACCTCGTCCACGGGCTCGCCGTCCACCCCGTCGTCCACCCCGTCCGGGGGCGTCACGTTGGAGGGAATTTCACCGGTGCCGCCGTCGGGGTCGAAGGCGTCCTCGATGCCGTCGTTGTCCGCGTCGATGAAGTCGCTCGCGGTGTCCTCCGCCTTCTGCTCGGCCTCGCTGCCCGGGAGAAGCCCGAGGCAGCCGGGCACGGCGACGGCGGAGAGGAGCGCGACGACGGCGAGAAGGGTGAGGCGCTGCATGAGAGATTCCCCTGGGCCTGCCGACAGGGGGCAGGCTCGATGAGGGGGAAGATACGGAAGGGGTCTTAAAAGAAGAGGATATGGCGTCGCGGCGGGTTGGCCCCCTGGGGCGGGGTCAGCGGCTCGGCCGGAACCGCAGAGGGCCAGTGGGTCAGAGGTTCGCAGAGGGTATTCCTCTCCGCTCTGCGAACCTCTGACCCTCTGACTCCCTGCGGTTCCGGCCGCGCGCCGGGCCGCCGAGGGAATCAGACGCCCTTGGCCTTGCGAACGTCCTCGAGGAGGATGCGCTGCTCGGCGCGGGCCACGGCCTCGCGGACGCGGGGAAGGGCGTCGATGTTGGCCGACACCGACGTGATCCCCCACTGGATGAGCTTCTCGACGAACTTCGGGTTGCTCCCGGCCTGGCCGCAGATGCTCGTCTGGACGCCGCGGGGCCGGCAGGCCTTGATGGTCATCTCGATGAGCTTCGCGATGGCGGGGTGGAACTCGGAGTAGAGCTTCGCCACGTTCTCGTTGTTGCGGTCCACGGCGAGGGTGTACTGCGTGAGGTCGTTGGTGCCGAAGCTCACGAAGTCGAGGCCCTCGTCGAGAAGCTGATCGATGATGAGGGCGGCGGCGGGAATCTCCACCATGATGCCGAACTCGACATCCTTGTGGGGCTCGAGGCCGACCTCGCGCATGAGGCGCTTGGCCTCCCGGATTTCCTCGGGACGGTTCACGAGGGGCAGCATCACGCCGATGTTCGTGTACCCTTCCTGCACGAGCTTCTTGATGGCCTTGAACTCGGCCTTCACGAGGTCGGGCTCGTCGAGGCTGCGCCGGATGCCGCGCCAGCCGAGCATGGGGTTGTGCTCGTGGGGCTCCTTGTCGCCGCCTTCCATGGCGCGGAACTCGTCCGTGGGCGCGTCGAGGGTGCGCACCCACACCATGCGGGGGAACAGGGGTTCCACGATCTTGCGGATCTCGGTGGCGAGGTGGTTGACGTACTCCTGCTCCTTGCCGCCGCGGAGGTAGGCGTGGGGGTGCTTGCCGAGGCCGAGGATGATGTGCTCGACGCGGAGGAGGCCGACGCCGTCGGGGTCCGTGCGGAGGGCGCGGTCGATGGCCTCGGGCATGCTGATGTTGACCTTCACCTGGGTGGCGGTGAGGGGCTTCGCGCTCACCTGCTGCACGGCCTGGGGACCGGGCTGGACAGGCATGTCGGTCTCCTTGGCCATCTTCTTCGCGCGGGCGATCTCGCCCTCGTAGATGTGGCCCTTGTCGCCGTCCACGCTCACCTGCGCGCCGTCCTGCAGGAGCTTCGTGCCCTGCTTCGTGCCCACGACGCAGGGGACGCCGAGCTCGCGGCTCACGATGGCCGCGTGGCACGTCATGCCGCCCTCGTCCGTGACGATGGCCGCGGCGCGGCGCATGGCGGGCACCATGTCGGGCGTCGTCATCGTCGTCACGAGGATGTCGCCCTGGAGGCACTTGTCGAGTTCCTCGACGGCATCCACGCGGGCCACCTTGCCGGCGGCCGCGCCGGGGGAAGCGCCAAGGCCCTGCAGGATGAGCTTCGCCTCGGCTTCGCCCTTTGCCGTCTTGGGGGCGGCGAGGGTCTTCTGGATGGTGGTGATGGGGCGGGTCTGGAGGACGTAGAGGGTGCCCTTGCGGTCGAAGGCCCACTCGATGTCCTGGGGGGAGTGGTAGTGCTTCTCGATGACGCGGCCGAGGCCCTGGAGCTGCTTCAGCTCGCCCTCGCCCACGACGCGGGCCTCGCGCTTCTCCTTGGGCACGGCCTCCACCACGGTGCGGTCGTTCTTGCCGCGCACGTGCATCGTTTCCTTGCTCGCGACGTGGGCCGTGAGGACTTTGCCGTCGGCGGCGAGGACGTAGTGGTCGGGGCTCACGGAGCCGCTCACCACACCTTCGCCAAGGCCCCAGGCGCCCTCGATGATGGTGACGTCCTCACCGGTGGTGGGGTGCTTCGTGAACATGACGCCCGCCTTCTCGGCGTCCACCATGCGCTGCACGACGACGGCGATGTTCACCTTCGCGTGCTCGAAGCGCTGCTTGCTGCGGTAGAAGATGGCGCGGGGCGTGTACAGGGAGGCCCAGCAGCGGCGCACGTGCTCGGTCACGGAGCCGTCGCCGCGCACGTTGAGGTAGGTGTCCTGCTGGCCCGCGAAGGAGGCCTCGGGGAGGTCCTCGGCGGTGGCGCTCGAACGGACGGCGACGAGGGGGTTGTCCTCCTTCTCGGCCTTCGCGAGGCTGCGGTAGGCTTCCACGATCTGCTTCTCGAGCTCCGCGGGCATGGGGGTCTCGAGGATCATCTGCCGCACCTGGTCGGAGGCGGCATGGAGGGCCTTGTTGTCGTCCACGTCCACCTTCTCGAGGAGGGGGTAGATGCGGTCCTTGAGGCCGGTGGCCGCGAGGAAGTCGCGGAAGGCGCCCGCTGTCACCACGAAGGCGGGCGGGACGGGGAGCCCGATGCTCATCATCTCGCCAAGGTTCGCGCCCTTGCCGCCCACAATTTCGAGGTCTCCCTTGCCGATGCTTGTCGCCCACACGACGCCGGTGTTGCGCACGCTCACTGTCATCACTCCAGGAATTGCCCCGATCTCGGGGCGATATAATCCCGCCCAAGGGCGGGGGTGCTCTTAACCATTCTTCCTTCCCGGGTCTCGCGGCCGTCGTGACCGCTGAGGCTCCGGAGCGCCTCGCGGCGCTTCTGCTCGTAGCTCATCATGCTCGCGAGGATGACCTCGTCGGCCGTCGCCTTGTCAAGGCGGAGGGCCACGGCAAGCATGCTGAGGAACGCGTCATCGACCCGCCCGCCGCGGCTTTCCACGGAGGCGAGGTGCTCGCGCACCGCCTTGCTGAGGGTCACGATGCGGGTGATGCGCTGGAGCACGGGGAGGGTGAGGGCAACGGCGCCCGTCTCGATGCGGGAGAGGCTCTCCCGGCGGAGGCCCAGCAGGGTCGCAAGCCCCTCCTGGGTGAACCCGTACCGTTCGCGCAGCATCCGGAGCTCGGGACCCACCTGATCCGTGGTGGCCAACCGCCCGGCAAGCTCGACCTGGAACTCGCGGAGGGGGGTAGGCAAAATCAGGGGATCACCGCCGATGTGCGTTCTCGCATCACGCGTCAGGAAGTCGGGGGCGATAAGCGTTCTGCCTAAAGCGTGACGTGGGGCGTCACAGAGGGGTGGGTCGGGTAGCCCGCGGCTGAAACCGCATCGTGTCAGTGTGTCAGTGGTTCGCAGAGAGGACTCCAAAGCCCTCTGCGAACCACTGACACACTGACCCTCTGTGGTTTCGGCTGAGCGGGGAGCTTCGGGGCCCGCGCTCTTGGGGCAAAAACCGGAAAAATAGAGGTTCGGGGCCGCAGGGGCCCCAGGCGCGAAGCGCCTTACTTCAGAAGTTCCGCACCCTTCTCGACGACGAGGCGGGTGGGGGTGGGGAGCTTCATGTTGGCCTTGCGGAAGGCCTCCTTGGCGTGGATGAACTGGGCGGCGTTGAGGCGCACCGTGAGGATGGGGTCGCCGACGTCGACACGGGCGGCCGTGCCGATGGCCTTGCCGAAGGACTGGCGCATGCCCTGGGACACACGGTCAGCACCGGCACCGGAGGCCTGCTTGTTCTCGCGGAGGACCTCGTGGGGGTAGGGGCGCACCTTGAGGTGGTAGCCCATCGCGCCGCAGCCCTTGGTGAGGACACGGTTGGCGGCCACACGGCAGCTCTCGAGCGCGGTGTGCATGATAGCGACGCGCTCTTCGGCCACGAGGTGGGCCACAACCTGGAAGTCCGTGGCCTTGTCGCCGGCCTCGAACTGCGTGATGCGGGCGCCAGGGACACCGCCCATGTACTCACGGCGGGTGTAGGACTGGCTCTTGATCTGCTTGTAGACGCGGCCGGACTTTGTCTTGGCCATGGGAATCACCTGATTAGCGTGAAGTGGCGCTCAAAGCCCTGGGGCGGGCTAGGGGAGCCGGGGTGTCTGGGATGCACTTGGCCATTATAAAGGTTGCGGAGCCCCCGGTGGGGTTTTCCGGGCGCTTGGGCCGCTGCCGCCCTGGTTAGGCCGGGGTGCAGGGGCTCTCGGCGGGGCCCGCGTGGTAGCGCACGGTGCGCCACTCCCGGGTGGCCGTGACG
>DATMKA010000119.1:0-9397 GCA_035553595.1 Thermoplasmatota archaeon | reverse complement strand
GGGATAACTGAGTCGTCTCCAGCAAGAGCCCATATCGACCTGGAGGCTTGCTACTTCGATGTCGGTTCTCCCTATCCTGGTGGTGCAGCAGCTGCCAAGGGTGGGGTTGTTCGCCCATTAAAAGGGATCGTGAGCTGGGTTTAGACCGTCGTGAGACAGGTTTGTTGCTATCTTTTGGAAGCGTTACTGCCTGACGGGAAGAGTCCTATAGTACGAGAGGAACTAGGATTCCTGGCCTCTGGTCCATCGGTTGTCTGACAAGGCATTGCCGAGCAGCTACGCCGGACGTGATAAGGGCTGAAAGCATCTAAGCCCGAAACACACCCAAAGACGAGGCAGTTGGATTCTCGTAAAAGACGAGTTTGATAGGACGCGGGTGTAAGTACCAAGCTTCGGCGAGGTATTCAGCCCGGCGTTACTAACCATCCGTATGTTCGCCGCAGCATACTCGTGTTGATTCAACCTTTAAACATGATCGCGTTTGTGCTCAAATGATGCGCGAATCCATTCGTGTATCCTTCACTCTCATGTGCAAGCCTTTACTGGCGAGCATATGACTAAGTGTGGGGGTATGACGGCCATGGCGGTGGGGTTCACCCGGTCTCATTCCGAACCCGGCAGTTAAGCCCACCTGCGTAGGCCTTGGTACTGGTGTGGGAGACCCACCGGGAAGGTGCCAACGCTGTCAACCTCCACACTTCACTCTTCTTCTTCATCACTTCCTTACCCTTGAGCGAAGCCTCCGCCTTCGGCTTGCTCGTGTTCTTTCCAGCCCTTTGAGGGCGTCGGTCAGAACCTTCTTTCCCTTCGGCCCCCGAGAAGTTTCGGCCCTGCGTGGGCTGGTGGCCGTCGGTCATGCTCTTCTCTGTCGTCATCCCCGTCCGGAACGAGCGTGCGCAGCTTGAGGCGTGCCTAGAGGCGCTCCTCAGCCAGGACTATCGGGGGGACCTCGAGGTCATCGTCGTGGACGGGCATTCCACGGATGGCACTCCCGAGCTCCTGTCGCGCTACCCTGTCCGCGTGATTCCCGATGGTGGCGTGGGGGTCGGGGAAGCGCGCAACCGCGGGATTCGAGCCGCGGAGGGCGACGTGGTGGCTTTCATCGATGGGGATTGTCTTCCCGACCGCGGTTGGCTGAGCGCGCTTGCCCGCCGTTTCCGGGCTGAACCGGGCATTGCAGGTGTGGGCGGCGCGCTGCGCGTGGGTCCGGAAGAGTGGTGGCTTGCGGCCTTCGAGGATTGGAATGCGCAGGGGTTCTATCGCGGTTTCATCACCAGCAACGTGGCCTACCGTCGCGACGTGCTCCTCGAGGCGGGGGGTTTCGACGAGACGTTGCACTGTGGCGAGGACTGGGATCTGTATTGGCGCATCGTGGGGCGCGGCCACCGGGTGGTGTACGATCCAGCGGTGGTCGTGACGCATGTGCCGGTGGAGAACCAGGCGCTTGGTCGGTATCTGCGAAAGCAGTGGTGGTACGCGAAGAGCGATGTGCGTTGCTTTGCGCGGCACCTCGAGCGGATGCGGTCCGGGACGGCTCGGAGCCGTGAGGCAGACCGCTCGTTCCTCCGTGTTTCTCACCAGGCCGCGGTGGAGGCCGGGTGCGTGACCGGGCTTCTTGCAGGTGCGCTCGCGCGTTCTCCTGTTGTAGCGGGGGCCGCCCTCCTCGGGCTTGTGGGGTGGGCTGCGCGGCGGACGGGTCGCGCCATCTGGGATGGTCTCCCCGCGAGGGATCTGCCGCGGCATCTTGCCACCTCGGTCGTGAAGTCGGCGGCGCGCGGCGCCGGCTCGCTTGCGGGACTTGCCACGGGGGTGCGGGACCTGCTCGACGGTTCCTCGCGGGCGCCTTCCCTTCCAGCGCTGCAGCCCCCTATGCTGCTCGAGGGGGAGCGGCGGAGCTCGGTGTGGGAGTCGGAGAAGCCTTCTCGCCAGTAAGCCTCATGTGCGGGTTGCGCGATGGGCCTTCGGGATAGCGATGACGGTTCCTCAGGTGGGCGCGGTGGCGCCGGATTTCGAACTGCTCGACGACTCGGGGAAGCCCGTCCGCCTCTCCTCCTTCCGGGGACGCAGGGTCGTGCTCTACTTCTACCCGAAGGACGACACGCCCGGCTGCACCACGGAGGCTCAGGGCTTCCAGGAGATGCTCAGCGCTTTCGGTGAGAAGAACGCGGTGGTGCTCGGGGTTTCTCCTGATTCCGTCGAGAGCCACCAGGCGTTCAAGAAGAAGTACGGCCTGAACTTCCAGCTCCTTGCCGACACCGAGCAGAAGGCCGCGAAGGCCTACGGCGTGTGGGGCCTCAAGAAGCTGTTCGGGAAGGAATTCATGGGCGTCACCCGCACGACCTTCCTCATCGACGCGACGGGAAAGATCGCGCGCGTCTACGAGAACGTGGAGCCGAGCGGCCACTGCAATGTCGTCCTTGCTCACCTTTGAGGACGGGTGGCGGCCGCGCGCCATCCTCTTCGACCTCGACGATACGCTGCTTCGCTCCTCGGAGGCGGACGCGCTCGCGCTCGAGCGTACTGTCGCGCGGTTTCACGAGGCTTTCAACGGTCTCACCGTCTCCCAGATCATCGAGCAGCACGCCGACCTCCTCCGTGAGGTGCGCGACGCCTACCACAGGACGGGCACGTGGGCTTACCCCGCGGAGCGCCTCTCCCGTCTTCTCGCGCGCGCCGGCGGCGATCCCTCGCAGGGAGCTCTCCTGGGGGAGCATTACACGGAGGCGCGCCTTGAGGCCCTCGCGCCCTACGAGGGCGTTGGGGAGTTTCTTGAGGCGCTTCGTGCCGCAGGCCTGCGCCTGGGCCTCCTTAGCAACGGCTCCGGCCAGATGCAGCGCCGCGTCCTCCTTCGCTTCCGCCTGGCGCCCTACTTCGATCCGGTGGTCCTCGCAGGGGAGGTGGGGCTCCGGAAGCCGGATCCCGCCATCTTCGAGTTCGCCCTCGGCCAGATGGGCTTCCGTCCCGAGGAGGTGCTGATGGTGGGTGATTCCTATGCGCTCGACGTGCTCCCGGCCCTGCAGCTTGGGATGCGCGCCGTCCATGTCGCGGGCGGCCCTGGCGATGCGCGCAGCCACCTGTTCCACCGCCCGGGCGACCCTTTGGAGGGGCCGTGCACGCTGCGGGTGGGCCGCGTAACGGAGCTCGCCGCCTTCCTTGCGCGCTGATCAGAAGGCGCGGGGGAGGCGGCCGCCGTTCTGCAGGAAATCGTCCGCGAGGCGCAGCACGCGCTTGAGGCCTTGGAAGGTGATGAGGTCGATGGCCTGATCGAAGGGCATCCAAACGTGGTCCGTGTGCTCCTGGCTGATGGTGACGTCCCGCGTGGCGGACTCCACGATGAAGAACCGCACCTCTTTCTCTACGAGGGTGCGGCCCCGCCGGAAGCTGTAGTCGGTGCGCTCCATGAACCCGGGGATGAGGCGCTGCTTGTCCCGCGGGATGCTCGTCTCCTCCGTGAGCTCCCGTTGGGCGGCTTCAATGTCGCTCTCGTTGCCTTCCACGTGTCCCTTTGGGAAGCCCCAGTGGCCGGCGCCGTAGCGAAGGAGGAGATACTCGCGCCCGCTGGGGCCTTGGGTGTACACCACGGCCCCGCAGGATCGCTCTCGGACCTTCGACATGATGCCTGGGAGAACGGGCACACCCACTTATAAGGTTTCGATTTGGGGCCGAAAAAGAAGGGGTTGGCCGCCGCGGCAGGGCGGCGGCCAGGCCGAGCCCGGGGCGGTCTACGCGCCTCCACCGCGAAGCTTCAGGGCGCGCGCGACACGGTCCACGGCCACGAGGTAGGCGGCGGTGCGGAGGTGCACCTTCTTCGCCGTGCCCATGGTGTGGACGGCGGTGAAGGACTTCGTCATGCGGTCCTCGAGCTTCGTGTTCACTTCCTCGAGCGTCCACGGGTGCTCGTAGATGCCCTGGAGCCACTCGTAGTAGCTCACGGTGACGCCGCCCGCGTTCGCGAGGATATCGGGTACGAGCATGACGCCGTTCTTGAACAGGATGTCGTCCGCGTCGGGCGTCGTTGGCCCGTTGGCGGCCTCCACGAGCACCTTGGCCTTCACGCGGGCCGCGTTGTCCTTCGTGATCTGGTTCTCGAGGGCCGCGGGGATGAGGAGGTCCACCTGGAGTTCGAGGAGCTCCTGGTTCGTGATCTCCTTGGCGCCGGGGAAGCCCTTCACCTGGCCCGTCTTGTCCTTGTGCTCTAGGAGCTTCTTCACGTCGAAGCCGTCGGGGTTGTAGACGCCGCCCGCGGAGTCGCTCACGGCCACAATCTTCGCGCCGGGCAGGAAGCGTTCGGAGAGGAGCGCGCAGTTGCTGCCCGCGTTCCCGAAGCCCTGGATGGCGATGGTTGCACCCTGGGTGCGGAGGCCCTTCACGCGGAAGGCTTCCCGGGCGCACACGAGGGCACCGAAGCTCGTGGCCTTGTCGCGGCCGAGGCTGCCGCCGAGCTCAATGGGCTTGCCGGTGATGACTCCGGGCGAGTACTTGCCCGTGACGCGGCTGTACTCGTCCATGAACCAGGCCATGGTCTGGCTGTTCGTGTACACGTCGGGCGCGGGAATGTCGCGCTCGGGGCCCACGAGGGGCGCGATGGCCTGCGTGTAGTTGCGCGTGAGCTGCTCGAGCTCGCGGGGGCTCATCGTCTTCGGGTCGCAGATGATGCCGCCCTTGCCGCCGCCGTAGGGGAGGTCCATCACGGCGCACTTCCACGTCATCCAGGCGCTGAGGGCAATGACCTCGTCCTCCGTCACCTGGGGGTGGTACCGGATGCCGCCCTTGTAGGGGCCGCGGGCGTTGTTGTATTGGCTGCGGAAGCCGGTGAAAACCTTGACGGTCCCGTTGTCCATCCGCACGGGGACGCCCACCTTCAGGACGGTCTGCGGGTGGCGGAGGACGTTGCGTGTGCTCTCGTCGAGGCCGAGGAGGTTGGCCGCCAAGTCGAACTGGCGGTTGGCAATCTCCCGGGGGTTAAGGGACGCGTCGACCATGTCTTCTCACCTGAACCAGGCGCCCCCATGCGCCGTGAGCGCAAGGGACACATCCATCACGTACGGGAAAGAAGGGCAAATAGCTTCTTGCTGACGAGCCGGTGGGCGCGTCGTTGCTCCCTCGACGGGGCTGCGCCATACCTTTAAGTGGCGCGAGCGCCACTGCCCGAACGTGGCTCCCTCCCGCGCCATCGACTCCAGCGTGCTCGCCGGGCGTCTCGGCCTCCCTGCCGAACGCTTCACGCGGGCCCTCGACGAGGCGGGAGTGGACGCGGAGTTCCTCGCGCGCGCCGCGCAGGAGGGCGACCCCTACGGGGCCTTCCAGGCGCTTGGCCCCCGCATCGACCGGTCGCGCCTCGACCTGTTCCTCGCCGTCGCCGAGACGGCCGACCTCTCCCCCGCAGAGGTGTCGGCCTCCGCGGAGCGCATGGGGCTCGATCTTGCGGCCCTCGTGACGCGCCTGCGCGGCGGGTCGCCCCCCAAGAAGGTGCCCGTGGCCACCGGGCCTTCGCCTTCGGCCGCGCAGCTTGCCGCCGAACGCGCCGCCGCCCTCCTGAAGGCCAACCACCGCAACTTCGTGGCCGCCCTTCTCGTGTTCGGCTCCACCCTGATGCTCCTCTCCCTCGCCTCCTTCACGTGGCCCCACCTCGCCGCCGCCGTGCTCCTGCAGGCGCTCTCCGTCGTGCTCCTCCTCGCGGGCCTTGGCATCCTCCTGATGGGCCTCCGGCTTGCCGCCCTCGGGAGCCCCACGGCGGAAGCCGTGGCCGAAGCGGTGAAAGACCTCCCCGGGGGCACCCCCGAGGCGCCCGCCTCCGCCGTGGGCCGCGCCTCCGTCGAAGAGGCCTGGCGGCACTACCGCAGCCGCCCCAGCGAGCGCCGCATCGGGGACCACTGAGGCGGCCCCGCGGCCGCCGGCTGGGCTCCGTTTTGGTCACAGCACCGGCCAGATATGCGTCGTGGCATACTCAAACGCCGAACGCTACGAATTGGTCACCGTAGGGGAGTCTTGCAGTTCCACACAGTCCTTGCCCTCCTTGCCGCTAGGGGTGGAAGCGGTTCCAGATCCGTCCGACGCATCGCCTTTACTGGCTAATTCCAGGCAATCTGAGCAGAGCCTTACGGTTCCTGATACAGCCCAGAGTCGCAACAGATAGGGAATGGTGTTCGGCTGACGGTGGACGCATCCCCCACATTTCGAGCCGGGCAACAAGGCGACGAAGGGGGGCACACCGGTGGCCTAAGGTCCCAGGCCAAGCCCAAGACTGGGCGAGGCCACCGGGCTCCCATGCACAAATCAGGGACCTCGGCAGCCGATGGTGTCGGGGCGCGAGCGGGCAGGCGGTGCGCAGGGGCCACCCGTCTCGGCCGCCTCATCACCGATAGGCAGGTTGTGGGTTGCTCTCAGTAGTCTCCGGTCTCCGCGGTGTTTCTGGGGTGGCTGCGTGCCTCCGGGAGGTGGGAGTTGGCGACTGAGGCCCCGGATTCGGTCGCGCTCCGCCTCACCCGCGGGGGGGTCCCTCGACGGTCACACGGTAGGTGGCGTTGGCGTACTGAATGACGCGCTCACCCCCCTGTCCCGGGTAGTCCCGCCCCGGGGCGCCTAGCGCGGTGAGCGCTTCGAGGGTTTGTTCTCCCTCTTCGCAGGAGACTGTGGCGCCAACTCCGCCGGAAAGGCCAGGCTTCTCGAACTGGGCCCTCAACGTCGGATGGGCTTCGAGGAAGGTGTTGTTCAGGTTCGGTGCGGTCGCGTTCGCCTCGCCGGAAGCGGGGTGGACACTGAGGCCGCACGTCCGGGGCGCGGACTTAGATCCGTCGACATCGGCGAGGCAGCCTGTGAGGAGGGTCGCGAGCGCGATCACAAGCGCGAGAAGTCTGGCCATCTCCGGTTCCTCTGTTTAGTGTTTTGTTCCCAGGTGCGCCTTCATGCGGAGAACGTTCCTCGAACTCAAGTAGTCGTGGTAGTGGTGCCAGGCACTCGAGTGGGTAATATCGCGACCGAAGTGCCAGCAGAAGTAGTCTTCGCACCACCCATCGGCAGAGTTATGGTCGGCGTCCTGGTTATGCGCAAACTCGTGGGTCATCAGGTAGTACCGGTCGAAGTCGTTGATGGGGGTGTAGTAGCTGTGGCAGGCGTCGGCGGCGAGCTGGATGTGCATCGTGGAACCCGGCTGGGTGGCCTGACCAATGGTGCAGCCGTCCCAGTCACGGTACACGAAGGCGCCGCGGACTTGGCTCCCCATGTAGTCACGGCTCGCGATGCGGTTCCACGAATCTCCGATGTTGTTGGTGTCGAAGCCAGCATCGTAGGCGAGGGCCATCACGGAGTATTGGAGGCCGACATCCTTCATGCGATTGTTCACCATTCCGACGAAGTACCGGGCCTGGTCCGGCCACGTCATCCCGCCGTAGTTGTTTACGAACCCGGAGTCAACGTACACGGTCAGAGTCCTGGTCACGGTGTGGGTTGCGACGCCGAAGTCCCCCCCGGGGGCCGGCTGGTCCTCGTGGTGGTCCCCGTGGTCGTGGTCGCCCGAAGCCGGGGGCACCGCGCCGGGCTCGAAGCCGTCGACGGCACCGACGGGGCGGGGCTTGTTGCCTGGGCGGTAGACGAGGTACTCGGAACCACCCGCAGTGGGGACATAGCCGGCGAGAGGTTCGATCATGTTGATACCCGCAGCGGTATCAAGGCGGGCGCGGAGGGTGTCGGCCCGGAGCAGGGCAATGCCCAAGGCGTCTCCGGATTCAGACGAGTGGATGGTCCAGATGTTGGTCTGGTAGGTGGACTCCGTGGCCTCTCCACCCTCTTGGAGGTGGATGACCCGCACGGGCTCGCCGCTGTACACCAGCCGCACTTCCGTGAAGCCCTCGATGGTGGGCAGCAGGAGGGCTTGACCCCCGCGCGCCGCGGCGAGAAGGCTGGTTGGGTCAAGGATGACGACCCGAGACTCGCCGAAGTCGAGGGTCGGCAGGCCCGGGACTGGCGAGCCGGGCGTGACCAGGGGCGCTGCTGTGAGAGTAAGCATCAGCGCGGCAACGGTGTATCTTGAAGCTCGTGAAACCATTCCTAAACGCTCCTTGCGACGGGCGAACTGACGCAGACCCCGAGGTAAGCGAGGCTCTACCTCTCTCGCCTCGGTTGGCCAGCCATCAGCCGTGATATCAGCAATAAACATGGAACGATAAAGGGGTTCTCAATCACTATTTTTTTACAAAATAACGCGGTGGTGGTCGACGGCGCGACGAGTCGGGGGGGCGGGTCGACCCCTGGGCCCGCGGGTAATGTGATTCCCGCCCCAAGCGGGCGGGGGCCTCAGGCCCACAGTGACCGCCTGGGCCCCTTGTTGCCTGAGTGGTTACACTGCGTTGGCCTACCGCTGTCGCATCCATGGGTGCAGCGAGGCGCGTGTAGGGCTCGTCGAGGTTCGGCCCTCGTTGGCAATGGCGGCCATCCAGTCCACATCCATCCCATGGTCCGACGCGTCGACATCTATAGGTGGGGGGAGCTTGTGGACCCGACGCCAGCGCGCGCCTGAGGCCGCGCCTTTAACCAGTGTGGGTTCCGCAGAACGCCAAGTCCGCGGTCCGCCTCTTGGGGGGTGGGTGGGCGACTATCTCCACTGACTTCCATGGCATCCCACCACTACGTGGGCCGACCCCCCTGAGAAGACAAAGCCCGTTTCCTCCAAACCTTTTTAGGCTGCTATGGAATCCCCGACCCAAGGTGTGGCCTTGGCTACCGGTGGAGAAACCGAGACCGATCTCGCCCAGTACTACGCGACCCGCAACGTGGAGGCCATCATCCTCCTGAAGGTGGAGACGGCGAAGGCCGACGACATCGCGGACTCCCTCGGGAAGTTCAAGGAAATCCAGCACGCCTACCTCGTCACGGGCGAGGACGACATCGTGCTGAAGGCCCGCTTCGGGTCCTACCGCGAGCTCAAGGACTTCATCATCCGCGCCATCGGGCCCCTTCCCGGTGTCGAGGACACGAAGACCATGATGGTCGTGACGACCTACAAGGAAAATGGTCGGATTGTTGGCTGATTTTCCTTGGAGGCGTGCCGAGCCTTGCTCGGCACTGGCGTACAAGGAAAACGGCCGGATCGTCGGCTAATCCTTGGGCCCCTCTCGGGCCTTCTTCTTCGCTCTTTTTTCTCGGGCCCTCGGGGCCCTTCCGGTTGCTCTTTCTGTCGGTTCTCTCTTGCTTCCGTCCATGCTCGATGGCGGCGCGGGGCCTCCCGGGTGGTGTACGCAGAGGACAAGAAGGCGCAGGGGTCGCAGAGACGGTTTTCGGATCTGCAGAGGGGGCAGAGCCGGGGGAAAGAAGGAGGGGGTAGGACGCCCCGGCTCTGCCCCCTCTGCAGATCCGAAAACCGTCTCTGCGACCCCTGCGCCTTCTTGTCCTCTGCGTACAC
>DATMKA010000118.1:0-2043 GCA_035553595.1 Thermoplasmatota archaeon | reverse complement strand
CTCCTCGCCCTCGGCTCCCGTTACGACGGAGGGCGGGCCTCTCGACGGCGGCGTGGAAGCCCCCTCGGTCGGTCTCGTGGCGCTCCTGGTGGCGGCCGCTATCGGCGTGGTCCTGCTCGCGCGCCGCCCCCAGTAGGCCCTCCCGTTGTGGAGAAGCACTAAATAGACCCCCCCACAACCCCGTTGTGCCTGACCGGGGCTCGTGGGCGAAACGAGTCCTCCCCTGATGTCCCGAAAACATCCTCCCCGACAGGCCGCTCCGAAAAACACAACGAGGTATGGCGCAATTGGTCGTGCACCGGACCGGGAACGGACGCCCACCCGTTCCCCGGCCCGTGCAATCCCCGGCTGGCTGGCACCGGCCGGGGCAACCCCTTCATGGATTCACTTGGCGTTCCGCAGCGCGGCGCGCACCTGCTCGAAGTCCGGGCGCGCCTTCGGGTCCTCGCTGACCCACGCGTAGACGATGCGGCCCTCCGAATCGCTCACGTACACGGCGCGCTTCGCGACGTGCTTCACGCCCGCCACCATGTCCGCCACGATGCCGAACTTCGGCACCATCTCGCGGTTTGGGTCGCTCACGAGGGGGAAGTTCAGGTTCTCCTTCTGGGCAAAGATGCGGTTCGTCTGCGGCGTATCGATGGAGACGCCGTACACGCGCGCGTTGAGCTCGCTGAAGCGGCCCAAGGTGTCGCGCAGCTCGCACACCTCCGCGGTGCACACGCTCGTGAAGGCGAGGGGGTAGAAGGCCCACACGACGGGGCCCTTGCCGAGGGCGTCCGCGGTGCTGAAGTCCACGAGGTCCGTCTGGGTGGCGGCGCGCACCTTGAAGTCGGGAAGGCGGTCGCCCACCTTGAGGGCGGCCTGGGAAAGGGAGAGGGTGATCAGGGGGCTCACCATCGCGGGCAGAGGGAGTGCCCGGCATAAAGGTTCGGCTGTCGCGCAGGCGGGAAACGTTCATGCCCAGGGGGGCGGCTCGTGACGCACACATGCGCGGTCCCCTCCTCGGCCTCGCCCTCGCGGCGCTCCTACTGGTCCCCTCCACCCTCGCGCAGGGCGCGGACGGGAGCGGTTCTGGCAGCTTCCGGGTGACGAAGCTCGAGGCCTACAACCTCACGGTGGGCGCCGTGGGCGTGGCCGCGCCCCGCGCCCTCGAGGCCGGGAACAGGGACGCGGCCCTGGAGAACGTGACGGCGGCGAGCGCGCTCGTGAACCGAACCTTCCGCGGCGACTTCGAGCGCGCGTCCCCTCTCCCGATGCCGGCCGTGGAGGCGCTCCTTGCGCGGGCACGCACCGCCGTCGCGGAAAACCGCACCATGCAGTTGCGCGAGACCGCGGCCGGCCTCGATGGGGCGCTCGCCGCGGGCGCCTTCTACGCCTTCGAGTCGGCCGCCCTCGCGGGGGACGTTCCCACCGCGAGCGAGTACCTGGCGCTTCTCGCGGACCGCTTCGCGCTCACGCCCGACTCGCCCGTCGCGACGCAGTGGGAGGCCGCCGTCGGCAACCCGCAGCGCTACCTGGAGCTTGCCGAGCGGGCCGTGGGACGCTCGTCGGCGGCCACGGGCCTCTTCGACGCGTTTCTCGGCGAGGCGGCGCGCGCGCTGAACCTCAACGGCACGCTGCCCCTGGAAGCGGTGGCGGCGCGCTACGCCGCCCTCGCGCTCCTTCCCGAGGTGGAGGCCCGATCAGGCGCGGCCACCGCCGACGCGCTTGCGCGCGGCCTCGCCGCTCCCGACGAGCGTGACGGAGCCCGCGCTGCCCTCCTCGCGTTTCTCGGGCCGCGGGGCTACGTGCTGCTCCATCTCGACCTCGCAACGGGCTTCCTGGAGGCGGGAGAGAATGCTTCGGCGCGCGAGGCGTGGGCCATCGCCTACAGGACATGGCGGGAAAACAGGGACGCCCTCGGGAACGAGTCGGCGCTCGCGCCGCGCTTCCAGGCCGCGCAGGACACGCTCACGCTGGAGCACGTTCGCGCGCTGCGTGCGGCCCTGACGGCCGCGGCTGCGCAGGACCCGAAGGGCGGGGAGCACGGGGACCACGCGG
>DATMKA010000117.1:0-6479 GCA_035553595.1 Thermoplasmatota archaeon | reverse complement strand
CGGCTGGGGAGGTTTTGGAGGTGAGCACCCGATGCCCGACTGCCGCGGGGCACGAACGAGCCGGTCCCTGGGAGGCGAGGGGGAAGAGTGCTGAGGTCTCCTCCTGCGCCGAACCCCCATGAGTCGCAGGGGTGATTTATCCGTTTCTAAGTTGACCATTGTCGCACCACAGAGAATTCGATAGCGGTTTTGAAGAGCCGGGGCCGATGTTGGCCCGGGGGGCGCGGAGTCCGCACCCGGAAGCCTTTTTAGGTTCCCCACCCTGTGACACACCGTATACCGCACAATCCCAAAGTGCGGACGCGCGAGTGTGCCCCCGATGACGTTCGCCCTCACCTCCGACCAGGAAATGGTCCGCAAGATGGTTGCCGAGTTCACAGCGAGCGCCATCGCTCCCGCCGCCGAGGGCATCGACCGCGAGCGGCGCTACCCGAAGGACCTGCTCCAGCAGATGGGCGGCCTCGGCCTCATGGGCATGCTCGTGGACCCCAAGTATGGCGGCGCCGGCACCGACACGGTCGCCTTCGCGCTTGCCGTTGAGGAGGTGGCGCGCGGCTGCGCCACCACGGCCTCCGCCATGACCATCCACAACGCCCTCGCGGCCTACGTCCTCAACCTCGCCGAGGACGAGGAGCTGAAGGGCCGCCTGCTCCCTGCCCTCGCCTCCGGCCAGCAGGTGGGCACCCTCGCCCTCGCCGAGCCCGGCGCGGGCAGCGACCTCAACGGGGTCCGCGCGAAGGCCGTGAAGCAGGGCGACGAGTACGTCCTCAACGGCCTCAAGAGCTTCGTCGCGGGCGGCAGCCACGCCGACCTCTACCTCGTGTTCGCCCGCGTCCCCGGCACCGAGGGGCTCACCGCCTTCGCCGTCCCCGCCGACACGCCCGGCCTCCGCTTCGGTCTTCCCGAGCGGATGCTTAGCCTGCGCGGCCTCCACTACACCCAGCTCTTTCTCAACGACGCGCGCGTTCCCGCCGCCAACCGCGTGGGCGCCGAGGGCGATGGGGTGAGCCTTATCCAGCGTGCGCTCGACGTGAGCAACATCGCTGCCGCCGCCACGGCCGTGGGCCTCCTGGAGGCGGCGCTCCACGAGAGCATCGCCTTCGCGAACCAGCGCGTGCAGTTCCGCCAGCCCATCAAGAACTTCCAGGCCATCCAGTGGAAGATCGCGGACATGGAGATCGCCATCCGCGAGAGCCGCCTGCTCGTGCTCGAAGCGGCCGACCTGCGCGACCGCGGCGAGGACTTCGCCGTCGCCGCCGCCGCCGCCAAGGTGCGCGCTACCGAGGACGCGAAGAAGCACACGCAGGACGCCATTCGCGTGCACGGCGGCACGGGCTTCATGCGGGACGTTCCCCTGGAGCGCTTCAACCGTGACGCTCGCGCCCTCAGCGTGTTCGGTGGCACCACCGAGATGCAGAAGGCGTTCATCGCGCACCGCAAGCTGTTCTGAAGGCAGGGTGTGGCGGACCCCGGTGAGGGACCGCCCCTCCGCGGTGTGGGCAGCTTAGTCCTTGCGAAGCGGCGATGCGGCGAAGGAGCGCGAAGCGTGCGACCTGAGCGATCCCTTCGCGGGCCTTCGCGGCCTCGCCGCTTCGCGTTTTCTACGCTGCCCGGGCCCCGCACCCCTGCAAAATCCCTCTATCTCCTTTGAGGTGTCCTTCGTCCCTTCGTGATCCGTCTGGGGCGGGGCCCTCACAAGACCCATCTACCTGCAGCGCGCTCCCGCCCCCATGCAAGCGTCCACCGCGGGCAAGCTTGCCCGCGACCTCGCGAAGCTCGGCCTCGGGGCGGGGGACACGGTGATCCTCCACGCTTCCTACCGGAGCGTGCGCCCCGTGGAGGGCGGGCCCGAGGGCGTGGCGCTTGCGGTGATGGAGGCCGTGGGCCCCGAGGGGCTCGTCGTGATGCCGGCTTTCACGCTGGAGCTCACGGATCCGGCGCTTTGGCGGGAGCCCCCGCGGCCCTCGGTGCAGAACCGCATCCGGGCCGCCATGGACCCGTGGACGCCCGGGACGCCGACGCCGCGGATGGGTGCTGTCGCGGACGCCTTCCGCCGCCTGCCTGGCGTCGTGCGCTCCACGCACCCCGTCCTCTCCTTCTGCGCGTGGGGCCGCGGCGCGCGGGGCGTCGTGGGGGGCCAGGAGATCGATGACCCCTACGGGCCGGGAAGCCCCCTTGATGCGGTGCTCGCGCGCGACGGGTGGGTGCTCCTTCTCGGGGTGGACCACCGCGCCGACACCGTGATCCACCGCGCGGAGCGCGACCTCGACACGGAGTCCCGGTGGCGGTACCGCTTCCCCATCCCGGACGCGTGCGGTCTTGCGTGGCGGGAGGGGAATTGGCACGCGGGCTGCTCCGAGGGGTTCTACAAGCTCGCGCCCCACCTCGCGGACGTGACGCTGCGGGGCCGCGTGGGCCGCGCCGAGGCGGAGCTCGTGCGGGCGCGCGACGTGCTCGACCGCGCGAAGGAGCTCCTTGGTGCCGACAGCCGTGCCCTCACCTGCGGGGACGCGGCCTGCCCCGGGTGCGGGCGCCGTCAGTAGATGGGGCCGGTACCACGGGCGAGCTCGCCCTGCAGGTTCTCGAGGTCGCTGCGGGGCTCGCCGAAGCGCACGCGGCCGAGGCGGGCCACCTCGCGGAAGCCGCGCTCCTGCAGAAGCTTCAGGGCCGCGGCGGCGCTCGCGGGCACCCGCACGGTAACCTCTCCGGGCTCAAGTGATGTGAGGGCGGCATCGAGGAGCGGCGCGGCGGCGCTCTCCGCACCCCGCGCAACGATCCAGGGCCCGAGGCTCCAACCCGGACTTCCACGCGACGCGAACACGAAGCCGTCCACGCCGTCGGCGCCGCGGCGGGCCACGTGGGCGCCCTGCGGCACGTCCTCGAGGAGGGAGAGGAACAGGCCCTTGCGCCCGTACCCGAAGGTGTCGGCGTCGAGCTGGCCCACGTCGAGGAGGTCGTGGGCTTCGGCGCGGCGCACGCTCGGGCCCTTGGGCGCGGCCGTAAGGGTGTGGCCCGCGAGGACGATGGTCTCCTCCACGGGCACGAAGCCGAGGACGCGGTACACGGGGAGCACTTCGGGCGAGACCTCGGCCTCCACGGTGCGCACCCCGCGCCGCGCGAGGGTGCTGAAGGCGCGGCGCACGAGGTGGAGGTCGAGCCCCGCGCCCTGGTGGGAGGGCGCGAGGACGAGGGGCCCGAGGAGGGCGTAGTCGAGGTGGAGGCTCACCGTGATGACGCCCACGATGGCGCCGTTGTGCTCCACGACGAAGCCCGCCCCATCAGGGTCCTGGAGGTGGCGCGCGAGGGCGCTCTCGGTCGCCACGTAGCCGCGGCCGGCGGCGAGCGCCGCCACGGTGGGGACGTCCTCGACTGCCATGGGCCGGAGGAGGGTGCGCGAGAGCATGACGCCGCTCCAAGGCCGCCCCGCTATATGAGGCTCACGAGCCCGAGGACCCCAGGCCGGGCCCGCCGAGGGCCGCCACGTACTGGGGACTCACGCGGAGGCTCAGGGTCCCGGCGCCCGCCTCCGCCTGCAGGATGCCGCGCTCAAGAAGGCGGTCCATGTGCCACTTCACGGTACTCTTCGCAAGCCCCAGGCGGCGCGCGAGGAGGGCCGGGTGCACCCCCGGCTCGGAAGCCACGGCGCGCAAGAGGGCAACGGCGGTGGCGGTGGCCGAGGCCTCCTGCAGGGGCCGCAGCGGGTGCGCGAGACCGCCCGCGGGGTAGAGCCGGTTGAGGCGTCCGTCCACGTGGCGCTCCACGAGGCGGAAGTCCGCAAGGACGCGGGCGTGGTGGCTTACCGTCTTGTAGTCGAGGGCGGCGCTTGCCGCGAGCGCGCCCACCGTGATGCCTGGCGCCTGCTCGATGCGCGTGAGGAGGTCGCGCCGCACCGCATGCGTCACCACCTCGTCGCGCGTGAGGCGGCGATACGCGGCGCTCGCCGCGAGGGGCGCAGCGGCCTCGGGGTGCCAGCCCGGAGCGAGGGCAGCGACCGCGAGAGCGGCGGCGAGCAGGTGGCAAGTGGCGCGGGTTGAGAGCTTACGCTCGGTGTGATGGAGTTCCCTCTCCATGGTGTCAGCCTTCCCAATGCCCCGCCCGACCGGGGCAGCCGTTTGTTACCGAAGGGGGTTAAAAGATTTGGCGTCGAGCGCCTAGGAGTGCGCGGAGTGCGAGCGGCCTGGGGAAAAACAGAGGTTCCTCGCCGCGACCGTGGGGCCCATGCGCCCCCAAACCCCCGAGTCAGGAACACAGCAGCGCGTTCTCGACCTCGTGCGCGAGCGCCCCGGCATCTCCGTGCAGGAGGTCGCGAAGGCGCTCGCGCTCGACCACTCGACGGCGGAGTACCACCTGCATCGCCTCGCCCGCGCCGAACTCCTTCGGGCCGTGCGCGTGGGCCGTGTGCGCGCGCACTACGCGGCCGGCGCGCCCCTCTGCCCCTTCCTGCGCGCGGTGGCGCCCGGCTTCGATGCGGAGGACCGCGCCGCCCTCCGCCTCCTGACCCTCGCGCCGTGGACCGCCCCGGAGCTCGCGGCCGCCACCGGGCGCCCCGTGCCCGCCGCGCGCTGGCTCCTGGAGAAGGCGCGGCGCGCGAGCCTCGTGGCCCAGGCAGGGCACGGGAAGTACCAGGTGGCGCCGGAGTGCGGCCCCTGCGTGCTCCACCTCGCCTCGGGCACCGTGTGCAACGCCTGGGGCCAGTGCGCCGTCTCGCGCTCGCCGCGCTTTAGCGGGTGCGACGACGGGCCGCGAGGAGGGCTGCTGCCGCGCCCAGCGCTCCCGCGAGCGGGATAAGCCCGGGGGCGGGGACGCCCGTGCGGGGCGCCTCGGGCTGCGGCTCCGCTTCCCCGTCGGGGATGAGACGGGGGAGGCCGAGCACGTTCGCGCCGTACCGGTACTTGAGGAGGGTGGCGGTCACCTGCGTCTCGCCCTCGACAAGGCGCTGCTCCTTCACGTGGTTGCCCACGTGGGGAGCCCACCAGCGGAGCCAGTAGGTGTTGTCCGTGTCCTCGGCCTCGTCGTCCACGCGGAGGCGGAGCGTCTCGTACTGCTGCCCCTCCACCTCCAGGGTTTCCTGGGTTTCCACCGTGGTGTACCAGGCGGCGGTGCCGCGCCAGTTGTAGGGCGCGCCATCGGGTTGGCGCTGGTAGGTGAAGTTCTCGCGGGTACTGCCGTTCCACGTCATGCCCACGGTGAAAGGGAATCGGTAGCCGCCCATGGGCTCGGCCCAGGTGATGTTGGTGGTGGCCTGCTCCTTCACGACGGCGCCGAACACGAGGTAGTTGGCGGTGCGGAGGGTGTCGCGGCTCAGCCACCCGAGGTCGCTGGCGCTCAGGACAACGGTGGTGTTATCGTAGAGGATGCCGCTCACGGGGACGCCGCGGTAGGACCCGCCGCCGCGCACCTCGGAGACGTTCCGGATGGTCCACGTGCCATTCGCGGCATCGTGGGCGGCCACGGTGCGCGTCATCACGCCACGGCCGGAGACTTCGACGTCGCGGATCGTGATCGAGGCCGACACGTTGTACACCCACGTGTCCTCGAGGTGCCACGAGGGAAGGGGCGCCTGGAGGGGGCCGGTGGGCTTGGTGGCCCCGGCCGTGCCCGAGAGGCCGGCCACGAGGGCAAGCAGGAGCAGGACCGTGGGGAGCCGCGGGAGCGCCATGGTGAACGCCTGTGGGAGGGCGCCCCGGGCTAAAGCCTTTGCCGGAGTGGCCTCCCACTCAGAAGCCGGGGCCCTTGCCCTTGCCCACGGCGTCGCGGGCGGCGCCGGAGAGCTCGGCGATGCGGGCCTCCACCTTGTGGATCTGCTCGACGATCTTGCCGGAGAGGTCCTGCTCCACGGCAACGGGGAGCTTCCCCGTGATGACCATCTGCTGCATCTCCATGGACTTCATGCGGAGCTTCTGGTGCTCCATCACGAGGTCGTTGTGGGTCATGCCCGGGGGAAGGTCCCGCAGCATCTGGGGCACTTCGGCCTGGAACCGGGCGGCGTTCTCCTGGCGGATGCGCTCCTTCTCGGCGCGGCGCGCCGCGTCCTTCGCGGCCTGCTCCTCGGGCGTGGTCATGGGCGGCGGAAGGCCGCCGCGATACTAAAAAGCAGCGGGCCCTCAGGCGCCGCGGCGGCGGAGGAGCAGGGCCACGCCGAGGAGGCCGGCGCCCACGAGGAGGAGCCCGGGCGCAGGGGCGCTCGCGGGGGCCTCGCCGCGCACGTTGTGGGGCTGCTTCCCCAGATTCACCCACGTCACGTTGGTGCCGGGGGCCACCTGAACGTTCCGGGGAATGTAGTCGTTGTCGATCATGTCCACGGTGGCGGTGCCGGTGACGTTCGCGTTCGCGGTGACGGTGATGCGGCCCTTCATGTTGGGGTGGAAGGTGCAGATGTAGGGGTACTCGCCCTCTGTGGTGAAGGTGTGGGACCAGACCCCATCCTTCTGGATGGTGGGGGAGCGGAGTTCCTTGTCCGCGGAGGCGAGGGCGAGGGG
>DATMKA010000116.1:0-3802 GCA_035553595.1 Thermoplasmatota archaeon | reverse complement strand
TCCCGAGGGCATTCGTGCTTCCCCTCTTATGGGTGTCGATGACGGCGAGGAGGTTATAGCCTCTCAGCCGGTTGCGTGGCCCATGACCCCCGACTCCGTCCAGGTGACTCGCGACGGGCCCGTGGCCCTGCTCCGCTTCGCGCGGCCCGACCGGTACAATGCCTTTGACCTCGCCGCCATCCGCGCCCTCGGTGAGGCCGTGGACAAGGCCGTGGCGGACCCCACGGTCCGCTGCCTCCTGATCACGGGCGAGGGGCGGGCCTTCTGCGCGGGCGGCGACGTCGCGGAGATGGCGGAGAAGGGGGAGAAGGCCTTCGAGCACTTCCGAGACCTCACGGAGCACCATCACCCCCTGGTGCGCACCCTCTCCACGTGCCCGAAGCCCGTGGTGGTGGCCGTGAACGGCGTCGCGGCCGGGGGCGGCGTGGGCATCGCGCTCGCGGGCGACTACCGCTTGGGGGGCGCGAGCGCGAAGTTCCGGGCGGCCTACCTGCGCCTCGGCGTGTCGCCGGACGGGGGAGCGACCTACCTGCTGCCGCGGCTTGCGGGCCTCGCGGCGGCTCAGCGCTTCTTCTACCGGAACGAGGCCCTGGCGGCCGAGGAGGCGCTCCGCCTGGGGCTCCTGCATGAGGTCGTGCCGGACGCGGAGCTCCCGGCGCGGGCGCTCGCCGTGGCCCGTGAGATGGCGGCGCTCCCCCTCCAGGCCTTCGCCCGCACGAAGGCCCTCCTGTCGACCACCCTTGGGAGCCCCGACCAGCTCCAGGACCACCTGGACGCCGAGCGGCACCTCATCAGCGAGTGCGCGACGGGCCCCGAGTACCGGGAGGGGGCCCGGGCCTTTGCCGAGAAGCGGGAGCCCCGCTTCCTTCCGTGACGGTTAGCGGTGAAGCGGCGAGAACGATTAACGCCGCTCGCGGAGAGCGGAGGCTGTCGCTATGTCCGAGGGTCGCCTCACGCGCGCCGATCTGTTCGTGCAATCCCTCCTCCTCCCCCGCGAGTGGGTGTGCTATCTCCGGGTGGGTGAGGAGGCGACCGGGGAGACGGTGGTCGCCCTCACGAGCCACCGGATCCTTCAGGGAACCCTCCACCCGGAGGGCCGCCGCGGTTGGCGGAGCCTCCTGTGGCGGGACGTCACCGAGACCACCTTCGAGGAGGCCCCCTCGGACGGGCAGTCCCGCGCCTACATCACGGTTCGCGCCGGACCGGGAGCGGCGCCGCCCGTGCGCCTCGAGAACCTCGACCCCGGCCACGGTCGCACCCTGTTCCAGCAGATTGAGTCGCTCCGCCTCGGGAACGCGCCGGGGCCCACCTGGTCCACGGTTCCCGCGATGCCCTGGTCTCCAGCGGTAACGCCCTCGGCCTTCCGGCCCGGGGAAGCCGAAGCGCGCCCTCCCACCGAGGGCGTGCCGGACTTCGAGTGCACCTCCTGCGGCGAGCCTGTGCAGGAGTCCTACAGCTTCTGTCCCGCCTGCGGCGCACCCACCCAGGAGGCGTGTCGCAGCTGCGGCCACGAGGTGCAGACGGACTTCACCGTGTGCCCCTACTGCGCAGCACCGCTCATCCCTTCGGACCTCGAACCCGACCGCGGCCCATCCCCTGAGGGGCCGTGGGTGGACTTCAAGGACGAGTGAGGCCCGCTCCCCTTACTGGTCCGGCACGAAGCCCCAACCCGCACAGTCGGGGCAGGGTGCAGCGCCTGCGTGGAGGCCGCCAAGGCACTCGGGACAGGGGAGGGTCCGCGCCCGGGCGTCCTGGAAGGGTGAGGGCGCGCGCGGAGGGGCGGCTCTCAGGAGGGCCCGTCGATACATGACCCCGCGTCCCCGGCGCGTCACGTAGCGCGTTCGGTACAGGGGTCGAAGGAAGCGGGAGAAGGAGCGGGAACCCGCCGCGGCGCAGGGACCGCGGCGGGTTGGATAGGGACCAGGGGACACGGACTGAAGGGTCGCTCCCCGACTCACCGCTCGTGGCTCCACCGAGGTGGAATTGGGAGCGGGCTCGAGGGGACTCGCGGCGGGCTCCAGACGCGCCCGAAAGCGCGGGAGGTGACCGTCACGGGGCGGCCCCGAGCTTCTGGACCGTCACCGGGGCGCGCAGGGCGCGAGGGCGGCGGCACGTCCGGGCACGAGATGCGCAGGGCACCGGTCCCGGAAACGGCTCGGGGTCTCACGGCTCCATCGCGCTGACCCTTCACGACCAGGGCAACGCGGGACCGGAGCAAGTCCGGAACGCGAGCCCTCCCACGCGGGGCGGGTAGGGGTCGGAGGGAGGGAGGCGATGTCGCCCGTGTCCTCGACACACTGGTCTGTCACAGGGGGGATATGATGGTTTGCACGGGAGCCGTAACCGCAACCAAATCAAGGGGCAGCGGCAACGGAGGGGGTTTCGGGCGTGACCAACGGGGCGGGGCCCTAGAGGTGCTCCTCGCCCACCGTTTCCTTGATCCATTCGACGAGCGTCTTGTACGTGCTGAGGCCCTTGGGGGTGATGGCGATGCGTTCGCCGCCGTCCTTCTCCGTGCTCACCTGGATGAGGCCCTTCTCGAGCATCCAGTCCAGGTACTTCTTGTACACGTTGTAGTTGAGGCGGACGGCCATCTGGAGGTCGGTCTTGCGGTGCGGGCGCTCGTCGCGCCACAGGCGCTCGAGGAAGCGCGCCACCACGTAGAGGTCCGGTCGCTCCAGGTCGGCCAAGAGGGGTCCCTACCCTTCGCGCTCCAGGGAATCCAGCAGTTCCTGCTCGCGCCGCTGCAGCCGCGCCATCCGTTCCCGCCACTCGGCAAGCTCGCGATCGAGCTGGAGGAAGGCGCGGCCCCAGATGAAGGTGAGGATGAGGAGGAACAGGACGACGGCGCCTGCGAGGAACAGTCCAGCCCCCTCCGCCGCGGTGCCCTCGCTCCCGGCCCGGTAGGCCCAGGGAACGAGGATGGGGTACCACAGGAAGATCCCGAGGGCGCCCGAGAGGAGGAGGTAGCGGCGGGTGCGCTCGAGCCAATGGCCCGAGTTCTCGGCGAGGCGGTAGAGGGTTTCCGCGGTGCTTTCCGCGTCCGTGGCCGCGGGCCTCACCGGCGAGTACGCCTCAAGGCTGCGCTGGGAGCCCCAGGAGAGGCCGCCCGTGAGGGCGAGGATCGCGGAGATGACGCAGAGCGTCATGAGGGCGCTGCCCGCGTCCGTGTCGAGGGGGTAGACGCGGACCTGCATGGACACGGCGGGCGCGTTTTCCTGCCAGGTCGCGTTCCCCGTCTCCCACTCGAACACCACGTAGGTGGCGGGGCAGTAGGGGGAGATGAGGCGGAGGTCGGAGTAGGCGATGCGCTCCCGCTCCTCCTCCCCTTCCGGAAGGTCGGGGGGCGTGCCGTTCCCGGGCGGCAGCCGGTTGAGGGAGGTATAGTAGCTTCCGCGCATGGTGTAGTAGTCGAGTTGGACGCTCCCCGACATCACGTTACGAGCCACCGAGGGCTGATTCTCGAAGGGCCGTCCTTCGAGGTACCTCCCGTAGTCGAGGCAGTTGAGGACGTAAGCGGTTCCGGGCGCCTTGGGGAAGCTGTAGGTGCCGCTGAGGACGGCGCTCTCCTGGAGCACTACCAGGTAGGTCTGGGTGGCGGTGCCGTTTTCGACGCGCACTTGGGGCGAAGCCACGGGAGTGGTGTTCACGTCTTGCGCGAGGAGGGCGAGGAGGAGCACGCTCACGCCAAAGAGCACGAGGCCGATGAGGAACACCGTGGGAGCGTGGGTGCGGAGCAGGCCTTTCCGGCGGAGGAGGAGAATCTGGCGTTTCACAGGGAGGCCTCCTCTTGGGGAGGGCG
>DATMKA010000115.1:0-12158 GCA_035553595.1 Thermoplasmatota archaeon | reverse complement strand
CCCATTGGCGTCCCGGCCAGATGCCTCAAGCATCCCTCACCGAGAAGGGGAACTTTTGAGGCCTCGCCATGAAACTCACCCTCCTCACGCTTGCCGCCATCACCGCGGCCACCCTGCTCGCCGGCTGCACCGTCAACACGCCCCCCATCGAAGTAAGGGGCCCCGACGAGATAGGCATCAACACAGCCGGCCGCACCGCCACCATCGACGCCACCGAATGCAACGGCGCCCCCGAAGCCGAGTACGCCGTGAACGTCCCCCAGAACGTGAACAACATCCGCGTGGACGTGGAGGCGGAGTCGCGCAGTTCAGCGCCCGCCGTCCTGCTCGTCATCGTGAAGGACCGCGACACGGGCGACCAGCTCGCGAAGAAGCGCGTGGTCGTGGAGAACCAGACCCAGACCTCCCTCAACGTGGACGTGAAGGGCAACAACAACGTCGTGGTGGTCACCCAAGCCATCGAGGGCTCCGCCGTCGTGAACGTGGCCGCCCACGGGTCCGAAGCGAACCAGGCCGTCGGCGACGACAGCACCATCGCCATCGGCGACGACAACCAGATCGACCAGGACACGAACACGAGCGTCAACTACGACGACCGGGACGTCCAGCAGGACACCCAGGACCAGCAGGTGGACGACTCCGGAAACACGAATGAGGACGGCGGCGGCTACCGCTACCGTGAACAGTACCGCGACGACGACGAGCGCTACCGCATCGACATCCGGGAGCGGTAAGGCTCACGCGACAAGGCCGGGGAAGACCTTGCGGGCCGCCGTGATCACAAGGTCCGCAATCTGCTCCGGCGTCTTGTCCGCCGTGTCGATCACGAGGTCGTACTTCGACGGGTCGTTCGGCTCGAAGCCGTAGATCTCGTGGTACCGCTTCGCCTCGGAGGCTTCCCGGGCGCGGTTCTCCGCGAGCACGTCCGCCACGTCCGCCTTCCCCTCACGGGTGGCGACCCGGGTGGCCCGAACGAGCTCGGGCGCCACGAGGAGCACCCGGAGGGCGGGCACGCGGGCCTGCTCGATCTGCCACACCACCATGCGGCCCTCGAGAATGACCTGGCCCTCGGCGGCGCGCTTCACGAGGCGCGCGTCGAGCTCCCGGTCCACCTCCGGGTGGGCCTCGGCGTACTTGCCGAACTCCGCGAGCGTCATGCCGCGCTCGGCCGCCAGGGAGCGGAAGATCTGCCCCGCGTACACGTGGGGAAGGCCGAGGCGCGCGCTTAGGAGCTTGCTGAGCGTGGTCGTGCCCGTCCCGGGGCCCCCGGAGATGCCGATGAGGATGCGCGGCGGCGAGCTCACGCGAGGGTCACCCCGACGCGGCCCCAACGGGCTTGCGGCGGTACTCCATGAGCTTCAGCGCCTTCTGGAGGACCTGACCGAAGGGGATGCTCACGAGCGAGTAGAGGGCGATCCAGCGCGGGATGTAGCTGAAGAACAGGAAGTCCCACTGGATGTTCTTGTTGAGGTCCCAGGTGCGGTCCCAGGGCACGGAGGCCACGTGGGGCACCACGTACTCGCTCGGGTACTGGTAGGCGTCCACCACGGTGGTGCGCGCGAGGGGGAAGGCCGCGAGCGGCTCCGCGCCCTGGGGCGCCACCTCGAGGCTGAAGTTCTGCGGGTTGTACCCGCCAACGGCAGCAAGCTGCCCCTTCACGGGCACGAAGGCGTAGAGGGCCACGGGCTCGGTGAAAGTGGCAGTGGTGCCGAGGTTCCCGAAAAGGAACGTCTGGCGGGTGGTCGCGCCCTGGGCGAGAACCACCACGCGGTCAGTGCTGCCGTAGGGCAGGAGGACGTGGCCGTTCGTCCGGAGCGTGTACGTCCCGGGCGCGATGGAAGCGTTCACCTCATGGGGACCGAGGGCTTTTGCCGCGCCGCCCGCAGGAATCTGGTAATCCTCCCGGCCGGAGGGCCGCTTGAGGAGCACGTTCCCCGCCGACCCCTCGAGGGGGATGGCGTAGAGGTCGTTGCCGAAGAGGAGGGACACCTGCCCGCCCGTGGCGGAGGCCTGCGCCACCTGCGCGCCCTCGAAGCCTACGACGAGAGCTTCCGCGCCTTGGTTCTCAGCCTCGAGCGTGTAGGTCACGGGGGTCGCGACGAAGGCCGCCACCCACGCAAAGAGCGGGATCACGATGATCATCGTGAACAGCATGGGCTTCATCTGGCTGCCCGACAGCTCCGCCTGCATGCGGAAAATCTCGGGCTGGGCCTCCGTGAGGCGCTTCATCTTGTAGGTGTTGTTCTTCTCGCGGGCGTCCTTGAACTCCTTGTTGAAGGCCTTCATGGTCTCCTGGGCGCGAGCCATGGAGAGCCAGTCCATCGTGTAGTGGCGCACGAGGGTGGAGGCCACCACCATCACGAAGCCTACGATGAAGATCGTCCACACCGGGTGCTCATAGTTGAACCCGAAGAGCGGGTTGAACACGAACCCCACGAGGGCCGTGAGCCCCTCGCGGGCGGGAGCGTAGAACATGATGAAGAGCAGGGCACCGAGAAGGAGGAGAACCCCCACATTGCTCGGCGGCGGCTTCGCGGAGGAGTCAGCCATGGGTCCCAACTCAGGAGAGCGCCTTCAGCACCGCGTTCTTCGCCTCGTCCTGGCGGCCCTCGTTGTTCCGCACGATGTGCACCGTGGCACCCGTGAGAACGGCCACGCTCATCGCCATCGCGCGGTTCATGGCCTGGTGCTCCGCGATGAGGTCAGGGCTGTCGGCGTCGCGGTTGCGCGTCTTGTCCTCGGCGCGGCGGTGGTGAATCTCGTCAGGCGTGGCCTCGACGAGGATGATCTGCTTGAGCTTGAGCTTCCGGGCAACCCACTCGGGGAGACCGGGCAGGTAGCCCTTGGGCGTCTTGATGGTGCAGTGGGTGTCCACGATGACGTCCCCACGGGCGGCAATGGACTCGGCAGCCGCCTCCTGGATGCGGCGCTGCACCACGGGGTCGAGGCGGCGCATCTCGTCCCGGTCCTTCGCAAGACCCTGGGCGACCGCCACCTTGATCATCTCGTCGCCATACACCACGACCTCATAGCCCGTGTGCTGCTTGGCGAGGTTGATGACGGTCGACTTCCCGACACCGGGAACTCCTGTGATGACGACGGCACCCATGCTGGGACGCTCCTACCGGCGGGAAAGGGCTTCCCCTTTAAAGCTGTTTGGACGGGGATCAGGGCCGCTCGATTGAGGGTTGCGCACTTCTGAGGAGGGCGCGAGTCCCTGTGTTTGCTCGTTGGCTTCCGGCCCGTCACCCAATCAGCGCGAAGAGGCGAAGAGCGCGAAGGACCGCGAAGGCCGTTCAGAAAGGCGGCAGGCCTTAAGGCCTGCCTGCTGCCCCAGTGTAGACCCTCCGGTAGATTCCCTTCCGTAGGCGCGGCACGTTGAAGTTAATGAGAAGCCCCACAGGAATTCCCCCCAGCCGCAGGTAGGTGGATAGTTGAGAAAGGTGAACCTCCAAGACCTCCTGGACTGCCTTGAGTTCCACGATCACACATCCATCCACAACAAGGTCTACCCGGAAGGCGTTGTCCACATGGACATCGTCGAGGGATAAATCCATCATCACCTCCATGCGAACGTCGTGGCCGTCCTTCCGAAGGCGCTCAACGAGGGCCAGGCGGTACGCGCGCTCGAGCAAGCCGGGCCCGGTACGCGTGTGGACCCAGAAAGCTGCATCAAGGACTGCTTTCGCGGCCTTGTTCGCTTTGTCCGGAACGTCACGGTGATTCATCGCGGCCTCGTCAGAGGACGTCATGTAGGACGCGGCCACCGCTGAGGGTGTCCGGTTTGCCCCATGCAGTTCGAACGGGAGCAGGTGTTCCTGCCTCATCGCGGTCCTTCGCGCTCTTCGCCTCTTCGCGCTGATTGGGTGACGGGCACGAAGCTTCGACAGCCTCTCCGCAAGCAAGAATAAGAAAGGAAAAAAGAAGGAGGCGGGCGCGAGGCCCGCAGTTGGCGCTTAAGCAGTCGGGGTGACCACGCGGCCACCGGCAGCGGTGATCTTCTCGACCGCACGGGGCACGGCCTCGTTGACCGTGACCGTGATGGCCTTGTTGATCTGGCCCGCGCCGAGGAGCTTGTCGACACCGAGGTCGGTGAGGTTCACCGTGTAGCCGTTGCCGGCCTTCTGGGCGAGACCAACCTGGACCCAGGTCTCAACGAACTCGTCGAGGTCGCTCACGTTGGCCACCGTCTTGATCTCGACGATGGCCTCGGGGCGCTTGAAGCCCTTCTCACGGCCCCAGTAGCCGCCCTCGGCGCCGTAGCGCTGGACTTCGTACTGGACGCGCTTGTGCTTGTGGGCACCGGCGTTGCCGCGACCACCGCGGAGACCGGCGCCACGGCCGGCCTTCTTGCCGCGACCGTGGGTGCGGGTGCGGCGGAGCTTGCTGCTCTTGCGCTGCTTCTTGAAGCCGACCATTTAGAGCATCCTCCGGATGAGGTCGTTGATCTCCGCGCCGCGGTAGCCGAGGGCGCCGCCGATGGTGTGGTGGCGCTTGATGCCCTCGTAGCCGCCCGTGGGGGGGTGGAGGCGGAAGACGAGCTTCGCGTCCTCGCCGAGCTCCTTCAGCTTGGCCTTGCCCTCGGCAACGGCCGCAGCGAAGGCCGCGACGGTCTTGTACTTGCCACCGGTGGCCTCGCTGACGTAAGCGTCCGTGAGGGGCTTGTCGCCGTAGAGGCGGCCGCGAGTCTTGATGAGCTCCGCGAGGGTGGCGGCATCCACTTCACCGTAGGTCACGTAGTCCGTGATCTTCTTCACCATGCCCTCGTGGGAGGGATCGGAGGGGACGATCACGCAGTGGTTGGGGCGGGTGAGGCGGAGCATCTTCATCGTGTCCTGGATGCCAGGCTTGATGTTGATGGGGCCGCGCACGCGAACGATGGCGTAGGTCACTGGACCACGCTCCCTTCGCGGATGGCGAGCTTCTCCTTCAGGTGGGGCATGACGCGCATGCCGGAGGTGGCCTGGAGGGCGTTGAAGGTGGCCTTCGCGTAGTTGATGGTGGTCTTCGTCTGACCGCGCGCGAAGGACCAGACGTCCTGCACGCCGGCGAGGCGGAGCACCTGCTTCGCGACGTCACCCGTCACAAGGCCCGTGCCCTGGGGAGCGGGGCGGAGGATGACCTCGGTGGCGCCGCACTTGCCCTTGGCCTCGAAAGGCAGGGAGGTGGGGGGCGCGCCGCGGCCGGATTCCCAGCTGCCGGCGCCGCGGCGAATCTCAATGATGTTGAGCTTCGCAGCGTCGATGGCGCGGCGGATGGTGGGGCCGACTTCCTTGCCGCGGGCCTGGCCGATGCCGACGTAGCCGTCGCGGTTGCCGACCACAGCGGTCACACGGAAGCGGACGCGGCGGCCGGAGTCAGTCATGCGCTGCACCATGTTGACGTCGATGACGTCGTCCTCGAGGTTGGGGAGGAGGATGTCGACGACCTCGGGCTCGCGGAGGGGGAGACCCGTCCGGAGAGCCTGGCCCATGGTGGAGATCTGGCCGGCCTTCACGAGGCGGCCGAGTTCGGTCTTGGGGGTCCAGTCGCGGGGGCTCGGTTCGTCCCGGCCGCCGCGGCGGTCAAAGCGCTGTGTCATGTTTATTCAGCCCCCTTCTTGGAGGTCTTTGCGGCCTTGTCGGGGGCCGCTCCCTTCTCACCCGCGGGCTTCTTGTCGCCCGCGGCCTTGCCCTTGTCGCCACCCTTGGCAGGGGGAGCACCCTTGCCAGCGGGAGCGCCACCCTTCGCGGCCGCCTTCTTGGGGGCAGCCTTGGGGGTGCGGGCCTTGCCGGTGATCTTCTGGTACACCGCGGCAACCGCGGTGGGGTAGTCCTTGCCCGTGACGTGGGCGCCGGAGAGGCGGTCCTCCTGGGGGAGGACGTCAGGGCTGTGGGGCACCTGGACGCCGGCGTCGAGGACGCCCTGTACGGCGGCAAAGAGGTTGCCGCCCTTCTGGGGCACCTGGAGACCGAGGTCGACGATGCCTTCCGTCACGCCGGCGTCCTTCGCGCGCTTCGCGGCGAGAACACCCGTGAGGTAGGCAGCGGGGGTGTTGGAGGTGTAGCCGGTCCAGCCCATGGCCGGGAGCTCGCGGGCCTCAGCCTGCGCCACAATCTGGTCGCCGACCTCGTTGTAGGTGACGAACTGGACGATGACGTTCTTCAGGCTGCGGCGCACGACCACGCGGGCCTTCTCGCTCTTGAGCAGAGCAAGGCGGCGGCGGTAGTCGGTGCGGCCCTCGCGGCGGCGGCGGAACTGAACACGGTAGCGGGGACCCTGGCCCATTACTGCTCCTCCTTCAGGATGCCCTCAGTCTTGAGGTTGTAGAGCAGGTTGGCGCGGCTGCGGTAGCGGCCACCCTTCGCCTGCAGGTAGAGACGACGGTACTGGATCGTCTGAATCTTGCCGCCGTCGCGGAGCTCCTTGAGGAGCGCGCGGAGGGGGCGGATGGTGCGGATCCAGCGGCGCTTGCGGGGGTCGCGAGCGCCCTGCTTGCCCTTGCGGGAGCCGGGGCCCTTGCGGCGGCCCTTCTCCTTCTGCTCGGCAATCTTGTTGGCGCGAGCACGGGAGACGCCGATCTTCTGGACGGGCCGGATAACGCCCTTCTTGATGAGGGCGCGGATGTCCTGCCGGGTGACAGCCTCCGCGATCTCGTCTGTCTTGAGGGGGTCAAGCCAGACGCCGGACTCACCGCGGCCGAGGACGGCCGCCGCGAGGCGCTTCTGGTTGCGCAGGTCAGTCATGATCACAGCACCTCCACAGAGGGGCTGGGATTTGACGAGCTGAGCGCAGCGAGGTTCGTCATGATTAGGTCCTCCTGGGGTTGAGCACGCGAATGCCCTTCGTGGCGGCAGCGGCCTCGATGTCGGCGCGCTTCTTGCCACCGACGGCGCCGCCGATGCGGGCCGCCTGGATCTTGGGGTCGATCTGCTCGAGGTCGCGGGGGTTGTACACGAGGACCTCAAGGAAACCGGAGCTGTGCAGACCGCGGGTGATGGCGGGCTTGCCGTAGCCGATCTTGACCATCGGGGGGCGCTGGCCGAGGTGCTTGCGCTGGCCGTTGGGGGCACCCTGGGGGCGGCGCCAGGCATCCTTGCGGGTGAGGCTGTCCTTGTACCACCAGTGGTAGCGCTTGAAGCCGGGCTCCTTGGCGAGCTTCTCAGCACGGAGCTTGAGAGCGGCCTGGATCTCGGCGGGGAGCGTGGGCTTGATCTTGGGGCCCTTGGCCTTCTGACCGGCCTCGACGATCTCGACGGCCTTGCCCTTCTTGCCTTCCTTCACGGCGATCTGGTCGGCGGGAGCGGCGGTGCCCTCCTTGACGCCGGCGAGAACGGCCTGGGCGGCCTTGCCGGTGACGCCGGCGGCCGTCAGGTCGGCCTCGGAGGCGGCCTTGAGCTTCTCCATGGTGGTGAAGCCCGCGTCGTAGAGCTTCTCGGCGGTGGCCTTGCCAACACCGGGGAGCTGGGTGACCTGCTTAACAAAGTCTTCCTTGCTCATTCAGTTCAGGCCCCCTTGGTCTCGATGTAGATGCCGTCCTGGAAGACGCGCACGTCGAAGCCGCGGACCTTCGTCGCCTGCTCGATGTTGGCGGCCGTCTGGGAGACGACCTCGACATCGGGACCGGTGACGATGATCTCTTCGGCGCCGACCTTGACCTTCGCACCCTTGATGATGCGGGCCTTGCGGGCGGTCTTCTCACCGAGGAAGTTCTCGATGGTGAGGTAGTCGCCCGCGACCTTCGTCTTGATCGGGAAGTGAGCGAAGACGACCTTCATCTTGTACTCGTAGTCCTTCTGGGAGCCCGCGACCATGTTGCGGATGTGGGCGCCCCAGGTGCCGACGAGGGCCTTGATCTTCTTGACGGGGTAGTCGGCGCGGACAACGACGTCGTTGCCGGCCTTCTCCACGATAATGTCAGGGTGGCGGAATGTCCGCTCCAGCGTCCCATTGGGGCCCTTCACCGTGACCTTGCCGTCCTTGGCAAGGGTCACGCTGACCCCCTGGGGAACGTGGATGACATCCTTTGCTTCGGGAATTGCCATGACGTTCACCTCAGTACACGTAAGCGAGGAGCTTGCCGCCTGTGCCCAGTTCCTTGGCGGCGTAGTGGCTCACCACACCACTCGTGGTGGTGAGGATGAGCGTGCCGAAGTCCTGGGCGGGAAGGTAGCGGGCTTCCCACTTCTCGAAATCAGTTCTCTTGACAGCGTGGCGGGGCTTGATGACGCCGCACTCGTTGATGTTGCCGAGGAGCTTGACGCGGAAGAGACCGCTCTTGCCGTCGTCGACGAATTCGAAGGGGCCGATGTAGCCGGCCTCCTGCATCGCCTTGAGCACGTGGCCGATGAGCTTGGACGCGGGGGCGACCTCGCAGTCCATCTTACCGGCACGCTCGGCGTTCTTCATGAGGGAAAGGGCGTCTGCGAGAGGATCGTTGAGCATGTTTCTTTCACCTCACGAGAGTTTCTTGAAACCGAGGCTGGGAGCAACCTCGCGGAAGCACTGGCGGCAGAGGTAGAGGCTGTAGCGCCGCACGAGACCGCGGTGGCGGCCGCAGCGCGTGCACTGGTTGGCGCCGCGTCCAAAGCGGGTGTGGTCGACCATCAGATCACCTCGACGTTGTAGTTCTTCTGCATGAAGTACATGCCCTCCTCGCGCTTGAGGCGCTGGTGGGCGGGGAGCTTGCGGGGCATGATGCGGCGGCGCTTGACGCGGCCGCCGGCGCGCTCGAGCACGACGGCGATGTCCATGCCGAAGATGCCGATCTCGGGGTCGTAGCGCATGCCGGGGAAGTCGGTGTAGTCGGAGATGCCGAAGTTCAGGTTCCCGTAGTCGTCGAAGGAGTAGTCCGGGATCTTGAACTGGCGGATGTCGAGCGCCTTGCGGAGGAACGCCTCAGCGTCCTCGCCGCGGAGGGTCACACGGCAGCCGATGGGGGCGCCCTGGCGGAGGTTCCAGTCGCGGTTTGTGACCTTGGACTGGGTGCGCTGGGGCTTCTTGCCGGTGATCATCTCCATCACGCGCTCGGCCTTCTGGAGCTTTTCGCCGCCTTCGCCCACGCCGATGTTCACGATGACCTTCACGAGGCGGGGAGCCTGGTTGGGGTTGTCGTAGTTGAAGGAGGGCACAACGATGGTTTCCACCATTAGGCGGTCACCTCCTGGGGCACCTGCACCTCAGGCTTGTCCTTGCCGACCACGAACACGTAGGGCTTCACTGTGCTGAAGGTGGTGCCGCCCTGGGTGAGGCTGACGAGGTTGTGCTTGGGGCTGCGGGTGACTTCCACGGCGCCGACGGTGACGATGGAGCCGGTGTGCTGGCCGCCCGTGATGAAGGCCGCCGCGCCCTGCTTCATGGGGTAGTGGGCGACGATCTTCTGCTCGGGGATGGCGAGCTTCACGACGTCGCCGGTCTTGATCGTGTGGTCGGGGACCAGCACGTTGCGGCCGTCGTGGAGGTTGAGCTGGATGCGGCCGCCGGAGACGAGGGTCTTGTTCTCGACGCGGCAGAGCTTCCAGGCGGCGCCCTTCGCGTCCACGGGGACGAGGGTGAGGCGGCCGTGGTAGTCGAGGAGCATGCGGTAGGACTGGCCGGTTGTCGCGACCGTGATGACGTCCATGAAGCCGACGCCCTGCTTGGGGCTCCAGGCGACCTTTCCGTCAATCTTGATCTGGCGGGTGCTCACGATGTGCTTCGCCTCAGGACCGGTGTCGCAGAGGTGGAGGTAGTCGCGGAGCACGACGGCGAGGGGGACCGCGCGCTCGATGGGGTGGGGGCCAGGCATCGGCTTGGGGGCCCACTTGGCGAGCTTGCGCTGGATGTTCCAGCTGCGGGGAACTGCGAGGCGCTTCAGGTGAAGGGACATGACTTAGGCCTCCTCGGACTTGGTTTCCTTCTTCTGCTTGGGCTTGGGGGCCGTCTCGTCCTCGGAAGCGCCCTCGACACCGAGCTTCTCGCGGCGCAGGGCGTCGCTGAGGTCAAGCTTCGTGATGAGGAGGTTGCTCGGGTCCACGGGGCGCGCCTTCTCCGTCTTGTCGGCCTTCGCCACGGTCACGCCTTCGACGGTGACCTTGCGGGCGCGGGTGTCGACGGTGAGGACCTTGCCCACGGTGCCGGCGTGGTCGCCGCGCATCACGCGCACGGTGTCGCCCTTGCGGAGCGTCGTGGTGCGGGTCGTGATCTTGCGGGCCTCGCGGTACTCGGGGTCGATGTGGGAGGAGATCTGGGCGCGGCGAGCGTGAACGGGGAGGTTGTTGAGGTTCAGGCGCTGCTTCCTGGGCTGCGTTGTGACCATTTTTTCACCTCACACAATCTGGCTCGCGGTCGCGGCGATACGGGGCCAGCGCTCGGCGGCCTCGCGCGCCACGGGGCCCTTGATGTCGGAACCCTTCGTGTCACCGTTCTCGGCGACGAGAACGGCGGCGTTGTCCTCGAACTGCACCATGGTGCCGTCGGGGCGGCGGTAGGGGCGGCGCTGCCGGATGACCACAGCGTTGATCACCTGGCGGCGCATCTCGGGCGTGCCCTTCTTGACGGACACGACGAGGTAGTCGCCGACGCCGGCGGCGGGCTGGCGGCGCTTGTGGCCGCCGGCGCGGGGCACGGCGATGATAGAGACGATCTTCGCGCCGGAGTTGTCCGCACAGTCAAGGCGGGAACCGGTGGGAAGACCCTTTGTGCGGGTCGCGGGAACTGCCTTCACCATTACTGGCCACTCTCCTTCGCGGGGGCGGACTCCTTGCCGGAGGTCGTGTAGTCGTCGCCCATGATGCGGGCCTGGCCAGCCTTGGATTCAACAACGACGAAGGACTTCGTCTTGCTGATGGGGCGGCACTCCATGATGGTGGCTTCGTCGCCGACCTTCATGGGCATGCAAGGGGGAGCGTGGGCGGAGTAGCGGCGGGTGCGCTTCTCGTAACGCTCGTACTTCTGCATGTAGCGGAAATATTCCCGCTCCACAACCACGGACTTCTGCATCCCTGTGGAGACGACGCGTCCCACAAGGACCTGACCCCGGACGGGGAAGGAGCCATGGAAGGGGCAGTGGGGATCCGTGCAGGTCTGCTTGGGCGCCTGCACGTCAATGCCGATGTCTTTTGCCATCCTGACCACCTGATGATTTGAACCGTTTGAATTTGATACGTTCCTCGGGCGCTGCCACCAGATGAGCGCCCTCCAGAACAGCCATGGAGCCGTCTGGAAGGAGGAACTGGAAGCGTTGACCGATTTTTGGCACGACGCGCGAACCATCCCGGGTGTCGATGAGGAAGGTGTTCTTCGTCTCATCGACCACACGGCCCTGGAGGGTGAGGTACGGGGGGTGTTTGGACCCCACCACCTTCACATCCAGGCCGATGAGTTCACCGCGCCTTGCGACGGTGTGGCTATCCGCGTTAGCGGACATCCGCCTTGAATCCTAACTCGACAAGCACTGCCTTTACTTTACCTTTGTGGTCCCCTTGGAGCTCGATTTTGCCGTCTCGTCGGGTTCCGCCGCAGGCACAGGCCGCCTTGAGTTTTGAACAGAGCGTGTCCATGTCGATATCCGAGGAGTCGAAACCATCCACGACGGTGACGAGTTTGCCGTACCGGCGCTCGACCGTGTGGATGGTGATCTCCTGGGACTCGCGGGCGATCTCCTCGCAGACACAGATATCTGCGGGGAGGCCACACGTGTCGCAGATACCGCTCATTTACTGTGCTCCTGCCTCGTTCGTCACGGTCATGAGACGAGCGATGTCGCGCCGGAGGTCGCGGATCTTCCCGGGGTTCCGGGGAGCGCCACCCATGGCAGCAACGCCACGCTCGTTCATGAGCTCGCTGCGGGCTTCCTTGAGCCGGGCCTCGCGCTCTTCGGCGGAGAGGTTCCGGATCTCCTTAGTCTTCAGGGCCATGCAACTCACTTCCTCATCTTGTTAAGCTCTTCCTTAATCCGCTTCGCGAGGCGGGGGCCGATGCCTTCGATGGCGCCGAGCTCTTCCTCGGACGCTTCGTCGACGGCGCGGAGGTCGAGGAAGCCGGCTTCCTCGAGCGCCTGGGCCTTCGCCTTGCCGACACCGGGGATGTCGGTGAGCTCGCCCTTGGGCAGGCCGCCGCGGCGGGGCGCCTCGGCCACCGTCTGCTCACCGTGGGGAGCAGAGGGAGCCGCGTCGCCCGTCTGGCTCGCGGAGACGCCG
>DATMKA010000114.1:0-26283 GCA_035553595.1 Thermoplasmatota archaeon | reverse complement strand
CTTCCGCGAGGACCCGACAGCACTCCCGCCCGTGGACATCACCCCCGAACTTGAGCAGGACCTGCAGCAGGCCAGGACCGCGCAAATCATGCCGCCCGGAGCCGTCCCGGGCGCCGAAGTGTACGGCGCAAGCGCCGACCTCGCCCACAACCGCGAGGCGCCCCCGCCCGAAGGGATGGGGGAGGAGCCCGAGAGCGAAGCCCCCGAGGTGTACGGCGCGGCGGCGACCCTCAACAAGGAGCGGGCGAGCCCGCCTCCGCGGGAACGCCGGCCCCCGCGCGAGGACTACTAACCGGGCCCTTCAGGGACCAGGCTTCCCTTCCGCCGCGAAGCGCTTCTTCAAGTGCTCGATGAGGCCCCCCGCGTCCACGATGGCCTTCGCCTCAGGCGGCAGGCCCTTGCCCTGGAAGACGCGGCCGGTGGCCACCTCAGTGATTTTGCCCGTGACGAGGTCCACCTCGATCTCGGCGCCGTCCGGCAGGTCCGTGGCGTCGGCCTCGAGGATGGGGAGGGCAAGGTTGATGGCGTTGCGGTAGAAGATGCGCGCGAAGCTCTTCGCGATCACGACCTGCACGCCGGCCTGCTTGATGGCCATGACGGCCTGCTCGCGGCTGCTGCCGCACCCGAAGTTCTTCCCCGCGACCACGAACTTGCTCGCCTTCGCGCGCTTGGGGAGGTCGGGGCTCTCGCCCTCGAACACGTGGTCCCCGAGGGTCTCCCAGTTCTGCATGAACCGGGCGGGAATGATGACATCGGTGTTGAGGTCGTCGCCGAGGCGGAGGGCAGGACCGCGCAGCATCGCCTCCGCGATGGAGGCCCCTCATATAAACGTAGCGCGGCCCGGGGCCCCCAAGCTTTTTTCCTCCCCCGCAGGTCCGGAGCCCGTGCGCGCCCTCGCCCACACCCTCGCCGTCCTCGTCGCCGCCACCCTCCTCACCGTTCCCCCGGCTGCCGCTGCCGAGGGGGATGCGCCCACGGAGGTGCAGGTGGGGCTCCTCGTCATCAATTTCGGGAACTACGACGCCAACCGCGGCACCTACACCATCGACTTCTACCTGTGGTTTGTGTGGAACGCGACGGCGGCGCCGGAGGGGTTCACTCCCGAGAAGTTCGAGTTCATGAACGGTCGCGCTACGGCCCGCGACCGCCTCTTCGACGAGACGAACGCCACCACCGGGATGCGGGAGCTGTGGTACCGCATCCAGGCGAACCTGTACAGCGAGCCGCAGTTCTCGGACTACCCCTACGACACGCAAACGATCGAGATCCTGTTCGAGGACTCGGTGAACGAGGCGGGGGCCCTGCGGTACGTTCCCCTCCGGGAACGGAGCGGCCTCGACGAGCGCTTCCGCGTGGCCGGTTGGCAAGTGGGGGACGTTGAGATCGGGACCCTCAACCACACCTACACCTTCGAGGAGACCTACGACCGCTACCGGTTCGCCGTGAGCTTGTCGCGGGAAGCCACCTCCACCACCCTGAAGGCCTTCCTGCCGCCCTTCGCGTTCATGGCGGTGAGCGCCCTCTCCTTCCTGTTCCACCCGAGCAAGGTCGCCCAGCGCCTCACCCTCGGCACGAGCATGCTCATCAGCGCCGTCATGTTCCACATCAGCCAGATCGTGAGCCTTCCGCCCCTCTCACAGCTCATCCTCTTTGACAAGATCATGCTCTCGGTCTACTCCTTCCTCGCCGGAAGCCTCGTGGTGACCACCCTTATCGCCATCGACGAGGACTGGTGGAAGGATCGGGACCACACCCGGGAGATCAACCGGTACGGCGCCATCGCCACCCTCCTCCTGCCCCTCGTGGTGTACCTCCTCGTGGCCGTCCTTTAAGCCCTCCCGGAGCCGCTGCCCCCCAGATGGCGACGGGTTTATGGGCGCAGTGATGCCACGAAGAGGCATGAGCTACGCGACCTACGCGGAAGATATCCGCACCATGCGCGTCCACGGCGCCGGCCGCATCGCCCGGCACGCAGCCCGGGGCCTTGCCGCCTGGGAGGCCTCCTTCCGGGGCGGCGACGAGGCCTCCTTCGCGCGCGGCTTCAAGGAGGCCCTCCGCGCCCTCGGGGAGACGCGGCCCACAGCGGTGAGCCTCCACAACGGCCTCGCCTTCATCGAGCTCCGCGTCGCCGCCGTCCAAGGCCTCGACGCGAAGCGCGCGGCCCTGAGGCAGGCCGCCGCCGAGTTCGAGGAGCGCAGCAAGGCCGCCGTGGCCGAGCTCGGTCGCGTGGGCGCCCGCGCGCTCCCGAGCGAAGGGACCTTCCTCACGATCTGCAATAGCCACGCCGCCATCGGCGTCTTCCAGGAGATGAGGCGCCAAGGCGGCAACCCGCGCGTCTTCGCCCTGGAGACGCGCCCTTGGCGGCAGGGCCACAAGACGGCGCGGGAGCTCGCGGAGAGCGGCGTGGACGTGACCCTCATCGTGGACAATGCCGCCATGAGCTTCATCCGCCGCGTGGACGCCGTCGTCACAGGCTGCGACACCATCGCGGCCAACGGCGATGTCGTGAACAAGGTGGGCACGAGCGGTCTCGCGCTTATGGCGAAGGAGTTCCGGAAGCCCTTCTACGTGGCGGGTGAAACCTACAAGGTGGACCTCACGAGCCCCACGGGGGAGGCGCGCGCCATCGAGGAGCGCGAGCACAAGGAGATCGCGGACCCCGCAGAGTTCCCGGGGGTCCGCTTCGCGAACCCCGTCTTCGACGTGACGCCCGCCTCCTGGCTCACGGGCGGCCTCTTCACGGAGGCGGGGCTCACGAAACCCCAGGACGTCGCGGCCCTCGCGAAGAAACTGTGGTCCTGACGGGGGCCCGCCTCAGAGGAAGGGGTTGCCCCGCTTCTCCAGTTGGCGGTAGAGCTCCGCCTGCATCTGCGCCCGCAGGTCCTCGGCCATCCGGGCCGCCACATCGAGGTCCACCACGTCCCCCTCGAGGTAGCTGTCCGGGTGGACGGGCTTCATGAACTTGATGCGCCACTTCACGGGGAAGGGGACCACGTTCACGGGAATCGGAAGGTCGATGCCGACCCGGTCCTTCGTGGGGAGCGTCCCGAGGCTCGGGTTCGCCTCCTCGCCCCCGAGAATGACCACGGGCACCACGGGCGCGTTCGCCGCGAGCGCCACGCGCGCAAAGCCCGGCTTGAACGCCTGCAGCTCGTAGCGCTTGAAGATGGACTTGAAGTTCCCCTCCTCGGCCTCGGGGAAGAACAGGATGAGGCCCCCCTCGTCCAGGATGTCCATGGAGCGCTTCACGCTCACCTCGAAAAAGCCGAGACGGGGCGCGAGCTCGCGCACGAGCGGAACCCGGAAAAAGGTGGGATGCACCGCGGTCCGGAGGACGCGCCCGAGGTCGTCGTACAGGGTGAGGAAGAGGTTGGCGTGGTCAAGCCCCGTCCACCCCGTGTGGTTGGCCACCACCACGGCCTTCCCGGCGGGAACGTTCTCGAGGCCCTCCACGGTGACGCGGCAGTAGCTGCGGACGTGGCGGAAGGGCTCCGCGAGGCGCTCCACAAAGGAGCGGTCGATGCCGTCAACGGTCCCGTTGGTCTCCGGCACGCCCCAGCACCACCTGGACGCTCAAGGCGCCGCCGCCCCTATAACCTTTCGCGGGCCCCTAGATGGGGATGCCACGGCCGACGGCCGTGAATGCCCCCTCGGGGTCCTCGAAGAAGCGGACGGGCGGCGTCTCGAAGGGGTTGAAGGTGGCGAGGCTGCTCGTACCGAGGGTGGCCTCTCCATCGACCTCGTACCAGCCGGGGAGGTAGGGCCCGTCGCCCGAGTCCGTGCCCACAAGGGGCGCAGGCGCGATGAGGCGGACGCAGCCGGTGACGTCCGTGGTCGCGTCGAGGGACCGGCGCTGCATCACGGGGTCGAAGTTGTAGGCCGGCTCGGCGGGGCCCACGCGAGCGCGGGTGCCCGTGTAGGTGACGGTGGCCGTCACGATGGCGTTTCGCACAGGGGTGCCCGGGCGCCAGGTGACGCAAGCATGCACGTACACGGTCTCCGTCTGGTCCGTGAACACTTGGGCGGCGGGGTTGCCGCCCGCGGTGGTGGCGAGGATGCCGCGGCTCTGGGGAGGCACCACGGACAGGGAGAGGCGGAGGGGCGCCTTGAGGGGAACCTCGAGGCTCACGGGGTTGAAGCGCGTCACGAAATCGCCTGCCGCGCTTCCGTCCGCCCCGTAGTCGGGCACGTTGACGGTCACGATGAAGCCGTCACCGGGCGCCCACTTTTCGGCACCGAACTCGGCATAGGCCGTGCCGTTCGAGAGGAGCGTCACACCGGCTCCGGGGTAGAGCAGGTGCCCGGTGAAGACGTTCCGGACACGCACCTCCACGCCAGGCACCGTGAGGTTCACGGCGGTACCGTCGGGAAGGATCGGGCGCAGGAACATGCGGTAGGGGTGGTCGGCCACGACGCGCAGCGGGGGCTGCAGGCTCGTGCCCTCCGCGCCGCTCGGGTCGTAAGCGGTGAGGATGACGTTGTAGCGGCCCGGCTGGGTGTAGGTGTGGGTCACGTTCCGGGTGGCGGCGCGGTCGCCGTCCCCGAAGTCCCAGGCCCAGCCCGCGATGACGCCACCAAGGTCGGTGGAGCGGTCGATGAAGAGCGCGGGCCGGTTCTGCACCGGCGTGAGGGGGTCGACGGTCCAGGCGGCCCGAGGCGGGCTGTTCTGGACGTTGATGGTGATGCGGCGCTCAGCGGCGGCGCCATCGCTGTCCACGACGCGGAGCGTCACCGTTTTCGGCCCCGTCGAGGAGAAGGCGAAGGTGGGGTTCTGGAGGTTGCTCGACCCTTCGCCTGCGAAGGACCACGCCCAGGAAACGATGGAGAGGTCGTCGCGGCTGAAGTCGGTGAACTGCACAGGCGTGCCGGGCTCCGGCTGAGCGGGGGAGTACGAGAACAGGGGCAAGGGAGGGGAGTTCACCCGCACCGTGCGGGTGATCGTTCCCGAGATGCCTGCATCGTCCACCACGGTAAGCGTCACCGTGTAGAGGCCCGCAACGGGGAAGGTGTGGCTGACCGAGTTCGTGGTGGTCGTGACGGGGGAGCCGCTGCCGAAGTCCCAGGTCCAGCGCGTGGGCACCGACTCCGGGGAGTAGATGGAGGCATCCATGAACACAACCGGTTGGTTGGGCACGGGGACGGACGGGGTGTAGGTGAAGTTCGCCTTGGGGGGTACACGGCGCACGTTGAGCGTGAGCACGGTGTTGTCCGCGGTGCCATCGTCGTCGGTCACCGTGAGCGTGATGCGGTAATTGCCGGAGCGGCCGAAGACGTGGGTGGTGTTGCGGTCGAGGCTGAGGTTGCCGTCGCCGAAGTCCCAGCGGTAGCTCACGATGCGGCCGTCGCGGTCCGTGCCAGAGCCGTTGAAGTACACGAGGCTGCCCGTGAAGGGCGAGACGGAGGAGACGGAGATGGCACCGTCGGGCGCCCGGTTGAGCACAGTGACCTGGCGCGTGATCCAGTCGGTCTTCCCCGAGTCGTCCGTGACCGTGAGATTCACGAGGCAGATGCAGTTGTCCGCGTAGGCGTGAACCGCTTCCGCGCTCGTGGAGGTGTTGCCGTCGCCGAAGTCCCAGCGGCGGCTCACGATGGTGCCATCAAGGTCGCTGCTGCGGTCGATGAAGGTGAAGCTGTCGAAGGTGGAGGCGAGGCGAGGGGTCACGTCGAAGGCAGCCCGGGGGGCGGCGCCGTCCACGGCGAGGTTCCGGGTCACCACGCCGCGCCCTCCCTCGTTGTCCGTCACGGTGAGGGTGACGGTGAAGTTGCCGCCGTTCGAGAACACGTGGCTCGCGTTGCGGCCGGTGGCGGTGCCGCCGTCACCGAAGTCCCAGGAGAAGGAGTCCACGGTGCCATCGCTGTCCACGGAGCGGTCGATGAAGTTGATGACCTTGCCCGCCCGAACGGGGGACGGCGTGTAGATGAAGTCCGCCTGGGGAAGGGAGTTGAGGACGCGAACCTCCTTCGTGACGGAGGAGACATCGCCGCGGTCGTCCTTCACCATGTGGCTCACCTGGTAGGTGCCGCTCTTAGTGAAGACGTGGGTGTAGTTGAAGCCGTTGACGACGGGCAGGGAGGGGAAGGCCCAGCTGCTCTGGACGATGGACCCGTCGTAGTCCACGGACGTGTCGTAGAACAGGACAGGCGTCTTTGCCAGGGGAAGCTCGGGGCTGAAACCGAAGTCGGCGCGGGGCGGAGAGTTGCGCACGAGGATGAGCTTCGTGATGCGGTTCGTGTCGCCGTCGTTGTCGCGCGTGACGAGCGTCACGTTGTAGATGCCCTCGCGCACGTAGCGGTGAGTCGGGTTGCGCAGGGTGCTCGTGCCGCCGTCACCGAAATCCCAGGACCAGGCCCGGATGGAGCCGTCCACGTCCTTGCTGATGTCCTGGAAGGGGATGTCCATGTAGGTGGTGGGGGTCTTCGGGATCCAGGTGAAGTCGGTCTGGGGCGGGGAGTTCCGCACCTCGATGACGCGCGTGGTCTTGTTTGTCCCGAGCAGGTTGTCCGTGACCTCGAGGGTGACCGTATAGTTGCCCTTCTGGGCGAAACGGTGCTTCGGTAGAGGCTCGGCGGAGCCGCCCGTGTTGTCGCCGAAGTCCCAGCGGCGGAGGAGCACAAACCCGCCCACATCAGGGTCGGTGGACTGGTCGAGGAAGCGAACGTCAGTGCTCGTGGTGGGGCTCTGCGGCTCGAAAGAGAAAGCCGCGTAGGGCACCCTGTTGACGGGGTCGAGGGGGTTGGAGGCGGGAGCGGCATCCGTGGTGATGGAGCGCGCCACGCCGTCGAGCTTCACCTTGTGGAGCCCACCGGGGACCGTGAAGACCACGTAGGTGCCGAGGAAGTCCTTCACGACGACGCGGCCGCCCGCCTTGGGGGAGAGCTCCTCGCCGTTGAAGAAGATGGGGGTCGGAGCGCCGTCCTGGGAGACGACGTCGAAGCTCACTTCGCTCAGGCGGCCTTCACCGAAGGCGCTCTCGCGCACCACCTCGCCGTTGATTTTCACGGCTCGGGCAACGACGTGCCCGACGCCGGGCCCCTTCGGGGTGGTGGCGCCGCCCGTGAAGGTGCGGAGGGAATCGGAGTGGGTGACGCTGAAGGCCTCGCCGCGCTTGCCTTCGAGCACGACGTAGGCGATGTTCTCCTTCACGCCGGGCTTGGGGTTCGTGCCGACAGTCTGGAGGCCCTTTAGCGCGCCTTCGTTGAAGCCGCTCACTTGGACGGTGCCCTCGAGGCTGAGGGTGGCGGAGGCGTCGTTGATGTTCAGCACCTGATAGCGCCCGGTGAAGCCGCGGAGGGTGAAGTTGTCCGTGGCCTTCACGGGGAGGAGACTTTCGCCGACGCGCAGGGCCGTCGCTTCAGAGGCGCGGAGGCCCACCTGGAAGGTGAGCTCGTTGAGGAAGCCGGAGCCCCACTCGTCGCGGGTGAGGAGCTGACCGTTGATGGAAACGGAGAGGACGCTCAGACGAGCGAAAGTGTTGAAGCCGGTGGAGTCCACCGTGGCGAAGGAGAACTGGGTGGGGGCGAGGAGGGACGTCTCGAGGGGGGCGTCCACGGCAGGGGACAGGTTGCCGTCCACGTCGGTGCGGACGAGGAAACCCGGGGGAGCGAAGCTGCTTGCGACAGTCACCACCAATGTGACGACGAATAGAACAAGCTTCTCCAGCATTCAAGCTCCTCCGCAAACTGAGGCCAACTGGCTCTCCCCGGGCCCGAAAGGGCGTTCCGCTCCCCATGAGCTTCGCCTTGTCACCTGGAGGGACAACACCGCCCCCGGGCGGCCTCCCAGGGGCCCAGGGGGAGCCCCGGAGGCTCCCCGCCCACGCGCTAAGTCTTTATAAGCAAGGGGGGCATGCTCGAAGCGACATGGCGCATCTTCACGCTCCGGGCGAGGAGGGGGAGAACTCTCTCCAGGAAAGCCTCGAGAAGAGCGCGCAGATCTCGAAAGTGGTGTTCAACGCGCCGCCCCTCCTGCTCTCCACCCTGTACCTGGTGGGGGCCTCGGCGCTCTTCGGCCTTCTGCTCGAGCCAACGCTCCAGGGGGTCCTGAACGGCCTCCTCCTCATCGGGGCTCCCGGCCTCGTGGCCGCCTTCGGGAGCGCCCCCCTCGCCCACTTCCTGGGGGGAACCCTGAGCGCGAAGCGTGCCGCCTTCCTCAGCGCCGTCTGCGTCACCCTCGTCGGGGCCACCCTCATCGTGGGGATTCCTTTCCGCCTCGCCTTCGGCGTGAAGGAGATCTGGGTCCTCGTGTACGGCTACATGGCGATCACGAGCGTCCGCCACGCCGTTCTCTTTGCCATCAGCGACAACAACCACTTGAGGAGCCTCCCCGTGAGCCTCCTCCAGACCCTCGTGGCGCTTCCGCTCCTTGCCGCCGGGTACCGGGAAACCTTCGGCACCGACGAGGTCCTCCTCACCCTGCTCCTGCCGGTGGTCTTCCTCGGGCCCCTCATCTTCTTCCTAGAGATCTTCGACACCCCCCTCCAACGCAACTTCAAGGTGTCCGGGTCCGAGATGTTCCGTTTCTACCTCGACCACGTCACCACGGGCCGCATGGAGGGCGAGGAAGTTCTCGGCCGCTTCGCGGAGCCCATCCGCGCGAAGTTCGGGGTCGTTGGTTTCCGCCGCAAGAAGGACCAATCCTTGAAGGCCGTCATCGTGGTCCCCGCCATCCACCCCGGCCCCATCGGCCACCTCGGCGGGTCCGATCTCCCCGGCAAGGTGGCCGAGATCGTGAGCGAGGCCGACCTGGTGATGGTGCCCCACGGACCTGCCACTCACGACTACAACCCCGTGAGCACCCGCGAGGTGGAGCGCTTCGGCGCCGAGGTGAAGCGCGTGGTCGCCGGTCTCGAGTACCGCGAGGGCGGCAGCGCCGCCGTCCCCCACGGGAAGGGCGTCTCGGTCACGAGCCAACTGTTCGGCGACACGGCGCTCCTCACCTACACGAGCTGGCCGAGCGCCATCGACGACGTCGAGTACGGCGTGGGCCACGCCGCGGAGCTGCACGCGCGCCTCGGCGGCGCCAGGGACGCCTTCTTCGTGGACTGCCACAACTCCCTCCTCCCCGGCGCCGGCCAGGTGTTCCTCTGCACCCCGCGCGCCGACGCCATCCTCGCGAACTCCGAGGAGGCGACGCGCCGCGCCCTCGGGGAGCGCGTGGGCACCCTGCGGGTGGGCATCGCGCAGGACCGCGCGAGCTTCACGAAACTCGATGGTGTCGGCGACCAGGGCGTTCAGGTGATCGTGGTCGAGGCCGGGCGGCAGCGCCACGCCTACATCCTGTGGGACGGCAACAACGCCGTGCCCGAGGTCACGAAGCACATCGGGGACGCGCTCTCGGGCCTCGTGGACAGCTTCCAAGTGATGACCACCGACAACCACAGCGTGAACGCCGTCGCAGGAAGCTACGGGCCCCTCGGTCACCTCACGCCGCCCGAGGGCCTCGCGAAGGCCACGCGCGCCGCCGTGGAGAAGGCCCTCACCGACCTCGAGGCCGTGGAGAGCGGCGCAGGCCGCGGCAGCGTGGAGGACCTCCTCGTGTTCGGCCACCAGAAGACGGTGCAGCTCACGGCGAGCATCAACGTGATGACGAGCATCCTCGTCCAGATCCTTCTCGCCTGCCTCACGGTGCAGGGCCTCGGCGCCGCCCTCCTGTTCTACCTCGTGGGCTACTTCTAAGGCGCTCAGTAACTGGGGCCCGCAGGGTAGCCGTTCTCGCAGCCCACAGGCTTGGGGTTGCCGCTGAACTCACCGTACTCGTGGAAGCACGCGTTGCTGCCCACGGAGTCGTCGATGTAGAGCTTGCGGCTTGCAACCCCCGGGGGCGCCTTGGGGTGGAAGTAGATGTCCACCCGGGCGGTTGAGTGGGTGTGCTTGTCGTGAGCGTCCGCCTCGTAGGGGTTGAAGGGGTGACTGTTGCCGGTCCCGTTGCCTGGCGTGTAGGACCGGTTGTAGACGTTCGGGTGCGATCCGGTACTCTGGGGGGTGGTGCTGTTGTCGCCGTCCGTGTCCCTCCCGTTGTGGGTGCCGTTCTCGCCAAACTGCACCGTCCCCGAGCCCGAGAGGTGCTTCCACAGCATGAACAGGAGGCCGTTGTACTCCACGTTGCTGTAGCCGCGCCCGTTCGACCCCACGGCGTCGTACCCCGCCGGGGGATTGTCGATGTAGGGCATGCAGTTGGAGCGCCCATCATCGTCGACGTAGGGCGGGAGGCCTCCGAGGGGCGCCGAGATCCACACCCGGCTTGAGCGCGGGCCCCCGGTCTGCCAAAAGTCCACCATCCAAACGTGGTCGTTGGGGTCCGTGAGCTTGTAGGAGTGCTGGTAGGTCGCTCCGAAGAAGCCTACCCAGTTGCCGCTTGCGTCGAAGGGGTCCCCCGCGCCCGCGGGGGTTGCATAGACGCGCCCCCCGCACGGGTAGCGGTACTGGCAGGACCTCGGCCACGTGCTCCTCCAGTCGTTGTAGGTGTCGGCCTCCTCTCCCACAAGGAACTGATCGTTGAACCAGAGCACACCGTCGAAGGCGGGGGAGGTGTCCTCGCCCCGGCCGCCCCCCACATAGCCGCAGTGGATCTCGCGGGTGAGGACGGCCACGGCCGTGCCCTGCTCGGAACGGTTCTTGTTGAGGGGCGGCGGCGGGTTGAGGTTGCGGCTCGTGTTGACCGTGAGGGACACGTAAACGGTGTGGCCCTCGATGACCTGCACCTCCTCGCGCGAGGCCTCGAAGACGGCCGCGTAAGCCGTTGCAGGCACGGCTGCAAGAAGGATGAAGCTGATGAAGAGGACCTTCGCTTCGCTCAGGGGATCCAGCCTCCGCGGGAGCGTAAGCGAGGTCAGCTCGTAGCCGCGGGTTCCAGTACGGGCGACGCGAGCAGAGCCAGCAGGCCCGTGTAGTCATACCCGGTGGGCTTCAGCTTCTCCACAAGCCCGTGGAGGAGAACCTGGAGGCGGCCGCGGTCGACGTTGAGGAACCGGCTGCGGCCCTGCTTCTGCTCCGTGACGAGGCCCACGGCCATGAGGCGCTCGAGGTGCCAGTTCACGGTGGGGCTTGAAACCCCCAGGAGCGTGGTGAGCTCGGCCCGGTAGCACCAGGGGTGATCCTGCACCATCTGAAGGACGCGGCGGGTCTCCTGGTTGTCGAGGATGCTGAGCACGCGGCGCTCGTCCTCGCTAAAGGCACCGCCGTTCACGAAGTAGCGGACCTTGTTGCCGTCGAGGGTGCTCGTGATGTGCTTGAAGGTGGAAAGCTTCTCCAGGTGGTAGCTCGCCGTGCTGTGGCTCACACCCACCTTGTCCGCGATGTCCGCGATGCAGGACCCGGGGAGCGCGCGCACCACTTCGAAGATGCGGCGGCGCGTGTCGTTGTCGAAGGAGCCCTCGCGCTCGACGCGGTGGTAGAGGAGGAGGGGCGCGGCGGCAAAAGCCAGCGCGGCACCCTCGGCGGCGCCCGCAAGGAGTGTCCCCGCGGCGGCTCCCGCGGCGCCGAGGCCTGCGGACAGGAGGAGCATGGCCCCCTCCCGTTGAGCTTCGCGGAACATCCTCGCCAGTCTCTGTCTCACCTGCGTCATGATCTTGCCTCCAGCCTCAGCCTCAGATTGCCTCGTTGTCCTGCCAGGCTAGGGTCGCTTCGGGCAGCCTCGTGGAGGCGGGAATGTAATCCCGCTGGTCCTTGCCGAAGGGCGACGCGTCAATCTGGCGAGTGGTGATGATGATGTGACGGTAAGATGCGGTGATCATCTCGAGCGGCATGGCGCCCTTGAAGATCCCGTAGTTGACCTCGTCGTAGCCGCGGACGGAGCGGGCGCGGCTGAGGAGCCACGCGAGCCCGAAGAGGAGCACGAGGGGGAGCACGAAGCTCAGGTAGAACCCGAGGGCCACCGGCCGCTCGGAGACCAGGCGTCGGAAGTTCTCGCGGTTGATGTTCGAGGTGGCGGTGGGCGTCTCGTCGACGTCAACCGGCGGGGGAGCCGTCATGCGGCCCGGGCTCACCGTGAGGGTGAGGGGGGTCCGCTTCTTGCCCTCGAGCTCCACGGTGCTGCCGCCGCCAAAGCCCGTCTGCATCTGGCGGGTCGTGTTGGCGAGGCTGAACGCAAGCCAGGCCGCGCCGAGCATGAAGAGGACGAGGATGGTGAGGATCCGGCGGCGGCGGAGCATGTTCACCCGAAGGCGCTCCAGTCCGTAAGGGGTCCACGCGTCCGCCATCGATCTCACCTCGGTCAAGCTAGTTAGGGGAATGAAAGGGAAAGAGAAAGGGGGAGGGGGCCTTCGCCCCCTCGGAACCTTGCCTACTCCTCTACATTAAGGGTAGAGGGGCCCGGCGGGCGGGTTGTAGTAGGGGCTGCTGTAGTAGGGCGCCGTGGGGTCGCCGTTCGTACAGGCGGGCTGGCTCACGATGCTGGGGTGCTCGTGGAAGCACTGGGTGCTGCCCTCGTCGTCGTAGATGTAGAACACGCGGTTCGCCACAACCGGGGGCGCGACAGTCTGGAAGTAGATGTCAACGCGGCCCGTCGCGTGGGTGTGGAGCGCGCCAGCGTCAGCCTCGTAGGGGTTGAAGGGGTGGCTGTTGCCGGTGCCGTTGCCCACGGAGTAGGTCTTGTTGGCGGTGGTGTTGGAACCGTCAGGCTGGGCCTGGCCATCCGTGTCCATCCCGTTGTTCGCACCGCCCTCACCGAACCCAACCGTGCGGCAGGGGAACCCTGCGGAGTTGGGGTTGTTGACGGCGTTGTTCAGACAGGCGGGGTTGCCCGTGAAGATGTTCTTCCAGAGCATGAAGAGCACAGCGTTGTACTCGACGTTGCTGTAGACCTGGCCGTTGGAACCGATGGGGTCGTAGCCGGCAGGGGGGTTGTCGATGATGGCGGGGCAGTTGCCCGTGGCCGTGTCGTTCACGTAGTTGGCGGGGTTGCCACCGTGACCGGTGCTGCCACCCTGGGGGGACGTGATCCACACGAAGTCCACCGCGCCGAGGGCGATGACGCCGCTGATGGAGTAGGCGTCAATGACCCAGACCTTGTCGTTGGGGTCCTTGATGCGGTAGGAGTGGACGTACTTGGTGGTGGGGACGCGCCAGGCACCAGCGTTGGTGATGGGGTCGGGCACACCGGAGTTCACGGCGTACACGGAGCCACCGCAGGGGTAGCGGTACTGGCAGGTCGGGGCAGGGGGCGGCACGTAGCCGGGGGGCACGTAGGTGTCCTCTTCCTCGCCGACGAGGAACTGGTCGTTGAACCAGAGCACGCCGTCGAAGGCGGGCTCGTCGTCGTACGGACCGCCGCTACCGCCACCGGAGCAGTTGATCTCACGGGTGAGGATGGCGACCGCAGTGCCCTGCTCAGAGCGGTTGCAGGCAGGGGGGCACTGGTTGTTGTTGTTGTTGTTGTTACCGGTTGTGTTGACGGTAAGGGACACGTAGACAGTGTGGCCCTCGATGACCTCCGCGTTCAGGGCAGAGGCCTCGTAGACATTCGCGTAGGCGGCGGCAGGGATGCCCAGCAGGGCAACGATGCCGACGACCATCATCTTCTGTACATTCATGTATGGTTCACCTCCTGTTAGGGACCGCCCGGTTAAGGGAAGTCCGAAGTGGGCTTGCCCACCCAAGGGTGGCCCGGCGTGATTACGAGGTCGGTCCCCGCCCAGACGTTGGGCGTCAGGGCGAGGCTTTCGGTCCCGCTTGCGGACGGGAGCCCGATTCCCTCAGCCTCCTCTATAGGCACGCCAATGCCTCCACTTCGTTCGTTAGCACGTTTGCCGCAATATAACGAATCGTTTGTCACCAGGGGTGGCGACAACGGTTACACTGCGTGGCTTGCGCGTGTTCAACTCACTTCTTGTTTCCTGGGAACACGGACGCTCGGGGCGAGGCTTTTCACGGCCCGCCCGAGAGGCTCGGCGGTTTCCCACTGGGCCATGAGCGTCTGCTTCATGTCGCGCACGATGGCCTTGTCATCCGACCAGATGGCCACGTCCTCGCCCTTGAACAGGTGTTCATCGTCGGGGACGTAGTGGCAGATGAGGACCTCGGAGTCATCGACGACCAGGATCACGGAACCGGGGGCCTTGTTCGCCGCATGGCGAACTTCACCCACCGTCGCGAACTCGGTCACGTTCTCCAAGTTCTGAGGCGTGACTGGCAGCAGGAGCTTCATAAGGGTTCCTGAACGCGCCTTCTCCTTCACGAGAGGGAGGAAGTACCCCATCCGGACGCCCGAACCCTCGGTGCCCATCTCGATGACCTCGAGCTCGGCCCGGGCGAGCATCTCGTGCTTCCGGTTGAGGACGTTCTTGCGGCCCTTGAGGACGTTGAAGGACCCGGCCTTGTCACCCGGCGCGGCGGCAGCCACGGGGGAGGCGAGGAACTTCTTGTCCTCCTCGATCTTCTTCAACTTGGAGTGGTACTCCCGCTCGAAGCTCTTTAAATACTGGTCGAAGGGGATGCCCTCGTACTTCTTGGGGCGCTCGGGAATGATCTCGGCGAGCTGCTTCTGGTGCAGGTCGTCGAGGACGCTGTAGATTTTCGTGCGGGGGACCCGGGACAGGTTCGCGATATCGCGAGCGCTGGCAACGCCCAGGTCCAGGAGCGCCAGATAGGTACGGGCTTCGTACTCCGTGAGCCCGTACTCCTGCATCTTGGCGACGCGGTCGTTCGTAATCGGCATGGGGGTTCTCCTCTCCTTTTTCTCTGCTATCGATTTGGCAACACTCCGCGATTCTAAAGGGGGCTCGCGGGGGCCCCTCCGGGGATGATTGGAGTGGGATTACGAGAGCGGCGGGACAATGGTTGCACCGTTGCGGTCGGCACCGTTCCGGCCGTACACATGGATGTCCTCGCTCACGGCGGGGGACGAAGATCCTTTCACGATTTCCTGGGGGACGCCGCCAAGGTAGAGGTCCACTTTGAAGGCCTCGTGGGTGTGGGTTCCTTCAGAGGCTTCGAGGCCCTCCTCGAGGTCGTGTCCGAAGCCGTTGGCGACCTGGTTCGTGTGGGTCACATCGCGGGTCTTCGTGCCGAAATTCTTCCCGTCGCTCACGAACTTGCAGGTGTCCACGATGTTCACGAAGTTGTACCAGTGGTGGGCATTCGTTTCGCCAGCGTTCTGCCAGGGGTTGTTCTCGGGGCTGTCCATCATAGGGGCCTGGATCTTGACGACCCAGACGTGGAAGTTCTTGATGGAGGCTCCACCAGAGGTGGTAAGCGTCAGCTGGGCCGGGCCGGAGCCGAAGGTGCCGCTCTGACCCTCGTACTGGCGCACGTCCACGGCATAGGAGTATTCGGTCACGTTCCAGAGACCCCCGTTGGGGTCCACGAAATTGTAGTACACACCGGTCCGGCGGAGGGGCTCATCCACGGGGTCGGGAGCTCCATGCTGAACCGCATACAGGTAGCGACCCTCGGTGAGGCTCGTGGAGTCGAGGAGCACCTGGTCGTTGAACCACATGACCTTCTGGCGGGCGAGGCCGACGATACCAGTGAGGCACTCGCTGTAGCCCGCCATGTTCACGAACACCACGTGCCCGTCAACGACCTCCACCGTGGTGGGGATGGCGTTGGGGGCCAGGAACATGAGGACGAGTCCGAAGGCACCGAGGTACCCGAACAGCCTCATTGGTCCAGTGGTGGGCATGCGGCAACACTCCTGCTGTGATTAGTAGCCGGTGAAGTTCACGAGGGACTCGTGGGCGGCAATCGCGAAGGCCACTCCGGAGAGCGCCTTGGGCACGTTCTTGCGCACGGGAAGGCTCCAGGCGACACTCGACTGGAACAGCCCCTCGGGCGATTCGTTCCAGCCGTCGTTCTGAGACAGGTTCATTTGGCAACACCTACTGTGATTTGTCCAAGATGGTATCACGGGCCTTCGCAGCGGCAACTGCGGGCGCTCCCTCCTCGGCAAAGGGGAAGCCACCAAGCCGTCGGTCGTTTGTTCCGGGGGATATCGGTTCTTGTACGTTCCTTCTCAGGGTGAGGGGCAATTTCACCCTGGGAGGTTAAGCGGGATTACTTCTGGGCAACCACGGCGCGGGCCGCGGGGGAGAGGCCGGCGCTCGCGAAGGCGGTGTTCATCGCGTTCTCGAGCTCGGCGCGGACGGGGGCCACGGCCTCCTCGGGGGCGGCGCTGAGGGCCCAGGCGATGAGGAAGAGGCCCTTGAGGGTCTTCACGAGGGTGGGGTCGTCGCTCCAGAGGGCGACGTCGGAGCCCTGGAAGTAGTGGGTGTCGTCGGGGACGTGGTGGGCGAAGAGGACTTCGCGGTCGTCCACGAAGAGGAGGGTGACCGCGCCGAGGTTCACGAAGCTCTCGCGAATCTCGAGGACGTCCCCGAGGAGCTCGCGGGCCTGCTCGTTCTTCTCGGTGTAGGGGCAGAGGAGCTTGCCCTCGGCGCCGCGGCTCATGGCCTCCTGGAGGGTGGTGTGGTGGTAGTCGAGGCGCTTGCCGGCGGCGGCGGAGGCGAGGACGGAGACGTCCTTGCCGGCCTTGGCGAGCATCTCGGCCATGCGGGAGGTGATGTTCGCGCGGCCCTTGAGGACGATGAAGTTGCCCGCGTCGGTCATCTGGAAGTTGCCCTTGGGGGCGAACTCCTCGGCGAGGCTGTCCTTGTTGGTGACGATGTTCTCGGCGCGGGCGCGGAACTGGCGCTCGAGTTCGTCGAGGTAGTTGCTGAAGGGCTCCACGACGTAGCGCTTGGGGCGCTCGGGGATGACGCGGAGAAGCTTCTTCTGCTCGAGGCCCTCGAGGGCCTGGTAGATCTTGGTGCGGGGGACGCGGCTGAGGTCGCTGAGGTGGCTCGCCTCGGCGGACTCGAGCTCCAGAAGGGCAAGGTACCCGCGGGCCTCGTACTCGGTAAGGCCGTGGTCCATGAGGCGCTGCACGCGGGCGGGGTTGACGGTCATTTGGTTCCTCTCCTCTCTTTTTTTGGCAACTTGCGGAGGGTACCCTAAGGCAGGGTTGGTCTCCAGCGGTGTTCGTCGTCCGCGGGCCCGGCAAGGTGCGCGGTTACCCGCGCACGCGCCGAACCGGCAAGTTCGGCGCAGGCGTCGCAGACTCGGCCCCCGGCAAGGGGCCTCGGCATTCCGGCGAACCCCATCGGGGCCGCCTCGACGTCGCGACGGTTCCATTATCGTATCTTAAAGCTTGTGTCACTCTCGATGAGCAGCGACCGTTTCCCCTGTCCGGGAGGGAAGAAAACGCCCCCCGGAGGGTGGGGAACCGGTCTCCCTGCCCCGGGGACAAAAGCTAGACCGGAGGGGGCGGGACGGGGCGCCTTAGCCGTCACGGCGCCGGCCCAGGGCCGCCAGGAGGGCGGCCAGGCCGACGGCCCCGAAGGCCCCGAGGCCCCCCACGCCGGGGACGCCGAAGATGCGCTGGAAGGCGGTGGGCTCCTCGAAGTATTCGCCGGAGCGGGCAGCTCCCACGGGGTTGCCCATGAAGTCGACGCCCGAGACGGCGATGTAGTAACGACCTTCGGGGAGGACGGGGGGCGCCTGCCAGGTCGTGGTCCAGTAGCCCTCCTTGTACTCCATGCTGAGGGTCTCGCCGAGGGGCTGACCGTTCCAGGCCACGAAGCTCGTGGGCTGACCCTGCTCGGGGGTGAGGAAGGTCCCGTCGCTGTACTTGACCCGGAAGGTGAGGGAGGTCGTCACGCCGGCCCCCCACTCCACGGGCTTGCTCCGGTCGAACTCGATCTGGAGCTGGGAGGGGCGCACCTCGAGCACGTCGGAGCGGCCCTTGATGACGTTCCCGTGACGGTCGACGCCCTGGATATCGATGGTGTAGAACCCGACGGGCATGTCCTTGGGCAGGCGCGTCTCGAGAACGTACCGGTTGAAGATGGGGTCCCACGTGTAGTTGAAGGTCCGCATGGGCACCGGGTTCGCCACGAGCACCTGCTCGTAGCTCACCTTCCCACGGCCAAGGTAGCCGAGGGTGAAGCTGATGAGCGCGTCCTCGCCCGACGAGGCCACCGTGGCGCCCACGAAACCGAGGCGGAGGTAGGACGGCTCGGGGGGCGTCGCGAACTGGCGGATGACGGTACCGGGCTCCACGGTGAAGGCGCTTGACCGCAGCGGGGCGATGGGGTTGCTGAAATTGTCGCGGCCCACCACCTGGAACGTGTAGTCGCCCACCGGGAGCGTCGCCGAAGCAACCCAGGTGACCTCCCACACCGCACGAACGTACCGCGGCTCGATGACGGCGACGTCCTCCCCGGACTCGTTCTGCACGGTCACGAGGGGCACGCCCTCCGCGGGCGTCATGAGCTTCCCGTCGGGGTAGTAGACGCGGAAGGTGTAGCGGACGGTATCCCCACGCGGGACCGTGGGCGGGGGCTGGAGAATGCTCTGGGACGTGATGCCCGTATCCCCGACGAGGAAGGGAGGAATGGAGATGCGAAGGGAGTTCTGGAACAGATCACTCCCGGTCACCTGGAGGCGGTAGACCCCCACGTCCATGGTGAAGGGAACGTCCCAGCGAATCGTCCAGTTCGTCCCCGAGGGAAAGAGACGCGCCTCGCCGACGAGGAACGTTCCCCGGTACACGGAAGCGGATCCAAGGAAGTCACCGGGCTGCCGCACGACGACCACGCTGACGCGGCCGCCCTTCTCGACGCTTGCCGGCGGCGGCACCAGGAAGTCGCGCGTGACCGTCGTGGGAGTGATGTTGAAGGACCGGCTCACCCCCGTGAGGATGGCGCGGTCGGCGCTGCGGCCGTAGAGGGCGAAGCGGTACTCGGCGAAGGGCGTCCCCACGGAAGGCTCGAAGGCGCCCACATGATCGAAGGGAATGGAGGAATTCGCCACCGTCACGTCGAGGACCTTGGGAATCCATTGGGTTGCAGAGATGCGCTGCTGGAGCTCGATCCGCGGCCGGCCCGAAGCCCCGTCGCCCGTGTCTCCCGCGGCACCCTCGAACACCACGTACACCTTGTCCGTGCGCTCCACCGTTTCGAAGGGCTGCGTGACGACGCGGCGCGTCACCTGCTCCACGTACACGTCGAAGGGAATTGAGGGAGTCCGGTCCACCTCGTTCCCCGAAAGGTCCGTGGCGCGAACCACGAAGACGTGGCTCGTGAGGGCGGAGGTGCGCGGGGGCACCCAGCTCACGCGCCAGATTCCAAGCTGCGCGTCGTAGGTGGGGATGAGGTCGCGCTGGACCACCGCACCGAGCTCCCCCTTCGTGAGGACGTGGACGTCCACGCGGGGCGTGAGGCCCAGCTGATCCGAACCCACGTTCGACCCGTCGGGGTAGAGGAGGCGGAAGGTGTAGTCCACCGTCGTCCCCGCAAGCACGACGCGGGGCGACAGGTAGTCCGGGAGGAGGTTGATGCGGGTCACCTTCACGGGATGGAAGTGCGACTTGAGACCGCGGTTGGCCGTGGGCTCCTTGTCGGAGGGGTCCACCTGGAATTCCCACAGGCCGGACGTGAACTCGCCCCCGATGAGGGGAAGCTCGAGGGTGCCCACCCACCGTCCGCCGTAACGGTCGAGGTTCCTGAGCGTCACGTCGAAGATGTTGGTGGTGCGGTTGAGGCTGTTGCGCTGGAACACGTGGAGAGCAAGGGTTTCGCCGAGGAGGTTGCGCTCCACGTTGAAGGGCTTCCCGTCCGGGTAGGTGATGTCCACGATGAAGGTGACGCGGTCGCCGCGCTCGAAGGGTGCTCCCGGCTCCTTTTCCGAGCTCGCCACCGCCGTCTCGAAGCGGATGGTGAGGTTCGCAGGAACAAGGGAGATGGGCAGCGTGCTGTTGCGGACGATGCGGTTTGCCAGGTTCGCGCCGGACCCCGCCGTGTCACGGGCCTCCTCCTGCAGGTGGATGCGGAAAGGCTTGAGAGGGGTTGCATCCACGGGGAAGCGGACCGTGTAAGCGTAGAGGCCCCCACCGAGGTGCTTGGGGAGGAAGGTCTGCCGCTGCAGGCACGGAGGGCTCCGCTCCTCGCCCACGGGCACGAGGCAGGCGGCGAGGTCATCCTCCGGGTGGAGGAGCGCCGGCTCCACGGGCTTGTCATCCTTGTAGCGGAGGCTGAGCAGGATCTGAACGGTGTCGGTTCGCTGCACCTCGGTCGGGAGACGAACGAACCGGGCCTCAACGTCCACCGGGTGAACCTGGAAGCCTCCAAAGTCGCGCTGGCGGATCACGGTGCCATACCGGTCCTCCTGGGCCTCGAGGCGGAAGAAGTACTGGTAGCCGACGTAAGGGGCATCGCGCGGGATCGTCCAGTTCACGAACCAACTGTTGCGTTCCGTGGAGTAGACCGCAAAGGCAGGGGCCACAAGCTCCGGGGGCGCCCCGAGGGTGGAGTTGCGGTACACGTTCATCCGCAGCTTTCCTTCGAGGTGGGCGAAGGCCTCCCGGTGCGTCAGGGGGAAGCCCTGGGGGTAATACAGGACAAACCGGCCTTCGGGAATCTCCGTGCGGTTGTAATCCGTGGGGACCCGTTGCCCCGGTGCCGTGATGAGCTGGAACACCGCCGTGGCGGGCTCGATGCGGAACCCGGACCGGTCCGGGGAGGACGGGGGCGCGGTTTTCCCGGTACCCCGGGGCTCCACCCAGAAGTCGCGGCAGGGCCCGTTGCTTGAGCGCGGGCACTTGAGGGAGGGCGTAATCTCGAGCGGGATCACCCAATTGTAGGTGGCGCGGCCAGTGGCGTCCGCCGTCGCCGTGAAGGTATCGTATCTCTGGGGCTGCCCAAACTCGGTGAGGCGCCACACCTGGAACTCCACGCGGCTTCTCGCGATGAAGCCGCTTGAGGCAAACTGAAGCGTCTGGAAGGGGTTGAGGGTGCGGTTCTCGTGCCGGAAAGCGTCCGTGGCGTGGACCTTGAACTCCCGGAAGAACATCGTGTTATCCAGGGTGTCGAGAAGGCTCACGCGGTAGGTTCCGGACCACCGGGGCTCCCCGATGGGGGCGCCGAAGTCCGTGGGGAAACGGAGGCGTGGCGCGTACTTCGCGCGGTAGGTCGCGGGGACGGGGCAGGTGGGGCAGCTCACCGTGACCTCGTCCACGCCCACGCGGGTCGTGTTGAAGTACATCACGATGGTGCTGCCCTGCAGGTAGTCCGTGACGCCGCCGTGGAAGTCCACGACAACGTCCTCCGGGGATGCGGCTGCCACCTCCCCGAGGCTCGCCGTGAGGGCGGCCGTGAAGGCTCCCGCTGCGAGGAGGCAGAGGAGACCAAGGGACAGGACGCGGCGGCGGAACATGGCAACTCCCGGGGCCGTGGCTAAACCCCGGACTGGGCAACGGCCGAAACGGGTCAGCCTTGCCGGTCTTAAGGCTTGTGGCGCGCGGAACGCCCGCTCAGGCGTCTTCCTTCACCGTCTTGAACACGGTGCAGGTGACGGTTTTGGCAACGCCCTTGAGGTCGCGCAGGCGCTCGATGACGAGCTCGCCGATGGTTTCCACGTCGCGGCCGCGGACCTTCGCGAGGATGTCCCAGTCGCCGGAAATCAGGTGGACCTCGTACACGCCTTCGAGCTTGCTGAGCTCCTCGGCAAGCTCGCGCTGGTTGGTGCCCGCGGTGTGGTTGTAGGAGACGAAAACGAAGGCCGTGGTGGGCTCGCCCACGAGCTCGTAGTCGGGGATGACGGTGAACTTGCGGATGATGCCGCTCTGCTCCATCTTGTTGATGCGGTCGTGGACCGTGGTGCGCGGGATGTTCGTGCGCTCCGCGATGGTCTTCGTGGTTTTCTTCGCATCCTCCCGCAGTTCCTTCAGGATGAGCCGGTCCTTCTCGTCGAGCATCGCTCCCCGGAGGAAGGCTCCCCGCTTAAGCGTTGTCATCCTGACGGATTCTGGGTGCATGCCCCGGCAGAGACGAAAAACCCTCACCCCCACCTTGAACCTCGTCCGATAGCGCGGCGTGCACCTGAAGATAGCAAGAGTCATGAGGGGATGCGGCCTCGGGGGAAGCATGTCGAAGCCGAAGAAGAAGGAGCTTCCAAGCATCGAAATCGAGGGCGAGAGCGAGAACGAGTACGAGCTGAAAGACGGCCGTATCGTGCGCAAGTCGAAGACCCCGCCCAAGGAGTAACGTCGCAGTGACTGCGGCGGGGAATAGCCTTAAGGCGGGGTCGGGACATGCCGCCCCGAGGTTATTCCATGGCCGGCACCGCGCCCACCCACCCTGTGGACATTACGGACGCTGACTTCTCCAAGTTCGTCAAGGACCATGGAGTGGTCGTCGTCGACTGCTGGGCCCCCTGGTGCGGCCCCTGCAAGCGCATCGCGCCCCTCATCGAGGAGCTCGCCAAGGAATACAACGGCGCCGTGGCCTTCGGCAAGCTGAACACGGACGAGAACCGCGCCACCCAGACGCGCTTCCAGATCATGAGCCTGCCCACCCTTCTCGTGTTCAAGAACGGCGAGCGCGTGGACCAGATCGTGGGCTTCCAGCCCAAGGATCAGATCAAGGCGAAGATCCAGAAGAACCTGTGAGCGGGAGCTTCGCCCGCTCTTTTGACCACGGCAGGAGCCGCTTCAGGGGCTCCAGGCCGTATACCACGAAGGCGCCCACGTTGAGCGCCACGAGGGCCGCAAACAACGCGAAGACGGCGACGTTGCCCGGGTCGCGCAGGAGCACCTCCGCGCCAAAGGCCACCACGTCCACGCCCACGTGCAAAATGGCGGCCGCGCCCCACCCGAGGCGCACCGTCACGAACGCAAGGGCTAGGCCGAAGATCGCTGGCCCGAGCACGTGGGACCAGTTCCCGTAGCCAGCGTGCACGAGACCAAAGAAGGCGGCCTGCAGCACCGCCGCCGCGAGGAAGGGCATGCGTTCCGACAGGTGGCGGAGCATCACGCCGCGGAAGAGGAACTCCTCGGTGATGCCGGCGGCAAGGGAGAGGAGGAGCACGAGGAGCGGCGTGAGGTTCTGGAACAGCACCGCCTCGTTGCCTGTGCCCGCGCCGGGGCTCAGCACTTTCGCGATCTGGTAGGCGCCGCCGTAGGCAAGACCGAGCGGGACCAGGAAGGCAGACCCGAGGAGCGCATCCTGCCAAAGGGAGCGCGCCTGCCACAGGCCCGCGCCGTCCGACACCTGGGGCACGAGACCCTGAAGGCCTTGCCGGGGGCCGGGCGCGAGCTGGCGGTGCGCATCGAAGAACAGGAGGAACCCGACGAGGGGAACGGCGAGCTCGTACAGGAAGGAGGTGTACACGAGGCGCCACAACCGCTCCGCTGGGATGGGCTGGAGAACGGGATTCGCGGCGAGGACCTGGAGGCCGTAGTAGAGGCCGAGGGCCATGTCCACGATGGGGTACAGGATGAGGGCGACGCCCACGGCCTGGCGCCACGTCCAGTGGGGCCGGGACAGGAGGAGGCCGAAGCCGATAAACCACGCGGGGACCAGGGGCTCCAGCAGGTAGTACAGCTCGAGGGGCGTCATGGCGGCTTAACCGCGGATCTCGCGGATGATGTCCGCGAGGTTGCCCTTGTACCCGTAGACGGCGTTGCCGGCCACGAGGACGTCGGCGCCGGCCTTCACGCAGAGGCGCGCCGTCTCGGTGTTCACGCCGCCATCCACCTCGAGGTCCGCGCGGCTGCCTGCGCGGTCGAGCATCTCGCGGGCCTTCTCGATCTTCGGGATCATACTGTGGATGAACTTCTGGCCGCCAAAGCCGGGGTTCACCGTCATCACGAGCAGGAGATCCAGATCTGGGAGGACGTGCTCCACGGCGCTGAGGGGCGTGCCCGGGTTCAGGGCCACGCCGGCGCGGGCGCCAAGCTCCTTGATCTGCTGGACCGTGCGGTGAAGGTGGGGGCAGGCCTCGGCGTGGACGGTGAGGATGTCCGCTCCGGCGCGCCGGAAGTCGGCGAGATAGCGCTCGGGCTCGACGATCATGAGGTGAACGTCGAACGTCTTCGAGGTGACCTTCCTGACCTTCTCCATCACGACGGGGCCGAAGGTGATGTTCGGGACGAAGCGGCCATCCATCACGTCCACGTGGACGTAGTCGCAGCCTGCTTCGTCGATCCGCCGAACCTCCTCCGCGAGGCGACCGAAGTCGGCCGAGAGGATGGAGGGGGCGACCTTCACGTGTCCTGGCATAGGCGCCGTTAGTCCCGGTTAAGCTAATGAGGCTTTCCGGGGAGCGCTCAGGCTAGGGGCACGCCGGCCAGCTCGCCGCGGGCCTCCTGCAGGTGCAGGATGTCCAGGCGGGCCTCCGCGAAGAGGCCGTCGTCCGTGGAGATCCGTTCCCCGGTGTCCAGGACGAGGAACCCCGCGTTGGCGAGGACCCTAAACCGGGTCACTCCGTGGCGTGCCTGCGGGCCCGCCACTGCGTGACAAGGGGGCTGTCCCCGCCCCCTTGACCCCGGGGCAAGGGCGTCGCCCCTGCACCCCACACGCTTGCTCGCGCTGGGGCCCGGTTATGCCAAGGTGGCGCCCGCGAGTTCGCCGCGGGCCTCCTGCAGGTGCAGGATGTCCAGGCGGGCCTCCGCGAAGAGGCCGTCGTCCGTGGAGATCCGTTCCCCGGTGTCCAGGACGAGGAACCCCGCGTTGGCGAGGACCTTCATGATCTGGCTGAGGTCACGGGTCGGGCAGGTGATGCTGGTGCTGAACCCCATGGTTCCCACAAGACCGCCACTTTGCTATCGTTGTATTTGAGGCGATAGGATATTTCCAAGACTATCGCCCCGCGTGGCAGGTGTTATAGAAACCGGAGTCCGGCTCAGCTGTGGAAGGCGTTCACGGCGCGGGTGGTAACCTCGTGGTACATGGCGCGCTCGGCGTCGCCAGCGAAGTCGCTGAAGTACTTCTGCAGGGCGAGCTCAACGGTGTCGCTGATGCTCTGGCCCTTGAGGACCTTGAGGGTGTGAAGCTTGACGTGGAAGTCGAGGGGGATCTTCACCTTGATCTCCTTCGCCTCGTTCAGCTTCATCTGGGTTGTCGCCTCAATCATCATTTGCTTTCCCTCTATTCCCAATCGGGCGGATGCCCGCTTGGTATAGAACCTATAACATCGGGGGGTTTTAGCCTTTTCTGAATCTAACTTACTTAACATGTCGTGAAAAGTTGTAACAGATGTTATTATAATTCCCGAAAAATGGGTCGGGACGAAGGGAGTCCCAAGGGGGCGAGCTAGGGAGAAGGTTGAGATGTTCGGGTGAAAAAGCGCAAAAATTGGACGCTGCCCCGCCACCCTTAGGCAGGGCAGGCAGAGAGGGCCCCGGAAGGGCCCACGCGAAGCGGAACGGCGAGAAGGCGCGGAGGCTGACGGAGCCCCCGCACGCCGCGGCCGCGGGAGCGCCCGAGCTCCGGCGCGGCAGCGACCACAGGCGCAGCAGCCACAGGCGGCGCGCGGGCAAGGGCGCGGCGGCGAGGGGCCTGGGCGCGGCGCTTGAGCTTGCGAGAAGACGAACGGGAGGGGCGGGTCGGCGGGGGCGTGGCGCCGGGCGCGGGAGGAAGAAGGCCCAGCACCGCGAGGTGCATCTCCACGAGAATATCGGCCGGGATCGGCTCCGGCACGAGCTCGGCAAAGCCTGCTCGAGGCAGGGGCGCCGCAGCAGCGGCCACCGCCCTCTCCAGGCGGTAGACGCGGACGGCGAGAGCCGCCACGGTGCAAAGCGCGAGCGCGAGCTGAACATCTGTGGAGAATTCCAGAAAAAACACCCCCAGCCAACCCAAATTTCAGCGATTACCAGCGTTCCCAGGGCGTCGCTTCGCGACCGTTGCGAAGCTGGCGGCGTTCCCGGACGTGCGCGACCGTAGCGTGAGCTGGCGTAGACTTCCTCAAGTTGTGCATCCCCAAACCACCCCAAGAGTTCCCCGGAATGGTACGATTTCTATAACAAAAATCCGCTATTTAACCACTTCTATTTAATTTCGAAGTGCTGCATCGGAACTATCGGGCGAGCGTTTATGCCCAAACCCGCCCTGTCCGGCCCGGGACCTTCCCGGTTTGTCACTACAGATGTACAGCAAGTTATATGAAACGGACTATCGACCCGAGGCGCGGACCATTCCCATGGCCGACCCTAGCGCCACCCTCATGCGGGGGCTGCTGGAGGCATTCCTCCTGGATCGCCTCTCGCGCAGCCCGAGGCACGGGTACGCCCTCCTGAAGGAGCTCGCGGACCTCTTCGGCGACGAGCCGAACCGCAACAAGATCTATCCTCTCCTGCAAAAGCTGGAGAAGGAAGGGTACGTTGAGGCCTTGGCCGAGGGGGACGGCGAGGGCCGCCCCCGAACGTCCTATCAGCTGACGGAGAAGGGCCGCGACCGCCTCGCCGAGTACCGGCGCATGCCCCGCGCCTTCCGCGAAGCCGTCGCACGCTTCTGGATGGAGGAGCTCCGCAAC